>NZ_JAMYNL010000006.1:0-388542 GCF_040319065.1 Mesorhizobium sp. M0968
CCCCCCCCCCCCCCCCCCAACCCACATCCCCCCCCCCCCCCCCCGCCCCCCCCCCCCCCCCCCGCCCCCCCCGCCCCACCCCCCCCCCCCCCCCCCCACCCCCCCCCCCCCCCCCCCCACCCCCCCCCCCCCCCCCCCCCCCCCCCGCCCCCCCAATTCCGCAACATGTCTAACGCAAAGAGCCGCGCTGCACCGGCAGCGTGGCTCTGAATCGTATCAGCGTTTCTGGCAACGCCGCTGGCGCTACTCGCTGCTTGATTTCGGCTGGTCGCCAAAGATGCCGCGCTGGCTCACCTGGATGCCGGCGGGACCCAGAATGATGGCGAACAGCACCGGCAGGAAGAACAGGATCATCGGCACGGTGAGCTTCGGCGGCAGCGCGGCCGCCTTCTTCTCGGCGGCATTCATGCGCATGTCGCGGCTCTCACTGGCAAGCACCCGCAATGCATGCGCCACGGGCGTGCCGTAGCGCTCGGCCTGAACCAACGCCTGGGACACCGACCTGACGGATTCCAGGCCAGTTCGGCTTGCAAGGTTCTCGTAGGCCTGCTTGCGCTCCTGCAGATAGGAAAGCTCGGCGTTTGTCAGGATGAATTCTTCCGCCAATGCCACCGATTGCGCGCCGATCTCATCGGCGACCTTGCGAAGCGCCGCTTCCACCGACATGCCGGACTCGACGCATATCAGCAACAGGTCGAGCGCGTCCGGCCACGCCATCTGAATCGATTGCTTGCGCTTGGTAGCGCGGTTGTTGACGTAGAGCACCGGCGCGTAGAATCCCGCATAGGCTACCACGATGCACACGAACAGCTTCACGAAAAGCGGCTGCTCGGGCAATCCGCCGAGCACGAACAGATACATCGCCGCCAATGCAAAGCCGATGAAGGGCAGGACGAGACGGAAGAAAAGGAAGCGCGTCAGCGGATTTTGCCCGCGAAAACCCGCCACTTTCAATTTCTGCAAGGTACCTTCATCCGCCAGCGCACGCCTGAGATCCAGGCGATCGACAATATTGCGCATGCCGACCGACTGTTCTTCGCGCAGGCCCTTGCGGCGGCGGTCGGCTTCGACTGCCAGCCGCGCGCGCTGCTTGGCGCGCAGCTCATCGCGCTCCAGCGCTACGGATTTCATGCGCGCCTTGAGCTGGTTCCCGCCAAAAGCGGGCAGCAGCGTGAAGACGGTCGCAAACACCGCGATGCCGACCAGCAGTGCGATCAGCAGGGACGGGTCGGTGAGAGTTCTGATGACGTGATCGGTCATAGCGAGTCCTAGACTTCGAAATTCATCATCTTGCGCATTACCAGGACGCCCATCGACATCCAGATGCCGGAACAACCGAGGATCAGATGGCCGGTGCTGGTGATGAAGAGGGGCATGATGTAGTTCGGGCTCGTCAAATAGACGAGAAAGGCGACGACGAAAGGCAACGCGCCGATGATCACGGCGGATGCCTTGGCTTCCATGGACAATGCCTGGACCTTGGCTTTCATTTTCTTGCGGTCGCGAAGCACGCGCGAAAGATTGCCCAGCGCTTCGGAAAGATTGCCGCCGGCCTGAGACTGAATCTGGATGACGATGCCGAAGAAGCTCGCCTCGGTGCACGGCATCGTTTCTGGCATGCGCATGGCCGCGTCAGGGATCGACAAACCCATTTGCTGCGAATCGACTATGCGGCGGAACTCGGTCTTGACCGGCTCGGGGGATTCGTTGGCGATCAGACGCACGGCGTCGTTCAGCGGCAGGCCGGATTTTACCGCACGCACGATGATGTCGAGCGCGTTCGGAAATTCGTTGAGGAACGCCTTGACGCGGTGCGCGCGGCGAAACGAGACGAACCAGCGGGGCAGACCCAAGACGCCGACCAGCAGCGCAGCCGGCAAGATCAGCAACGGTGCGCCGATGAAATATACAAGAGCCGTCAATACGACGCCGCAGACCGCCGAGTAGACATAGAAGCGCTCAAGCGAGATCTTCATGCCGGCCTGGCGGATTTGGATCTTCAGCGGTGGCTTCTTGACCAGGCTCTGATTGGACTTTTGCTTTTGATCGAGATCCTTCAGCGAATCCTGGACGGACTTGCGACGCTTGGCCGCTTCCGCCACGCGATCGCGCGACGCCTTGACGACGGAACGATCCGTCTCGGCGGTCTTGATCGATTCAAGCCGCTTGCCGACCTGCTTCTCGGTGCTGATCCGGTTGAACAGGAAAGCATAGGCCACCGCGCCGGCGCTGAAGCCGGCGAGCACGACGAATGCCAATACGGTGCCGTCAATTCCGAACATCGACCCTGGCCCCCACGCTTCCAGACGGATCAATCAGCGCGTTTCTCCATCGCCTCGAGCGCAACCGCGAGGCGCTGCTCCTCACCGTAGTAGCGGGCGCGCTCCCAGAAATGCGGACGGCCGATGCCAGTCGACACGTGCTCGCCCAGCAGCCGGCCGTTCGCGTCCTCGCCCTTGATGTTATAGAGAACGATGTCCTGGGTGATGATGACGTCGCCTTCCATGCCGATCACCTCGGTGATGTGGGTGATACGCCGCGATCCGTCGCGCAGGCGTGCAGCCTGTATGATCACGTCGACGGAGCCGACGACGATTTCGCGCACGGTTTTTTGCGGCAGCGTGTAGCCGCCCATGGCGATCATCGACTCTATGCGGTTGAGGCATTCGCGCGGGCTGTTCGAGTGGATCGTTCCCATCGAGCCGTCATGGCCGGTGTTCATCGCCTGCAGCAGGTCGAACACTTCGGGTCCGCGCACTTCGCCGACGATAATACGTTCGGGGCGCATGCGCAGACAGTTCTTGACCAGGTCGCGCATGGTCACTTCGCCCTCGCCTTCGAGGTTGGGCGGACGGGTTTCGAGACGCACCACATGCGGCTGCTGCAATTGCAGCTCAGCTGAGTCCTCGCAGGTGATGACGCGTTCTTCGCGGTCGATATAGTTGGTCAGGCAATTGAGCAGCGTCGTCTTGCCTGAGCCGGTACCGCCCGAGATGACAATGTTGCAGCGGACACGCCCGATGATCTTGAGAATCTCGGCCCCTTGCGGAGAAATCGAGCCGAACTTGACCAGCTGGTCGAGCGTCAGCTTGTCCTTCTTGAACTTGCGGATGGTAAGTGCGGTGCCGTCGATAGCCAGGGGCGGTGCGATGACGTTGACACGGGAGCCATCAGGAAGACGCGCATCGCAGATCGGGCTTGATTCATCGACGCGGCGGCCAACCTGGCTGACGATACGCTGGCAGATGTTGAGGAGCTGCTGGTTGTCGCGGAAACGGATGCCGGTCTGCTCGACCTTGCCGTTGACTTCGATGTAGACGTTCTTGGAGCCATTGACCATGATGTCGGCAATATCGTCGCGGGCAAGCAGTGGCTCCAGCGGCCCGTAGCCCAAAACGTCGTTGCAGATATCCTCGAGAAGCTCTTCCTGCTCGGCGATGGACATCGCGAAATTCTTGATCGCGATGATGTCGTTGACAATGTCGCGGATTTCCTCGCGCGCGCTTTCGGGATCGAGTTTGGCGAGCTGCGACAGATCTATCGTATCGATGAGTGCGGCGAAGACCTGGCTTTTGGTGTCGTAGTAGGTTTCGCTCTTTTGGCGCTGGATACTTTTCGGCTCCGGCGCCAATGGCGGCGGCTCGACCGCACGGCGAACCGCCGGCGCGGCAGGCGCGCCGGATGGCGGCAGCGCCGCCGGCCTGGCAGTTACAGCCGCTTCCACAGGGTTTGCGGCCGCCGGCGCAGCAGGCGCGGGTGCTGGCTGACGGAATTCCGGAATGGTCCGGTTGCCGTCGTCGCTGCCTCTTTTACCAAACATGATCGCTTACCAATTCCACCGCTGAGGCATCACTTCTTGTTGCGCGAAAGCTTGCCGATCAGATTGCCGAGGCCAGCCTTTTTCTTCACCTTGATTTCGCTGCGCCCTGTCAGCACATGGGCGATCTCGTTGATCGTGGCGACAACCGGACTCTTGGCATCCATCTCACCGAGCATACGTCCGTTGTTGGCAGCATTTCCGAACAAAAGCGGCTCGAACGGGATGACCGACATCGGCGAAAGGCCGAGCGATTCGGAGAAGTCGGACGGCGTAATCTCAGGACGTTTCGGCACACCGGCCTGGTTGATCACAAGCTTTGGCGCGGGGTCGTTCGGACGAAGCCGCTTCAGCATGTCGACCAGGTTCTTCGTGTTGCGCAGATTGGCAAGTTCGGGCGTCGCCGTGATGACGATCTCGTCGGCCTTGACCAGCGTGTTCTTGGTCCAGCCGGCCCACACGTGGGGAACATCGAGCACGAGGAGCGGCGCGCTACGCTGGGCTATGTCGATAAGCTGGGTGAAGGCGTCGGGATCGAAATCGTAGACCCGCTCCAGGGTCGAAGGGGCCGCAAGCAGCGACAGGTGCTCGGCGCATTGGGCGAGCAGCCGGTCGAGATAGACCTCGTCGACGCGTTCCGGCGAGAAGACTGCCTCGGCAATGCCTTGCGCCGGATCCTGGTCGAAATTGATATTGGCCGTTCCGAAGGCGAGGTCGAGATCGGCGACAACCACTTCGGATTTGAAAAGGGACGACATGGCCCAGGCCACATTATGGGCTATGGTCGAGGAGCCGACGCCGCCTTTGGCGCCGATGAAGGCAATCGAGCGGCCGATCGGCTCAGCTTCCGGATCAACGAAGATCGAAGACACCACGCTGACTATGTCGGCCATCGATACGGGCGCGATGACATACTCGGAAATGCCCGAACGGATGAGTTCGCGATACAGGCCGACATCGTTGTAGTGGCCGACAACCACCACCTTGGAGGTCGGGTCGCAATGCTCGGAGAGCTGGGCGAGTTGTTCCAGCAACAGCTTCGGCTCGCTGCGCGATTCAAGCAGGATCAGGTTCGGCGTCGGCGCCGACTGATAGAATTCGATAGCGGTGGGGATGCCCCCCATATGCACCTTCAAATGGGCCTTGGCCATGCGGCGATCCTCGCCGGCGCGCTCGACCGGATTGGCTACGCCTTCGGTCTCGCAAAATGCCTGGATCGAAATGCGCGGGATCGGCCGCAACGCCTGCATCGCGGCAATATCCTGCTCCGAGGTTTCGCCGCCCGGTACCTCTGTGTCATAGGCAAGATTGCTCATTGTCATCACTTTCCGTGACTTGCGCGGCTTAGGGTTTGTTGAGCCTCAACACTCGTTAATATTCGACTTCCGAATTGCCGAGGAATTCGTCCGAAATACCTCTGTCACGATAGACGTCGATCACCGCGCCGCGATTTTCCGCGTCGATCGGCGTCGGCTTGCGTGGCCCGATCAGATCGGACGGATTGGCCATCTGGGCAGCCAGGTTGTTCTGATACGAACAGCCGAAATCGGCATAGTGCTTGTTTTCCGAAGTCTGCAGCAGGTCTTCGGGCCAGCGCCCGCATTTATCCGTCTGAGCCTTCACCGAGACGTAGGCAACACGAACCGGTGCAGACGCTTCGGCCGAAACAGACTGATAGGACCGCATGTCGATCCGCTTCCGGCTGATGCCGCTGGCTATGGCCAGCCTGGCGAAATCGCGGCCGGCCGCGGCCGCTGCGATTTCGTTGGCTGAGCCGCTCGGAATCTCGATCGTCAGCACCGGAGCCGCGCTCCTGTCGTATCCGTCCAGGAAGCCCAGGAGCGTGTCACGTTGGGATCTGGTCATGCCACGGTCGCCGGCGCCGACCGGAAGGTCGATCTTCTGTACCTTCTCGGCTATGACGATCGGATGGGTGGTGCGATAATCGTCCGGTATGGCACCCACCGTGACGCTGTCGCGATTGGCGCAGCCGGCCAGCAATGCCGCCATCGCGATCGCCATAATGGGAACGGCCGGCCGCCAGATTCGCGAATGGACTGACCGCGTCGCGGTGATCGCCCGTGCCTTCGATGTTGCCTTAGACATGACCGCTTCCCCGCTTACTTGTAGATAAAGCCGACAACGCCGTGGTAACGGCCGTTGGGCTTGTCGGTCTGCATGGTGCCGTAGACACGGTTGACGCGGCCAAGGAAAATGCCGGCGCCATCGCTGGCGGCGTTGAAATTGTCATCCGGCTTGGCAAGATCGTTGCGCGCCACCGGCTTCACCAGATAGGGCGTAATGATGATGACGAGCTCGGTCTCGTTGCGAACGAAATCCCTACTGCGGAACAGCGCGCCAAGCACTGGAATCTTTGTCAGACCGGGCAAGCCGTTGACAGCTTGCCTGAGATCATCGCGGACAAGGCCGGCAATCATCATCGAGCCGCCCGAAGGCAGTTCCACTGTTGTGTCGGCCAAGCGCTTGCGGAGCGACAGGGCATTCATGCCCGGGCTCGTTACGCCTTCGGACAAAGACACAGATCCCTCCGTTGTCGGCTCGGAAACCGAGGTTCTGACTTTCAGGCTGATACGGCCGGGAGACAGCACCACAGGCTGGAATTCCAGGCCAATGCCGTATTCGATCTTCTCGACCGAATACGTCTTCAGACCGGTCTGGTTATCGTTTGATACGGCTTGGGAAACGCTGGTCACCATGTTGTATTCGCCGCCAACCTTGAAGGTCGCCTTCTCGCCGGATACGGCCGTCAATGTTGGTTCGGCGAGGGTTTTCATGACACCGGACTGTTCCATGGCATTGATGTAGGCCTGCAGCGTCGAGCTCCCGATAGAGAGGCCCGAGTTCGACAGCGACTTGCCCAAACCAGTGAAATTGTCGCTTACCGCGCCCCAGCTGATGCCGTTGCTGCTGCCGTTGCCCACCATGTTGACGCCGAGCTGCTTCATCACCGAGCGGCTGACTTCCGCGACCGTCACCTTCAGCGTCACCTGGTCGTCGCCGATGATCTGCAGCAGGTTGACGATCTTGCTGACGCGGCGCTCGGCATCCGGGTTATCGATCGCGACGCCGGCTTCAGCCGAACCGCCGGCAGCGGTCTGCGAATATTGACCCGTGGTTGCCTCGCCGCCGGACACGAAAATAGTTGCCAGATCGGCCGCGCGCTTGGCGTCCAGAGGAGTGTCCACGGTTCCGGTCAGGACGACGTTGTCGTTCAGCAACTCGACCTTGACCTCCGATGACGGGATGAAGCGCTTGATATAATCCTCCAGCCCGGCGACGTCACGTTCGACCGCTAGGTCAAGGCTGACGATCTGCTCGCCATTCGGGCCAAAGACGAAGATATTTGTCTCGCCGACCGCCTTTCCAAACAGATAGATGCGCCTGGCGGTGCGGGTCACCGCGTCGGCTACAGCGGGGTTGGCGACGAGAATGTCGTAGGCATCGCTCGGGAGGTCGATGACCACCGACTTGTTCAGTCCGAGCTTAACCCGCTGGGTGGCGGTCGAAGCCGTCACCCTGGCATTGCCTGCCGCATTGGCATCGACAATGCCATATGCACTCGTTCCAAGGAGAAACAGGCCGATCGCCGCAGCCAGGATGAGCGGCAGTTTGGTCTTTAGCCTCATTTCCTTGCCCCCACTTCGGAAACTTCGCCCGACTTGATCAACCGCACGGTTCCGCGCCGGCCATTGCCGGAAACCAGGTAATCGGCTTCGCCCACATTCTTGTCCTGACTGTCCTTGATCGAGCGCAGCGCCAATGTCAGGCGATCCGCCATCTGCTGTGCGACGGTGATGATCTCGGACTGCTGCGGCGTCAGTTCCAGGGTGGCGGTCTGGCCAACCCTGGTCTTCTTACCTTCCTCGTCCTCCTGAATGGTCTGGTCGATCGCCAGGACGCGAATGTTCTTCAGGATAGTTTCGGTCGTGAAGCCCGGACCACCGCCGTTGGCGGGATCGGCTCTGCGGGTCATGATGACGTCGACGAAATCGTTGGGAAGAATAAAGCCACCGGCCGAGGTGTCGGCCGAGATGCTTGTGGCAACGGCCCGCATGCCGGAGGGCAGGATCGACGACATGAAGCTTTGCCCTTCACCGATCAGCTTCGAGCGCCGCAGCGGCTCGCCGGCGTAGAGCGCCACGCGAGCGACGGCGCCCTTCAGCTTGTCCAGCGCTTCAGGCTCGGCGGCGCGGGTGATGAAATTTGCGTTGATGCCTGCGGACGGCCATGACTCCCAGGAAATGTTGTTTTCAAGCGGACTGCCCATCGGAACGTCGCCGGAAAGAACAAGCACATCCTGCAGCGCGATCGCCGGCGCCTGAGGACCGGAATCGACAACCGGAGGCGGCGGAGCCACGACCATGTTCTTCGCGACATAGCCTGCACCACCGGCCGCGGCTATCGCCACGCTCAGAATAATCAATCGGGATGCTGGCATCTGTCCGAACCTCGCCTTGGCAAACCACGTAGCCAAGCGGGACTTTGCAGCGGCAATCGTCAAAACAAGGTTAATGTTATACTTACGATCGTGATTAATTTAACGTTTATATAAATTGGATCGACAAGCCCGGCCCGAAGGAAAACGTGGCCAACTCGCCTGCTCGGCGCCAACCGCGTAAAGTGAACTTCAGCCCGCCAGCCTGGTAAGTCCCCAGGCCATCAATGGCGAGTCGGAATAGGTGAGCAGACCGCCAATGCCAAGCGCGATGCCGTACGGAACGCCGGTCGCCTCATCGGCGAAATGGCGCAGGAACGGATTATGGCTTGTGACGGCGGCAAGCGGCGATTTTCGATAGGCGAGGATGGCTAGCGTCAGCAGGCCGCCGATGAATGTCGAGGCGACGAGGTATTCGATGAGATGGATGTTCAGTCCCATCCACATGGCAGTGGCAGCCAGAAGCTTGGCGTCGCCGCCGCCCATGCCGCCCAGCGCGAACAGGCCGAACGTCACCGCGAGAACCAGGCCGGCGGCGGCGAAATGCCAGCCATAGGTGGCCCAGTCCATACCGGTCAAAGGCGCAACCAAGGCGAAGACGACCACAAGCAACACCGGCACGCGATTGGCGATCGTCATCGAAAGCATGTCGGAGATCGCGGCAAAAAGCATGCAGAACGGAAATACGACGAAGATCACGGCTTCAAGCATCGGCGCGCCTATGACCCAATTGCATCTGGCCCCCAACCCAATCCTATTCGACTAACGACTGATGAGGCGCAAATTTCAATTCATACCAGGACTAAATAAGGGCCGCCAGTGCGGCGGCCCTTATTTCAGAACAACCGAACCCGTTACGGTCAGCTACCGTTCACCTTAGTGGAGATGGCGGTGAACTTGGCGTTCAGCGAGTTGCCGAGCTGGCCGGCGCCGACCATGATGGCGAGTGCGATAAGAGCGGCGATCAGACCGTATTCGATAGCGGTCGCGCCGGATTCGTCCTTCACAAAACGTGCGATGAGGTTAGACATTCGAGCTCCTACTCCAATTGTTACAGCACTTCCGTCAACTTCTCTTGGTGGCTGATCGGATACTGCGAATCTAAGGAGAAGCTGTTTCAATCGGCTTAATAAACAGGCTTACCGATTCCTTTCCCGCTTCGACGACATTGCGTGGTTAACCCAGAACTAAAATACCCGCCGCCAGGGCCCCGGCCGACAAAAGGCGCAACAGGCGCAATTCGGCAAAGACGTTTCAGCCGTGCCGGCTAGACCCAATGCCGGTTCCGGCTTGATCCTGAATTCCAGCCGCTTAACGGTTGGTTCACCAATCTCGTTCATGTTCCGTTGAACAGTTTGCCAGGGGGCGCCTCAATGGCCGGGCCGAGATCATCATTTCCAGTTGCCGTGCTTTTTGCCGCAGCGGCTTTCGCCTTTCCAGCCAAGGCCGGCGCCGGCATCGAGGTGACGATGAACCAGGCAAAGATCATCAAATTGTCGCGCGCCGCCGATACGATTGTCGTCGGCAATCCGGCGATCGCCGACGCCTCCGTGCAGGACGCATCGACGATCGTACTGACCGGCAAGGGATTTGGCGTCACCAATCTCGTCGTCCTCGACCAGCAGGGCAATCCGATCGTCGATGAGCAAATAACCGTCGTGCGCCAGGCAGCGTCGTCGGTGCGCATCTATCGGCGTTCCGAAGTACAGACCATGTCCTGCGCGCCATATTGCGAAAGCTCGTATAAGAGCGATGCCGAGAAGGCCTCTGAAGCCGAAATGAGCGCCGTGCATTAGCTAGCCGACGTCTCCGTCTTTGGCGGGAACGTGCTTCGGTTATCGCCGGGTTAAGGCCTTCCCGTTGAATTTAACGGTCATTCCAACCGGACTTCAATCGGTTCCGACTAAGGGTGGACCGATACAGAAGCGGCATCGGCGGGCAGCGGACATGAGCAAGGCAGGACGAGCAGGTTCTCCAAGACGGTTTTTGGGCGACCGCCGCGGAAGCACGGCGATCGAATTCGCCATGCTTGCAATTCCTTTCGCGCTTCTTGTCTTTGCCATCCTGGAGAGCTGCATTTCTTTTGCCGCACAGGAAGTGATGGCAAACGCAACCGACGACATCGCGCGCCAGCTGCGTACCGGCCAATTAAGACCGACCGATGTGTCCGGCACCAAGCTGCGGGATATGATCTGCACCAAATTGGAGATCATGGTCGCCAAGACCTGTCCCGGATTGCTGGTGGACTTGCGCGAATATCCGACCTTCGCCGATGCGGCGCTGGCCGGTTTCAAGATCCAGGATGGCGACGTCGTGCTGACCAAAGGCACGAGCACACAGACCTTCACCGTCGCACCTGGCCTGGCGGAGTCGAGAAACATGCTGCGTGTTTTTTACAAATGGCCGGTGATGACCGACTTCATGGCCAAATCGATGGCCAACCTGAAGGACGGCAAAACGCTGCATTTTGCTTCGATCACTTGGCAGAACGAGCCGTTCGACAACTGAACCACGTAGTCGCTTGAAAAGGGCAAAGCCATGATTCGTGCGGGGGCACAGCTGGGCATCGCAGGGATTTGTACAAGAGCAGTCCGGCTTTGCTCGGACCGCCGCGGTATTGCGGCTGTCGAGTTTGCCCTCATCGTGCCTATCCTGTTGATCATGTACTTTATGACAATGGAGGCCTCGCAAGCCATCGAGACCAGCAAGAAGGTCAGCCGCATCGGCAGCATGGTAGCGGACCTCGTCACGCAGCAGCAGACCGTCAAGGCGGCCGATGTCGATGCCATCATGGCGATCGGCAGTTCCACGCTCCAGCCCTACAACCGCTCGAAACCGAAGATCATTATCACGGCGATACAGGTGACGAACGAGACGACGCCGAAAGTCCTGGTCGTGTGGTCGCGCAAGCTGGTCGATGGCGTCTCTAGCGTCGACGCGGTCAAGGATTCCACCACGACGGTCCGGAGCGCGCTCAAGATCAAAGGCACGTTCCTCATTCGGGTCGAAAGCGATCTCGCCTACAAGCCAATCATCACCTGGTCGGCGGACGGCCAAAGCCGGTTCGGGTTGAGCTCGGTCTTCAATTCGATATCGATGGCGGAAACTTATTATCTGCGGCCGCGCAGGAGCCCGACCATTCCGTGCAGCGATTGCTGACGCCTGAAGCCCGCTAACCGGTCTGTTGCTATTGCTTGCGACTGCGGGCCGAGACTAGACGCACGATGGCTGCAGCCAGCACATAGTCCCTCGACCGGCAACGGTTCGGCGACGATACCGATACGGAGCGTTCCGATAACATCGCGCCAATCGGCTCGCGCCAGGTTTGTGCAAGACGCATCCAGCAGCAAAGCCAGTACGGTGGCGAATGCTGTCAGGGCAAGCCTCATGCGAGCTCCGCGCCGCGCATTTCCATCCGCAGATCGACCATGCCGCGATTCGTCTCTCCGGGACCAGCACGCCAAGCCGTGCTGTTTGGGTTTCCGAATTGCCAATGGCGGCGCGGAACCCTATGTCTGAGCCAACACACAGGCAATGATGAACCTTTCGATGGCACGCGCCTTCCTTTTTGTCCTCGACTCCTTCGGCATCGGCGGCGCGGCCGATGCCGAACGTTATGGCGACACCGGCTCCAATACGTTCGCACACATCGCGCGGGCCTGCGCAGAAGGCCGCGCCGACCGCGAAGGCCTGCGTGCCGGACCCCTTCTTGTACCAAACATGCTCGCGCTCGGTCTCGGCCAGGCCGCGGCAACGGCAACGGGTTTCAGGTTTGAGAATGCCGGCAGTGCACCGCTTGCCGCTGCCTTTCACGGCGCGGCCCAAGAGGTTTCGAGCGGCAAGGATACGCCATCGGGCCATTGGGAAATAGCCGGCCTGCCGGTCCGTTTCGACTGGGGTTACTTCCCAGACAAGATTCCCGCCTTTCCGGCCGAGTTGACCGAAGCAATGGTGCGTGAAGGGAAGGTGCCTGGCATCCTCGGCAATTGCCATGCTCCGGGCACCGAGATTATCGAACGGTTCGGCGAAGACCATATCCGCACCGGCAAGCCGATCTGCTACACCTCGATCGACTCCGTCCTGCAGATCGCCGCGCATGAGGTTCATTTCGGCCTGGAACGGCTTTACGAGTTCTGCAAAGTGGTGCGCAGCCTCGTCGATCCGCTGAATATCGGCCGCGTCATCGCGCGGCCGTTTATCGGTGAAACCGCCGCCACGTTCGAGCGAACGCATAATCGTCGCGACTATGCCGTACCGCCACCGGAACCGACGCTGCTCGACCGGCTGACGGCGCGCGGCAGCCGGGTTATCGCGATCGGCAAGATCGGCGACATTTTCGCCCATCGGGGGATCTCGGAAGTCCGCAAGGCTGCCGGCAACATGGCGATGTTCGACAAAACGCTTGGTGCCATGGAAGACGCCCGCGACGGCGACCTCGTCTTCGCAAACTTTGTCGACTTCGACACCGAGTTCGGGCATCGGCGCGACGTTGCGGGATATGCCGCCGCACTCGAAGCTTTCGACCGGCGCCTGCCCGAGGCATTCGCACGGCTGAGGCCAGGCGATCTGCTCATCTTGACCGCCGATCACGGCAATGATCCGACGTGGCGCGGCACCGACCACACGCGCGAGCGTATTCCGATTATCGGGACACGGCCGGGTTTCAAAGGCGCAGACATCGGACTGAGGACAACATTTGCCGACATCGGCGAAACCGTGGCCGAACATCTCGGGCTGGCGCGCGGCCGTCACGGCACCTCCTTCCATGCCACGATAGGTGGCCATGCCTGAGCTGCCGGAGGTAGAGACAGTCAGGCGCGGTCTGCAGCCGGCCCTTGAAGGTGCCCGCATTGTCGGTGTCGAGGCACGCCGGCCGGATTTGCGGTTTCCGTTCCCCGAGAGGTTTTCCGAGCGGCTGACCGGCAAGACGATTGCGGCGCTCGGCCGCCGTGCCAAATATCTGACAATGCACATGGACAACGGCCCGGTTCTGATCTGCCATCTCGGCATGTCGGGTTCGTTTCGCATCGAAACAGCCGACGAGAGCGCAACGCCCGGCGCGTTCCACCACGAACGCTCGAAAAACACTGCTCACGATCACGTCGTCTTCGACATCGCATCCCCTGCCGGCGTCCGCTCTCGCGTGATCTTCAACGACCCGCGCCGCTTCGGGTTCATGCTGTTTTCGGAAGGCGAGCCCGACATGCATCCGATGCTGGCGGGGTTAGGCGTCGAGCCTACAGGCAACGCACTGGACGGCGCGCTGCTCGCTTCGTTGCTGAAAGGTCGCAAGTCACCGCTGAAAGCGGCACTTCTGGACCAGAGGCTGATTGCCGGGCTAGGCAATATCTACGTCTCGGAAGCGCTTTGGCGGGCCGGCCTGTCGCCGCTGCGCGAAGCGGGCACCCTCGCGAGAGCCGGCAAGAAAGCCAAAGAGCAGAGCGAACGCCTGGCCGAAGCAATCCGCTCGGTCGTCGCCGATGCGATCGCCGCCGGCGGCTCGTCGTTGCGCGATCATATGCAGACCGATGGATCACTGGGCTATTTCCAGCATTCCTTCGCGGTTTACGATCGCGAGGGGGAAGGCTGCTCCAAGCCTGGTTGTGGCGGCCACATCGAGCGTATCGTGCAAAGCGGTCGTTCGACTTTCCACTGCCGGGCCTGTCAAGCTTGAACCAGAAGCGAGGAGGAGCAAAGCATGGGCTATGAAACCATCATCGTCGAAACCCGCGGCAAGGTCGGGCTGATTACGCTGAACCGGCCGCAGGCGCTCAACGCGCTGAATTCACAAGTGCTGGCGGAACTGGTCGCGTCGGTGAATAGCATGGGCGCCAATGCCGACATCGGCGCCATGGTCATCACTGGTTCGGAAAAGGCTTTCGCGGCAGGTGCCGATATCAAGGAAATGCAGTCCATCTCCTATGTGGATGCCTATCTGCAGGATTTCTTCGTCGGCTGGGAAGAATTTACGCGGGCACGAAAGCCGATCATCGCGGCGGTGGCGGGCTATGCGCTGGGGGGCGGCTGCGAACTGGCGATGATGTGCGACTTCATCATCGCCGCCGACACTGCCAAGTTTGGCCAACCCGAGATCACGCTGGGCGTCATGCCCGGCATGGGCGGATCGCAGCGCCTGACCCGCTTTGTCGGCAAGTCGAAGGCGATGGATATGTGCCTGACGGGTCGAATGATGGACGCAGCCGAGGCCGAGCGTTCCGGCCTTGTCTCGCGCGTGGTGCCAGCCGGCGAGTTGATCGAGGAAGCGCTTAAGGCAGCGGCCAAGATCGCTGGTTTTTCCTTGCCGTCGGTGATGATGGCAAAGGAGGCCGTCAACCGCGCCTATGAGACGACGCTCACCGAGGGTCTGCGGTTCGAGCGCCGGCTGTTTCATTCGCTGTTTGCGCTGGATGACCAGAAGGAAGGCATGGCGGCCTTCAGCGGCAAGCGGAAGCCGAATTTCACGAACCGATGAGATGACGAAGGCGCCGGTCAAAAAGAAAGCGCTGCAGCGTTGACGCGCCGGAAAAGCTGAACTATAAGCCGCACCAACCGAGGCGGCCCTGTGGCTGCCCGTTTGTTTTTTGCGCCCTGCGGTATCCCGCAAGCGCCCACCAGATCAGAAGAGAGGCACCATGGCCAATACCTCCTCGGCCAAAAAGGCAACGCGCAAGATCGCCCGTCGCGCAGCGATCAACAAGAACCGCCGCTCCCGCGTCCGGACCTACATCCGCCAGGTCGAAGAGGCGCTCGCGGCCGGCGATAAGGCGGCCGCACAGGCTGCCTTCAAGGTGGCCGAGCCGGAATTGATGCGCGCCGCGACCAAGGGCGTGGTGCACAAGAACACGGCATCGCGCAAGGTGTCGCGGCTGGCCCAACGGGTCAAGGTGCTGTCGGCCTAATATATCTTTTCCTGAACTGCGCTTCTTCAAACCCGGCCAATCGCGCCGGGTTTTTTTCGTTTGCCGGCAAGTACTTAAAAGAAAGCCCGCAAAATGGCGCTCCGGGTGCACTTCAAAGTTCGAAATGCTTTGCCGGCGTATACATACCCGCTGATATTCGCAGCCTTCGAAACCGTCAATGCGAAAATTTCCGAGCGTCACAGATTACTGTTTTTTTTCAGAGGCTTACCGATGGTGATCCACAGCTTGTTCACATCGGCTGTGGCCGATAGGCGGCAATTGGCTGTCAAGTGAATTATTTCAGAAAATTTCGCGTTGTGTGGCCTTTTTCACATTCGCCGGAAAAGGGTTTGAATCACAATGGCTTTGTCAAAATCAACTGTTGCGGCATGGCGTTCGAAACGTCCCTTGCTAGTCAGATTCCTTAAAAATCCGTTAGGGGTGGCCTTGCCCTATCCACAGCGATTTCGGTAATGTCTGTCCATCGAAGGGACGGGCCCTTGGCCCTTGACCAGCCTGAAACCGGCCAGCTCAAATTGGCAGAGTTTACAGCGCGGATTCAACTCCGCGGACGGGGTTGGTTTGTCTTTTCGATACGGTAGGGGACTGGCGTAATTGTACATGGCAGGTCGACGGTGCGCCGGCGGTTTTTCGCCGGACGGCATTTTGTTGCCCTAACATGACCAAAGCGGATCGGCTCTTCGGCGCCGGACCGACAACGAGGCGATTCATCAGCCCGGCGGCGGCGATGGTGTCGCAGCGAAGACACGGTCGCCGGAAACATGGATGCAGGAGGCGCATCCCCGGCGGAAAACAGGTACAAGAGACAAGGAACTCGATCATGCAGAGCGGCGGCATCGAAAGGGAGCTTACAGGCGACCTCCCATTTCCTGGAACGTTAATCGGAAGGAACGACATGGCGGCTTCCAATGAAGCTGAACAGAAGTTCGATCGGGTCAAGGCCCAGTTGAAGGCGCGTCTGGGAACCGAGGTCTATTCGAGCTGGTTCGGGCGCATGAAGGTCGCTGAATCCTCTAAGGGCATTGTCCGCATCTCAGTGCCAACCGCATTCCTGCGTTCATGGATCAACGGCCACTATCTCGATCTCATCACCGAGTTGTGGAAGCACGAGGATCCGGAGATCCTCAAGATCGAGATCGTGGTTCGCACCGCCACACGGCAGGGCCGCAACAGCGTCGAGCCAGAAGTGGCCCCGGCGCGCAAGATGACCAGACAGACGCAAACCGCGCTCTCTGCGGGCACGGCGAGCCCCAGCAGGGTCGAACGGGTCCCGGTACCCCGCCCGGGGATGCCCGCAGAAACCGAGTTCCGGCACAATGTTCTCGGTTCGCCACTCGATCCACGCTATACTTTCACCTCCTTCATCGAAGGACCATCGAACCGAGTGGCTTTTGCCGCCGCCAAGGCGGTCGCGGAATCGCAGTCGAGCGCGGTGCGTTTTAATCCGCTCTTTCTTCACGCGACGGTCGGGCTGGGCAAAACGCACCTGTTGCAGGCGATCGCCGCAGAATCGCTGAAGCAGAACCCGAAATCGCGGGTCGTCTATCTGACGGCTGAGTATTTCATGTGGCGGTTCGCCACCGCGATCCGCGACAACAACGCACTGACGCTGAAAGAACAGCTGCGCGACATCGACCTCCTCATCATCGACGACATGCAGTTCCTGCAGGGCAAGTCGATCCAGCACGAATTCTGCCATTTGATCAACATGCTGCTCGACAGCGCCAAGCAAGTGGTGGTCGCTGCCGACCGGCCGCCGTCGGAATTGGAGTCGCTGGAGCCACGCGTCCGCTCGCGCCTCAACGGCGGCGTCGCGCTGGAAATGTCAGCCCCGGATTTCGCCATGCGTATCGGTATGCTCAAGCTCAGGCTTGCCACCGCCAAGCTCGACGATGCGTCGCTCGATATTTCCGAAGAGATCCTCAACCACGTCGCCCGCACGGTGACCGGCAGCGGACGCGAGCTCGAAGGTGCCTTCAACCAGCTTTTGTTTCGCCAATCCTTCGAACCGCAGATCACCATCGACCGCATCGACGAGATCCTTGGTCACATCTATCGTTCGGGCGAACCCAAGCGGGTGCGTATCGAGGACATCCAGCGCATCGTCGCGCGCCACTACAACGTGTCGAAGACCGAACTTCTGTCCAACCGGCGCACACGCACCATCGTCAAGCCACGGCAGGTCGCCATGTATCTGTCGAAGGTGATGACGCCGCGCTCGCTGCCGGAGATCGGGCGGCGGTTCGGCGGTCGTGACCATACGACCGTGCTGCATGCGGTGCGCAAGATCGAGGATCTTTCCGGTGCCGACAACACACTGGCGCAGGAACTCGAATTGCTGAGAAGGCTGATCAACGACCAGGCCTGACGGCCCGAAAAACGCCGGCTCGCGGACTCCGGCCTTTTTATCCCCGGAAAGCCCGTGCAGCCGGTCCGAACCGGTGGCGCGGGCTTGCGTTTGCCGGGTTTTTCCTGTCAGTTTACGCAGATTCTGAGCCTGTTCAGACCTTTCGCGGGGCGCCGCTTGCCGGAGACCCGTTCATTCATTCAAGCGAGCCTGTTTTGTCATGCGTGTTATCCTGGAACGGTCAAATCTCCTGAAGTCGCTCAACCATGTTCACCGCGTGGTCGAGCGGCGCAATACCATTCCGATCCTGTCGAACGTGCTGCTCAGCGCCGAGGGGGCCAGCCTTGAAATGAAGGCGACCGACCTCGACCTGGAGGTGACCGAAGCAACGCCGGCAAAGGTCGAACGTGGCGGGGCGACGACGGTCCCGGCACATCTGCTCTACGACATCGTGCGCAAGCTTGCCGACGGCGCGGAGGTGGCGCTGAAGACCGACGAAGACGGCAACGCCATGACGGTGACGTCGGGGCGCTCGAGCTTCCGCCTGCAATGCCTGCCGCAGTCCGACTTTCCCGAGCTTTCAGCCGGGTCGTTCTCGCATATTTTCCGGCTCGATTCCTTCGGACTAAAGGGCCTCATCGAAAAGACCCAGTTCGCCATCTCGACCGAGGAGACGCGCTATTATCTGAACGGCATTTATCTGCACACGCACGAGGCCGGCGGCAAGCTGAAGCTGCGCTCTGTCGCGACCGACGGCCACCGGCTGGCGCGCGCCGAGATCGATGCGCCGGCAGGCTCTGAGGGCATGCCCGGCGTCATAATCCCGCGAAAGACGGTCAGCGAGCTGCAAAAGCTGGTCGACGATCCCGATGTTGCAGTCACCACCGAGTTGTCCGACACCAAGATCCGTTTCACCATCGGCAGCGTTATCTTGACCTCCAAGCTGATCGACGGCACTTTCCCGGACTACCAGCGCGTCATTCCGACCGGCAACGACAAGAAGCTGATTATCGATCGCCAGAGTTTCGCCGCTGCCGTCGATCGCGTTTCGACCATTTCGTCCGAACGCGGCCGGGCGGTGAAGCTTTCGATCGCCGAAGGGCAGGTCACGCTTGCGGTCAACAACCCGGATTCGGGCAGTGCCACCGAGGAACTGGCGGCCGACTATTCGTCCGATCCGATTGAAATCGGCTTCAACGCCAAATACCTGCTCGACGTTGCCGCGCAACTGACCGGCACGGAGGCGAAGTTCATGCTGGCGGATGCCGGTTCCCCGACACTGATCCACGATATGGCCGACGAGACCGCGCTCTACGTGCTGATGCCGATGCGGGTGTAGGGCCCGAACGGGGCCATCTTGCTGTCGTGACCAGATCTGCAAAACCGCAGCAGACGTACATAAGTAAGCTCATACTTACGAATTTCCGCAACTATGCGGCGTTGGCAATCGACCTTGATCCCGGCGCTGTCGTTTTCTCCGGCGACAATGGCGCCGGCAAGACCAATCTGCTTGAAGCGATCTCGCTGCTCACGCCGGGCCGCGGCCTGCGCCGCGCACCCTATTCCGAGGTGGCGCGCGAAGGCGGCGACGGTGGCTTTGCGCTGCATGCCCGGCTTGACGGGCCGGAAGGCCAGGTCGAGATCGGTACCGGAATATCGGGCAGCGACGGCGAAGCCGGCCGGCGGGTGCGGATCAACGGCGCGGCGGCACGCTCAGCCGAAGACATGCTGGAATGGCTGCGCGTGGTCTGGCTGACACCGGCCATGGACGGCCTGTTCCCCGGGCCGGCTGCCGACCGCCGGCGCTTCCTAGACCGGCTGGTGCTGGCGATCGATCCTGGCCACGGCCAGCGCGCGCTTGACTACGAAAAGGCAATGCGCGGCCGCAACAGACTGCTCGCCGACGGTTCACGCGACGGTGCCTGGTTCGATGCGATCGAGATGCAAATGGCCGAGACCGGCGTGGCGATTGCCGCGGCGCGTGCCGAACTGGTGCGCCTGCTCGCCGCCATGATCGACCGGCTGCCCGGCGACGGACCGTTTCCGCAAGCCGACATCGGCATCTCTGGCGAACTGGAAGGCGAACTCGGTATTTTGCCGGCCGTCGACGTAGAGGAACGGTTCCGTCGTGCGCTTGCCCAGGGGCGCGACCGCGACCGCACCGCCGGACGCACGCTCGACGGCCCGCACCGTTCCGACCTCGTGGTGCGCCACCGGCCCAAGGCGATGCCGGCCGAGCTCTGTTCGACCGGCGAGCAGAAGGCGCTGCTGGTCGGCATTGTCTTGTCGCATGCGCGGCTAACCGGTGAGATGTCGGGCATGACACCGATCCTGCTGCTCGACGAGATCGCCGCCCATCTCGACGGCGGTCGACGGGCGGCCTTGTTCTCGATCCTGGAGGAACTAAACTGCCAGGCCTTCATGACCGGGACCGATGCCGCGTTGTTTGACAGCCTCAAGGGACGCGCGCAATTCCTGACCGTCGATCACGGCACGGTCAGGCCGACCATTTGAACTTGGTTCATGGCGCACTTCTGAGCGGCATGCATTGATACCTGACAAGCTTTTTCCTCCGCTATATGGTCCGGCGATGATCACAGCCGCCCTCACCGATGAAGAGCTCGAACGCTACGCCCGCCACATCGTGCTGCCCGAGATCGGCGGCGCCGGCCAGCAGCGGCTGAAGCGGGCGCGGGTGCTCGTCATTGGCGCCGGCGGATTGGGAGCGCCTGTGCTCGAATATCTCGCCGCCGCAGGGATTGGCACTCTCGGTATCGTCGACGACGACATCGTTTCGCTTTCCAACCTGCAACGACAAGTGATCCACGGCACGGACATGGTCGGCATGGCAAAAACCGACAGTGCCAGAGCGGCGATCATCCGCATCAATCCAAACGTCGTCGTGGAAGAGCACAATTTCAGGCTGACCGTCGACAACGCCCCTACCCTCATTGCCCGTTATGACATCGTCGTTGACGGCTCCGACAATTTCGAGACACGCTACGCGGTGGCCGACGCCTGCGCCGCGGAAAGCCGGCCGCTCGTGCATGCCGCCGTTGGCCGCTTCGACGGCTCGGTCACCGTACTGAAGCCATTCGAAACCGGCCCGGACGGCAAGTTGAACCCAAGCTACCGCGATCTCTTTCCCGAGGCGCCGCCGCCGGGACTTGTGCCATCCTGCGCGGTGGCCGGCATTGTCGGCGCGCTGACCGGGGTCATCGGCACGCTGCAAGCCATGGAAGCGATCAAGCTGATCACCGGGATTGGCGAGCCGCTGGTCGGACGACTGCTGCTCTACGATGCGCTGGCGGCACGCTTCGACACGATCCGCTACAAGCGAACCAGCCCATGAGCCTGCCTGCCGACGTTTCCATCGTGCAGCTTGCGGCCGATTTCGACCGTTGGGACGAGGTGCTGGCGCTGGTCATGCGCGCCTTCGCCTTTATGGACGAGGTTATTGACCCGCCGTCCTCGGCGCATCGGCTCACCGTTGAAAATCTCAGGGCTAGAGCGCTGGAGGAGACAGCATTCCTGGCACTGAAGGGAAACGAGATCGTCGGTTGCGTCTTCGTCCTGAAGCGCGCAGACGACCTCTATATTGGAAAGCTCGCGGTCGAGCCGACGCTTCAGGGACAAGGCGTCGGAAAACAGCTGATGCAGGCCGTCGAAGATCTTGCCCGCAGCCGCAACAGGACCGCCATCGAGCTCCAGACCCGGGTCGAACTGACTGGAAACCACGCTGCCTTCGCCCGCCTCGGCTTTCGCGAAACCGAACGGACAGCACACAAAGGTTACGACCGGCCGACCTCAATCACCATGCGCAAGGTGCTTTTGTAAGCAAACGCTATCCAAAAGCGAGCAGGCAGCTGCCGCGACCAGAATTCGCTGCCACGATGGCCGGTCACGCCCGCAGCGGCAGCACGCGGTCGGGCGGGCGATGACCGTCGAAGAAGGCGCGGATGTTGATGATTACCTTCTCGCCCATGTCGATACGGCCTTCGAGCGTCGCCGAGCCCATATGCGGCAACAGCACGACCTTGCCTTTGTGGGCGAGTTTCAGCAGCTTGCTGTTCAGCGCCGGCTCGTGCTCGTAGACGTCGAGGCCGGCGCCGGCGATCTTGCCGTCATGGATGAGCTTGACCAGCGATTCCTCATCGATAATATCGCCGCGCGCGGTGTTGACTATGTAAGCTGACGGTTGCAGAAGCGCCAGCCGCCGCGCCGAAAGCAGGTGGAAGGTTGCCGGTGTCGATGGACAATTGACCGAGATAATGTCCATGCGGGCGAGCATCTGGTCAAGGCTTTCCCAATACGTGGCTTCCAACTCGTCCTCGATTGCCGGCAGTACGCGGTGGCGGTTGTGGTAGTGGATCGAGAGGCCAAACGCCTTGGCACGCCTGGCGACGGCGGTGCCGATGCGACCCATGCCGACAATGCCGAGCCGTTTGCCCCAAATGCGCCGGCCGAGCATCCAGGTCGGCGACCAGCCCGCCCATTTCTTATCGCCGGTCAGCACGTTGGCGCCTTCGGCCAGCCGCCGCGGTACGGCCAGCATCAGCGCCATGGTCATGTCGGCCGTATCTTCGGTCAGCACGTTCGGCGTGTTGGTCACGGTGATGCCTTTCTTGGCCGCTGCCGCAACGTCGATCTTGTCTACCCCATTGCCGAAATTGGCGATCAGCTTGAGGTTGTCGCCGGCCTGGGCAATCAGCGCCGCGTCGATATTATCGGTGACGGTCGGCACCAGCACATCGGCCTCCTTGACCGCAGCCACCAGTTCCGGCTGCGTCATCGGCCTGTCCTCCACATTCAAGCGGGCGTCGAACAACTCGCGCATGCGGGTCTCGACCGGGTCGGGCAATTTGCGCGTGATGACGACGAGGGGCTTCTTTTTGCCTGCCATTGTTTTCCTCGAACCCGATCTCGTTGAGACCTCTTTAACCAAGAACGGCGAAACTGAGAGCCGATCGCGGTACCGGTCATTCATGTAACAAGCGGTTCCGCCGAAGACAAAGAAAAAGGGGCGAAGGCCGATGGGCCGGTGCCGAAAGGAACGAAAGTGTCTGGTTTCGCGTCGCTCCGCCTGACCCTCAGTGCAGCATTCCTCGGCGCTCTCATCCATAGCCCACTGGTGATGGCGCAAAGTGCCGCCGCACCCGCCCAGAGCATCACGCTCGGACCAAGCGGCTTGCCGCTGCCGCGCTTCGTCAGCCTGAAATCCGGCCGCGTCAACTCGCGCGTTGGGCCGGGCGTCAATTATTCCGTCGACTGGATGTATATGAAGCCAGGCCTGCCGATGGAGATCATCCAGGAGTTCGATACGTGGCGCCGTGTGCGTGATGCCGACGGCTCGGAAGGCTGGATCAATCAGTCGCTGCTTTCGGGCCGTCGCACGGCGATCGTCGCCCCCTGGCAGCGCGGCAAGGACGCTCGCGTCAACCTCCTTGACGACCCGGCAAAAGACGCAGGCGTCATCGCGATCCTCGAACCGGGGGTGATGGGCACGATCAAGTCCTGCGATGGCCAGTGGTGCGAAATGACCTTCGACGGCCATACTGGCTGGCTCGCGCAGTCGCTGGTCTGGGGTGCCTATCCCGGCGAAAAGGTCAAGAACTGACTTTCCGAACCGCAGGTCGGGCCAGCGCTGCAAGCACCGGATCCGGCATTTGTTTCGCTGATCTTCGGTTCGGGGATGGTTTAGCGGCCGATGCGGCCGAGATGGGTATCCTGGAAACTGCTTGACAGCTTCAAACCATAGCCCAGAGCGCGGTCGATGGCGATGTGGGCGATCCAGATCAGCGCGACAGCTACCGCCATTGCATTGTCAAAGACGCTGCCGACAAGCGCCAGCAGAACGGGGAAGATCAGTATGTGCAAGGCGTTGTAGGCGACGGCCCCGACGCGCGGCCCGGCGATGTAACCCAGCATCGACAGGTCGGGCGCCAGAATGAGCACGGCAAACAGCCACCAGGAAACACCGGCGATTGCATAGAAGACAAGAGCCGCCACCGCGACGGCGACCCATTCGAGCCGGAGCGTCAAATCCAGGAATTTCATAAGATGCCGGTCAGTCGCAGCGTTTCGGACGCAGTCTCACCACGATATCGACATTGGCGATCTCCATGCCCTCCGGCGGCTCCGGCAGGTTGGAAACCGTCACCGGGCCGCTGTCGATATCGAAGATCCTGTTTTCGCCCTCGATATAGAAATGATGGTGATCGGAGGTGTTGGTGTCGAAATAAGTCTTCGATCCCTCGACGGCAAGGATGCGCAGAAGACCGGCCTGGGTAAACTGGTGCAGAGCATTGTAGACGGTGGCCAGAGACACCGGCACGCCGGCGGCAAGCGCCTCCTCGTGCAGTTCCTCGGCCGAAAGATGGCGGTCGCCCTTGGCGAAAAGCAGATCGGCCAGCGCGATGCGCTGGCGTGTCGGCCTCAGACCGGCCTCACGAACCCGCTTGTCCACAGCGACATTATCCTTCCGGCAACCCAGATCCATCTATCCGTCGCGCTCACAGTTCCGCCTCAGACAGGTCCAAAATGGCAGAAATTGAGCATCTGCCGAAACTGGACGTGTCCTGACATATATTCTGTCGACCGAATGCGATCAATAGCGCGCATTGACCCGGGCAGACGGGCAGGTTAAGCGCAAACGCCGGTTTCCGGCCTGAAACAGATTGTGTTAGGAAACCACCGACAAGGGCTCCTTTCGCGCGGGACGATCACGGGGACGAGATTGATGGCGGATCCGAAATCCAGCTACGGTTACGAGGAATTGCTTGCCTGCGCCCGCGGCGAGCTGTTCGGACCGGGAAATGCGCAGTTGCCCTATCCGCCGATGCTGATGTTCGACCGCATCACCGAGATCAGCGAGACCGGCGGTGCGTTCGACAAGGGTTTCATCCGCGCGGAATTCGACATCAAGCCGGATTTGTGGTTTTTCGCCTGCCATTTCATCGGTAATCCGATCATGCCGGGATGCCTGGGCCTGGACGCCATGTGGCAGTTGACGGGGTTCTATCTCGGATGGCTCGGTGAACCCGGCAAGGGGATGGCGCTGTCGACCGGTGAGGTGAGGTTCAAAGGCATGGTCACGCCTTCGGTCAAGAAGGTGGAGTATGGCGTCGACTTCAAGCGCGTGATGCGCGGTCGGCTTGTGCTTGGCATCGCCGATGGCTGGCTGAAGGCAGATGGCGAGCCCATATACGCGGCAACGGATCTGAAGGTCGGTCTGTCCAAGCAATCGGCCGCCGTCTGAACGAAGACCCTGCAGTACGACGTCTTGGACGTCTGATGAACGCTGTAGCACTTTAATTTTGCGCATGGTTCCATTCCGGAAATTGATTTCAGGTTCGGGGTCCGCTGGAAGGAGTTGCGAATGAGACGGGTCGTAGTCACAGGTCTCGGCATCGTGTCGTCGATAGGCAACAATGCCAACGAGGTGCAGACCTCGCTGCACGATGCCAGATCCGGCATCAGCTTCTCCGACTCTTTCGCCGAGCATGGCTTCCGTTGCCGGGTGTGGGGTGCGCCGACGCTGGACCCATCGGGCATGATCGACCGTCGCGCCATGCGCTTCCTGTCGCAGGGTGCTGCCTGGAACCATGTCGCAATGGACCAGGCGATCGCAGACGCCGGCCTCGACGAGGCCGACATCACCAATGAGCGCACCGGTATCGTGATGGGCTCCGGCGGACCGTCGACCCGTGCAATCGTCGAGGCGGCCGAGACCACGATCAAAAACGGCAGCCCCAAGCGGATCGGGCCGTTCGCGGTGCCAAAAGCGATGTCGTCGACCGCGTCGGCGACGCTTGCCACCTGGTTCAAGATCCACGGCGTCAACTATTCGATCTCATCGGCCTGCTCGACGTCTGCGCATTGCATCGGCAATGGCTACGAGCTGATTCAGTGGGGCAAGCAGGACATCGTCTTCGCCGGCGGCCATGAGGATCTCGACTGGACGATGTCGGATCTCTTCGATGCCATGGGCGCCATGTCGTCCAAGTTCAACGACAGGGCGTCGGTCGCCTCACGCGCCTACGACGTCGATCGCGACGGTTTCGTCATTGCCGGCGGCGCCGGCGTGCTGATTCTTGAAGAGCTCGAGCATGCCAAGGCACGCGGCGCCAAGATCTATGCCGAGATCGTCGGCTATGGCGCGACATCGGACGGCTACGACATGGTGGCGCCGTCGGGCGAAGGCGCGGCGCGCTGCATGAAGCAGGCGCTCGCAACGGTGTCCTC
The DNA here is from genome assembly GCF_040319065.1 of Mesorhizobium sp. M0968. Lineage (NCBI taxonomy): Bacteria > Pseudomonadati > Pseudomonadota > Alphaproteobacteria > Hyphomicrobiales > Phyllobacteriaceae > Mesorhizobium > Mesorhizobium sp. M0968. The sequence continues at coordinate 25,785 of NZ_JAMYNL010000006.1, forward strand.
GCCGGTCGACTACATCAATGCGCACGGCACCTCGACGCCGGTCGGCGACTCCAAGGAAATGGGCGCCATCCGCGAGGTGTTCGGCGAGAAGATGCCTTTCATCACGTCGACCAAATCGTTAACCGGCCATTCTCTGGGCGCCGCCGGCGTGCAGGAATCGATCTACTCGATCCTGATGATGCAAGGCGGCTTCATCGGCGAGAGCGCCCACATTGAGAACCTCGATCCGGAATTCGAGGGCATGCCGATCGTGCGCAAGCGCATCGACGATGCAAGGATCGACACCGTTTTGTCCAATTCGTTCGGTTTCGGTGGCACCAACGCAACGCTGATTTTCCAGCGCTATTCCGCATAAGGATTTGCCGACCATGGACGGATTGATGAAGGGCAAGCGCGGGCTTGTCATGGGTGTTGCCAACGATCATTCGATCGCCTGGGGTATCGCCCGCAAACTGTCCGAACATGGCGCGGACCTCGCCTTCACCTATCAGGGCGAGGCCTTCGGGCGCCGGGTCAAGCCGCTCGCCGAGAAATTGGGCGCATCCCTGGTGGTGCCTTGCGACGTCGAGGACAGCGTGTCGGTCGCCGCGACTTTCGAGACTTTGGGGAAGGCGTGGGGCGGGCTGGATTTCGTCGTCCATGCCATCGGCTTTTCCGACAAGAACGAGCTGAAAGGCCTCTACGCCGACACGAGCCGCGACAACTTCATCCGCACCATGGTGATCTCCTGCTACTCCTTCACCGAGATCGCCCGTCACGCCGCCACATTGATGAAGGATAGCGGTTCGATGGTCACGCTGACCTATGCCGGTTCGGTCCGTGTCATGCCGAACTACAACGTTATGGGTGTCGCCAAGGCGGGGCTGGAGGCCAGCGTCCGCTATCTCGCCAACGACTACGGCCCGCGCGGCATCAGGGTGAACGGCATATCGGCGGGACCGGTACGGACGCTTGCGGGCGCCGGGATTTCCGACGCACGCCACATGTTCTCCTACCAGCAGCGCAACTCGCCGCTACGCCGTACAGTGACGATCGATGAAGTCGGCGGCTCCGCGCTCTATTTGCTGTCCGACCTGTCCTCCGGCGTCACCGGCGAAATCCATTATGTCGATTCCGGCTATCACATCGTTTCCATGCCGACGCTTGACGAATTGAAGCAGACCGACGGCGGGCGGGAATAGCGCGAGCGACGTATCGCCGGCTTGCCCCGCAGGATTTCAGCGTCGCGCCGATAAGACCTTGAACATGCCGTCGCGGGCGAGCTCCGCATGGCTGGAGAAGGCGGCCGCCAGCACCGGTTCGTAGGGAAGCTGGCGGTTTGCCACCATGAACAGCCGGCCGCCGGGCTTCAGCGCCTTGCCTGCCGCGCGGATCATGCCGGCACCGATTTCCGGCTCAGTCGCCCGGCTGCGGTGAAAGGGCGGGTTCATGACGACCACGTCGTAGCGGCGCTCGACCGGTTCGCTCAACAGATCTATCCAGAAGAAACGTGGCTCCACGCCTGTGTTGCCGACATTGGCCTTGGCCGCCTCCAGCGCCTCGAAATCCGCTTCGTAAAGGTCAAGCGCCGATATGCCGGGTGAGCGGGCGGCGACTTCGGCGGCGACATAGCCCCAACCGGCACAGAAGTCCGCAACGCTGCCACGCAGATCGTTGGGCAGATTTTCGACTAGCAGCTTCGATCCGGCATCGATCTTGTCGAAGGAAAACATGCCTGGGGCCGTGCGGAAGCGGTCCTCGACCACCAAGTCCGGATTGGCGGCGCGAAGCGTTGCCGCGGCAACGGTATCGGCCGGCCGGCGAAACCAGAAGGCAATGCCGTGATGCTTCGGCAGGTGGCCTTCGAGCGGCACAAGGGCGCCGACATGCTTGCGCAGGCTGGCGATTCCATCGTCCTTGCTGCCGGCGACGACGATCAACCCGCCTGGTGCTGCGCGTTCGACCGCTTCGGCAACGCGCAACTCGTTTTGGCCGCGATGGCGGCCAGCGAGCACAAATGCCGCGTCGAAAGCCTCGCCTTCGACCTGCGGCGTGACCGCGAAGCCGGACGCCTGCAAGGCGCGAAAGTGCGGCCTGAAGCCTTGGACAAGATGAAGCTTGGCATCAAAACTTTCCGGCAAGCGAAAGCCGGGCTCGGCACCGAGAAAGAGTATGCGTTGATCCTTTCGTGGCAGGGAGACAGCACCGGCCTCGAACGGATGGAAAAGCGTTTTCAGCGGCTCGGCGGACATTCACCACTCTTGAACTGCAAGGCTGTTGTTGAAACGCAAACGGGCGCGACCTTCCGGCGCGCCCGCTTCGATTGCATAGTTAGATCAGCTTAGGCGGCGTTTTCTTCGCCTTCGCTCTTCTTGTCGCGCACGATTTCCTTGCCGGTGGCCTGGTCGACGACCTTCATCGACAGGCGGACCTTGCCGCGCTCGTCGAAACCCATCAGCTTGACCCAGACCTTGTCGCCTTCCTTGACCACATCGGAGGTCTTGGCGACGCGGTCATTGGCGAGTTGCGAGATGTGGACGAGGCCGTCACGCGGACCGAAGAAATTGACGAAAGCGCCGAAGTCGGCGGTCTTGACGACCGTGCCTTCGTAGATTTCACCGACTTCCGGCTCGGCGACGATGGTGTGTATCCACTTCTTCGCCGCCTCGATCTCCTTGGCATTGGCCGAGGCGATCTTGACGGTGCCGTCGTCCTCGATGTTGATCTTGGCGCCGGTCTTTTCGACGATCTCGCGGATGACCTTGCCGCCCGAGCCGATCACGTCGCGGATCTTGTCGGTCGGGATGTGCATGACCTCGATGCGCGGCGCGAACTCGCCGAGCTCGGCACGTGCGCCGGACAGAGCGTGGGCCATTTCGCCGAGAATGTACTGACGGCCATCCTTGGCCTGGTCGAGGGCGATCTTCATGATCTCCTCGGTGATGCCCTCGATCTTGATGTCCATCTGCAGCGAGGTGATGCCGTAGGCGGTGCCGGCAACCTTGAAGTCCATGTCGCCGAGGTGGTCCTCGTCGCCAAGGATGTCGGAGAGCACGGCGAAGCGCTCGCCTTCCTTGATCAGGCCCATCGCAATGCCGGCGACCGGCTTGGCAAGCGGCACGCCCGCGTCCATCAGAGCCAGCGAGGTGCCGCAGACGGTAGCCATCGACGACGAGCCGTTGGACTCGGTGATCTCCGAAACGACGCGCAACGTATAGGGGAACTGGTCGGCGGTCGGCAGCATCGGCCGGATGGCGCGCCAGGCGAGCTTGCCATGGCCGATTTCGCGGCGGCCCGGCGAACCCATGCGGCCGGTTTCACCGACCGAATAGGGAGGGAAGTTGTAGTGCAGGAGAAACTTCTCCTTGTACATGCCGGTCAACGAATCGACATACTGCTCGTCCTCGCCGGTGCCGAGCGTGGCGACGACCAGCGCCTGGGTCTCGCCGCGAGTGAACAGCGCCGAGCCGTGCGTGCGCGGCAGGACGCCGACTTCCGAGACGATCTTGCGGACCGTCTTCAGGTCGCGGCCGTCGATGCGCGAGCCGGTGTCGAGGATGTTCCAGCGCACGACCTTGGCCTGGAGCTCCTTGAACACGGTGCCGATCTGTTCGGACGTGTATTTGGCCTCTTCGCCTTCTGCCGGCGCGAACGCGGCCTTGACCTTCGCCTTGACGGCGTCGACGGCGGCATAGCGCTTCTGCTTGTCGGTGATCTTGTAGGCGTCGCGAAGCTCGCCTTCGACGATCTTGAGCATCTCGGCTTCAAGTGCGGAATAGTCCGGCGCGTTGAAGTCGCGCGGGTCCTTTGCCGCGACTTCAGCCAGCTTGATGATCGCGTCGATCACCGGCTGGAAGCCCCTGTGGCCGAACATGACGGCGCCGAGCATAAGGTCCTCGCCGAGTTCCTTGGCTTCGGACTCGACCATCAGCACGGCGTCGGCGGTGCCGGCGACGACCAGGTCGAGCTTCGATTCCTGCATCTCGTCGACATGCGGGTTGAGCACGTATTCGCCGTTGATGTAGCCGACGCGGGCGCCGCCAACCGGACCCATGAACGGCACGCCGGACAAGGTCAGGGCGGCGGAGGTGGCGACGATCGACAGGATGTCCGGGTCATTTTCGAGATCGTGCTGGACGACGGTGACGACGATCTGGGTGTCGTTCTTGTAGCCTTCGGCGAAGAGCGGCCGGATCGGGCGGTCGATCAGGCGGGAAACCAGCGTTTCCTTCTCGCTCGGACGGCCTTCACGCTTGAAATAGCCACCCGGGATCTTGCCGGCGGCGTAAGTCTTCTCCTGGTAGTTGACCGTCAGCGGGAAGAAATCGAGGCCGGGTTTCGGCTCTTTCATCGAGACTACGGTGGCGAGAACCTTGGTTTCGCCGTAGGTGGCCAGCACCGCGCCATCAGCCTGACGCGCGATCTTGCCGGTTTCGAGAATGAGCGGACGGCCGCCCCATTCGATTTCGACTTTGTGGTAATTGAACATGTCTTGTCCTTCGTATGCGGAAAGGGCCGCGCCGTTTCAGCGTGCGCGGATGCCCCTTTCCCTTGGCTTCCTTTCTCGGGCAGCCACGGGCAAGACAACGGGAGGCTCGGCTTATTCGGCGCGGTGCCGCACGAGCGTCCTGCAATCCTGCCCCATGACCGTCCATGGGCGGTTTCGAGTAGCCCTCTGCTGTTTCGAAACCGGGTTGGCCAATCGATCCGACTGGCCTTGCGCGTGAACCCGAAAACCAGGTTTTCGGAAAGTATCCTGCGCAAATCTAAACTTCAGAGCGTCCTTTGCGCGTCCAAACCGGTGCGCGGCGCTCTGCTTTCTTCATTGGAGCCTCGGATGATCCGATGCTCCAATGCGCGACCGGCGGGCTCTCGAAAGAACCCGCCGGTCAATTCGTCAACGGCGCAGACCGAGCTTCTCGATCAGCGTCTGATAGCGCGCGTCGTCCTTGCGCTTGAGATAATCAAGCAGGCTGCGGCGCTGGGAAACGAGAGCGAGCAGACCACGGCGGGAATGGTTATCCTTCTTGTGGTCCTTGAAATGATCGGTCAGGTTCTTGATGCGCTCGGAAAGGATGGCCACCTGGACTTCCGGAGACCCGGTATCGCCCTTGGCGGTTGCGAATTCGCCCATCAATTCCTTCTTGCGTTCGGCAGTAATCGACATCGTGTTTTTCCTTGTCTGTTTGAGGAAACGGGACGCCCTCAGCCGGGATGTCGTCCAGCAGGGGCCGGTGCAAGCAACGCGTCAAAGCGCGAGGCTGCGGCGCATATAGTGCAATTCCGACAAAAAGGCCAGCCTAATTCACAAGCCGGCTTTTGCTGCGTAAACGGGCACTTCCGCCTAGTCAGAGCCATTTCTTCCATTTGAAGTACGCAAAGAGCCCGACCGCCACAAGCGCCATGAAGGCGAGCGACAGCGGATAGCCGTAATAGGCCTTCAGCTCCGGCATGTTCCAGGGCGAGGTGTCGGGGTCGAAATTCATGCCCCATACGCCGACGAGAAAGGTAAGCGGCATGAAGATCACCGAGACGATCGTCAGATAGCTGATGACGTCGTTGGTGCGCGCCTGGCTGAGCGACAAGTGCATCTCGATCAGGCCGGTCAGCATGTCGCGCTGGGTTTCGACCAGTTCGATCAATCGCAGCGAATGATCGAGCGTGTCGTTCAGAAATATCTTGGTTTCGGCCTTCACATAAGAGACGTCGTTGCGGATCATGGTCGCCAGCGCGTCGCGCATCGGCCAAAGCACGCCCTTCAGCACATTGGCATCGCGCCGCAATTCGTGAAGCTGCCGCATCTGATGCTTGTGCGCCTGGTTCAGCATTTGGTCCTCAATGCTGTCGACCAATTCGCCGGCAGCCTCGATCGGCGGGAAATAGCTGTCGACGATGGCGTCGATCAAAGCATAGGCGAGATAGTCGGCGCCGCGCGAGCGCAAGCGGTTGGGCACCGAGCTTGCGATCCGCTTGCGCACGGGATCGAACGGGTCGCCTTCGCGCTCCTGGAAGGTGACGACGAAGTTCCTGCCGAAGAAGACGGCGATCTGTTCGTAGCGATGCGCGGTGACATCGTCGATCATCCTGACGACGACAAAGGCATGGTCCTCGAAGAAATCCACCTTCGGCCGCTGGCCGGTGTTGACGACATCTTCCAGCGCCAGCGGATGCAGGTTGAAGATCCGGCCGATCTCCTCGATCAGCTGGATGTTGGCGAGGCCTGTGCAATCGAGCCAGATAACCGGCCAATTGTGGCAATGGGTGTTGACGTCGTCGATGCTGGCATTGTCGATGGTCTTGAACTTTTCGGGCGAGATCAACGTCAGCCTGAGCTCGGAGCGGCGCGCCGCCGGGTCGGCGATCAGCGTGCCCGGCGAAGCCCCGACCGGCGGCCTCCGTGTTTTGAGCGCCGCTCGTTTGTTGACCGTGTCAGCCTTTGCCATGTGCCCCCTCGAGTGCAGCGTCGAACGGCACTACAGCGCAGCGCATCCTTTCGGACGGCAAACGACGCCGTAGGCCTGTTGATTTAGCGCATGATCCTTTCCCAAAATAGAATCCGGTTTGGAGATCATGCGCCGGGCGACAGCTGTTACCCGACAAAGACCCGCTTTGGCTTGAACATGCCTTGCTCGATGGCGCCGATGGCGACCAGCTTGCCGCGCGCGGTGGCGCAGGCCTCCTCAGCTTCAACCGGCGCGTCACGGCCGCGAATGATGACCGGATTGCCGAGGCGGATTTTGGTTGCCGCATCATCGCTGATCGCAACCTGCGGCAAGCATTCGAGCGCCGCGGCGGTGTCGACCAGAAGTGCATCGATGGTACCGAAGTCGATCGGCGCGTCTGCTGCTTGCGGCTCGCCCTGCTCGCCGAAGCGGGCGGCCTCCAACTCGGCCAAGGTGACGAAATCTTCCTGCGTGAACGGCTCGACCTCGACCCGCCGCAGCTCGGCGATGTGACCAAAGCAGCCAAGGTCGCGCCCCATGTCGCGCGCCAGCGAGCGGACATAGGTGCCCTTGCCGCATTCGACCTCGAAGATGGTGCGATCGGCCATGTGCTCGACCAGATCGAGCCGGCCGATCTCGACCTCGCGTGCCGGAATGTCGATCGTCTCGCCATCGCGGGCAAGGTCGTAGGCGCGCTCGCCGGCGATCTTGATCGCCGAAAATTGCGGCGGCGTCTGCATGATGACGCCGGTATATTTCGAAAGCAGCGCCCGTACGTCGGCTTCCGCCGGACGGCGGTCCGAGCTTTTGGTCGCCGGGCCTTCGAGGTCGTCGGTCGAACGCTCCTCGCCCCAGGCAACCGTGAAGCGGTAGACCTTGGCGCCGTCCTGGACGTATGGCACGGTCTTGGTCGCTTCGCCGAGCGCGATCGGCAGCATGCCGGACGCCAGCGGGTCGAGCGTGCCGGCATGGCCGGCCTTTTCCGCCTGGAACAGCCATTTGATCTTGGAGACGGCTTCAGTCGAGCCCATGCCGACCGGCTTGTCCAGTACCAGCCAGCCCGAGATCGGGCGGCCCTTCTTCTTACCGCGACGCGCCACTATTCGCTGTCCTTCCGGTCGTCTTTGTCTTTGTCGTCGGCGCTGAGATCGCGCGCCACTTCGGGCGAGTGCAGCAATTCGTTGATCTTCTGGAAATTGTCGTAGCTGGTGTCGAGCCGGAAGCGGAATTCCGGCATGTACTTCATCTGCCGCAGCGCGCCGGAGACGCGGCCGCGCACGAACTTCGCATGCTTGTTGAGCGCCTCGATCACCGCCCCGGCATCCTTGGCGCCGAGCGGCGAAACGAAGGCGGTGGCGATCTTGAGATCGGGCGACATGCGCACTTCCGAGACCGAAACCACCGTGTTCTCGATCAGCGGATCGAGGATCTCGCCGCGCTGCAAGGTCTCGGACAGCGCATGGCGCACCTGCTCGCCGACGCGCAGCATGCGCTGGGATGGGCCAGCCGTTGATGGTCTAGGCATGAAAATTCTTCCTTCGCGCGGGTTCGAACCGCCTCAAGCCGCCCACTTAGCGCTGTTGAACTGGCTTGGCTACCCTTGGGAACCTGCGTTAATTGGTCCTCATTCTATGACCGAGCGTCAGCTACCCAGATTTTTATTTTCGCAAGCGCATCGGCGGTAACGACATCTCTCGGGACAAAAACGAAACGGGTGCCGTCGTCAATAACGAAGAATAAATAATCGTGGCTGAGATGCATCCGTTCTATCTTTCGATTCTTTATCGAGCTCTCGTCCAAAAACTGGATAATATACCCGTCGAAAATCTTAACTGATTCAGCGATATTGCCAAGCTTCTTATTACCTGCCTTCCTTTTTAAAGGAACCAAAAAACTACGAGCTATTATTATATATATTGTCCCCATAGCAATTGGGGGCCAGAGCGTAAATTGTCTCACTGGAAACCACGCCCTTTGCAAGGTACTCCAGCAGAGCGACGGCCAACGCAGATGTCCAGATAATCAAAAGAATTGCGGCTATCAAAATCAGCCAAGCAAGCCCTGTAAGAATCCAACGCCTGGATCGACCATACCTCAGATCGGAAAACGAACGCGCAGCACGTTTAAGCTGCGTATCATTTGTCTGGAAGGTATACTCCCATAGAGGGAACATACCTTCCAAATTTGGAACGTCCTGGCCCATATCGGTGCCAAGCGCTTTATAGTGTCCTGGTCACCATCTCGACGCGGAAGCACTCGATGACGTCACCGACGCGCATGTCCTCGTAGTTCTGGAAGGCCATGCCGCATTCCTGGCCGCCCGGAACTTCCGAAACCTCGTCCTTGAAGCGCTTCAGGGTCTTCAGCGTGCCTTCGTGGATGACGACGTTGTCGCGGATCAGGCGCACGCCCGCACCACGCTCGACCTTGCCTTCGGTGACACGGCAGCCGGCGATCTTGCCGACCTTGGTGATGTCGAAGATCTCGAGGATCTCGGCATTGCCGATGAAGGTCTCGCGACGCTCCGGCGAGAGCAGGCCGGAGAGCGCCGCTTTCACATCATCGACCAGATTGTAGATGATCGAATAGTAGCGGATCTCGATGCCTGCCGCAGCCGCGGCTGCGCGGGCCTGCGCATTGGCGCGAACGTTGAAGCCGATGATCGCAGCCCCCGAAGTTTCCGCCAGCGACACGTCGCTTTCGGTAATGCCGCCAGCCCCCGCATGGACGATGCGGGCGCGCACCTCGTCGGTGCCGAGATTGTCGAGCGCGGCGTTGATCGCCTCGATCGAGCCCTGCACGTCGCCCTTGATGACCAGCGGGAATTCCTTCAATCCGCTGGTCTGCAACTGCGACATCATCTGTTCAAGCGAGCCGCGCTGGCCGGCATGCCTGGCCACCGCCTTCTCACGCGCCAGACGCTGGCGATATTCGGTGATCTCGCGGGCGCGGGCTTCGTTGTTGACCACGGCGAAGCGGTCGCCGGCCTGCGGCGTGCCTTGCAGGCCGAGCACCTCCACCGGCATTGCCGGCGGCGCTTCCTTGACCTGCTCGCCGCGATCATTGACGAGCGCGCGTACCCGGCCCCATTCGTTGCCGGCGACGAGAATGTCGCCCGGCATCAACGTGCCGGTCTGCACCAGCACGGTAGCGACTGGGCCGCGGCCCTTGTCGAGCTGGGCTTCGATGACCACGCCTTCGGCGGTGCGGTCCGGATTGGCCTTCAGGTCGAGGATTTCGGCCTGCAGCAGGATCGCTTCGAGCAACTTGTCGAGATTGATGCCCTTGGTCGCCGACACCTCGACATCCAGCACCTCGCCGCCCATGGATTCGACGAACACCTCGTGGCGCAGCAGTTCCGAACGCACCTTCTGCGGGTCGGCGTCATGCTTGTCGATCTTGTTGATCGCCACAATGATCGGAACGCCGGCCGCCTTGGCGTGATTGATCGATTCGATCGTCTGCGGCATGACGCTGTCGTCGGCTGCCACCACGAGGATGGCGATATCGGTCGCCTGGGCACCGCGGGCACGCATCGCCGTGAAGGCGGCGTGGCCGGGCGTGTCGATGAAGGTAACCTTGTGACCGTTCTTCTCGACCTGATAGGCGCCGATATGCTGGGTAATGCCGCCGGCCTCGCCGGAGACGACGTTGGCATTGCGGATGGCATCGAGCAACGAGGTCTTGCCGTGATCGACATGGCCCATGATCGTTACCACCGGCGGACGCGGCCGCAGGTCCTCGGGACGATCGGCGATGTTGAACAAGCCCTCTTCGATGTCGGACTCGGCGACGCGGCGGACCGTGTGGCCAAATTCGGTGGCGACGAGTTCGGCCGTGTCGGCGTCGATGACGTCACCAGGCTTCAGGATCTGGCCCTGCTTCATGAAGAACTTGACCACGTCGACAGCGCGCTCGGACATGCGCTGCGCCAGCTCCTGGATGGTGATGGTTTCGGGCAGGATCACTTCACGCATGACTTTCTCGCGTGGCTCGTTATGCAACGCGCGCTTGAATTTCTCCTGACGGCGGCGCATCGACGAGAGCGAGCGGGCGCGCGCATCCTCGTCGGAAAGCGCCGAATTCAGCGTCAGCTTGCCGCGGCGGCGGTCTTCCTCGCCCTTGGTCGGTTTGGCCGGACGCGCCACTTCCGGCGTGACCAGACGGCGCACTGGTGCGCCGGCACCGGTCCGCTTCGGTTTGACCTCTTCCTCGTCATCGACTGTTGCCAGTTCGGCGGCGAGCGGCGCACGGCGGCGCGCCTCTTCCTCGGCACGGCGGCGGGATTCGGCCTCGGCTTGCAGCCGTGCCTCTTCCTCGGCCTGACGGCGAGCCGATTCCTCGCGCTCGCGGCGGCGGCGCTCTTCGTCCTCGCTGCGGCGCTTGGCTTCCTCGATGGCGCGCTGGCGATCCTCGACATCGCGGACCTTCGAGCCCTCGAGAGCCCGGCGGCGCGCTTCCATTTCCTGGCGCGACAACTCGTTCAGCACCATGCCGCCGCGTTCGACCGGCGGCGGAGGGGGAGGCGCCTTGGGAGCTTCCTGCACGGCAGGCGCTGCCGCGACCGGCTTCGGCGTGAAGACGGAAACAGGCGCTGCCGCCGGCTCCGGCTTGTCGCCGGGCAGCGAGAACTTGCGCTTCTTGGTCTCGACGACCACCGACTTGGTGCGGCCGTGCGAGAAGTTCTGGCGCACCGTGCCCTGTTCCATACCGGGGCGCTTCAGCGTCAAGGTCTTCTTCGGCGTAACACTCAGCGTCTTGTCGTCGCCCGATTTCGTATCGCTCATTCCATATCCTCTGCGGCATCATCTTCGTCAGCAACGGCCGCAAGCATTGCCAGATCGTCCGGGGAACCGCCCCGATATCGGTCGAGCGCAACCATGCGCTTCTGGACCGCCCTGCCCGCGTCTCCCGCGAGAACGGCAGCATGTATCACATTTGTACCCCCCAATGCCAAGCTCAACTCGGCCTCGGAGAAAAGTTTGTAAGCGCGGATCGCAGGCCCGCCAAGGTGGACGGTTGCCCGTCGCGCCTGGCTTATCTTGCGGACGCCATCGTCGGAAGCCTCGGTCGCGTGGAGCACGAAAAGTGCAAGTCCGCCGCGCACGGCGCTCTCGACCTTGGTCGCTCCGAGCGCTATGGCGCCCGCCTTGCGGGCCAGGCCAAGCATGCCCAGAGCGGACCTGGAAAGCAGCGCGTCGACCATGCCGCCAAGATCGGCCGGCACGCTCACCTGCGCCTTAAAAGCACGGGCAAACAGGTTTTTGGCCGCTGCCTTTTCTATATGTAGGCGGTCGGCCGTCACCCAGCAACCGCGGCCGGGCAGGTTTCTCTTGATGTCCGGAACGACGGCCGAATCCGGGCCGACGACGAAACGGATCAGTTCATCCGGTTCGGCTTGCCTGCGGGTGACGATGCAGGTGCGATCGTTCATCTCGTCCAAGGGCGGGTTCGGTGCGATGCGGTTTCACCTCACGCACCGACGGTTTCGTCAGCCGGCACGCCCTCGGCGGCAAGCTCGTCTTCGGTGATCCAGCCAGCCTTCAGGCGAGCGGCCAGGACCATCTGCTCGGCATCGGCGCGTGATACGCCGTGGTTGGCGAGCACACCCGGGAATACCTTCGTCTCGCCGTCCTTGCGTTCCTTCCAACCGGTCAGGTCGTCGGCGGCGTAGCCGGCGAAATCCTCGATCGTCTTCACGCCGTCCTCGCCGAGCGTCACCATCATGGCGGTGGTGATGCCGGGAATCTCGCGCAGCTCGTCCTTGACGCCGAGCGCCTTGCGCTTCTCGTCATGCTCGGCTTCGATCTTCTCCAGATATTCGCGGGCGCGGGTCTGGATTTCCGAAGCCGTGTCCTCGTCGAAGCCGTCGATCGACGCGATTTCGCCGGAGTCGACATACGCGACCTCTTCGACGCTGGTGAAGCCTTCGGAAGCGAGCACCTGGCCGACCATCTCGTCGACGTCGAGGGCTTCCATGAACAGCGACGACCGTTCGACGAATTCCTTCTGGCGGCGTTCGCTCTCTTCCTGCTCGGTCAGGATGTCGATATCCCAGCCGGTGAGCTGCGAGGCAAGACGGACGTTCTGGCCGCGGCGGCCGATGGCCAGCGACAGCTGATCGTCGGGAACGACGACCTCGATGCGCTCGGCATCCTCGTCGAGCACGACCTTGGCGACTTCCGCCGGCTGCAATGCATTGACAATGAAGGACGCCGCCGAAGGCGACCAAGGAATGATGTCGATCTTCTCGCCCTGCAATTCACCGACGACCGCCTGGACGCGGCTGCCGCGCATACCGACGCAGGCACCGACCGGATCGATGGAGCTGTCGCGCGAGATGACAGCGATCTTGGCGCGCGAACCCGGATCGCGGGCGACCGACTTGATCTCGATGATGCCGTCGTAGATTTCCGGCACTTCCATGGTGAACAGCTTCGCCATGAACTGCGGATGGGTGCGCGACAGGAATATCTGCGGGCCGCGCTGTTCGCGGCGCACGTCATAGACATAGGCACGGACGCGATCGCCATACTTGTAGTTTTCGCGCGGAATCAGCTCGTCGCGGCGGATGATCGCTTCGCCGCGGCCGAGATCGACGATGACGTTGCCGTATTCGACGCGCTTGACGGTACCGTTGACGATCTCGCCGATACGGTCCTTGTATTCGTCATATTGCCGGTCGCGCTCGGCCTCGCGCACCTTCTGCACGATGACCTGCTTGGCCGACTGGGCGGCGATGCGGCCAAAATCCATCGGCGGTAGCTGTTCGGCAATGAAATCGCCGAGCTGGGCGTCCGGATTGCGCTCGCGCGCCGAGGAAATGGCAATCTGCGTCGCGTAGTCATCGACCTTCTCGACCACTTCCATCAGCCGCTGCAGCTTCATCTCGCCGGTGTTGGCATTGATGTCGGCGCGGATATTGGTTTCCTGGCCGTAGCGCGAGCGCGCGGCCTTCTGGATCGCATCGGCCATGGCGGCGATGACGATCGACTTGTCGATCGACTTTTCACGCGCGACCGCATCGGCGATCTGCAGCAGTTCAAGCCTGTTGGCGCTTACAACCATCTTCTTTCTCCCGAGCTTGTTGCCGACCTTTACGGCCGGCAGCCCAATCACATTTCCTGTTCGGTTTCGTCTTCCGCACCCTCTGGTGCGTCTTCGGGTTCGCCGCGGCGTTTCCTGGCTTCCTTGCGCGCCCGATTGTCCTTCGACAGCGCATCGCGGATAAGGTCGTCGGTCAGAATCAGCCGCGCTTCGGCAATCGCATCGTAGGGAACACGTACCGTCGGCTCCTCGCCGTAAGCGGCCTTGTCACGCTCGATCAGCACACCGTCCGCGTCGCTTTCGGCGATCTTGCCCTTGAAGCGCTTACGGTCGGCGACGAGAACCGACGTTTCCATCTTCACCAGATGGCCGGTCCAGGCTGCAAAGTCCGATTTGCGGACCAGCGGCCGGTCGATGCCCGGCGACGACACTTCGAGATGATAAGCCTTCTCGATCGGATCATCGACATCGAGCGCCGGCGATACCGCCCGGCTGACCTCTTCACAATCCTCGACCGTCATGGTGCCGTCCTCGCGCTCGGCCATGATCTGCAGCGTCAGCCCGTTCTGGCCCGACAGGTGCACACGTACCAAGCGGAAGCCAATGGCGCGCAGTACCGGCTGAACGATCAGCGCGATGCGCGCATCGATGCCGCTTTCGCGGATGATGCGGTCGTCGCCTTCGCTTGCCGTCACTGTCATTCGGTCTTGTCACTCGATTTCTGTCGGTCGGCAGGTAATAAAAAAGAGCGGGACCGGGTGGACCCACTCTTCGTCATACCGACCAAGAATTTGAAGCTGATATAGACGATCGTGGTCCTCGTTTCAAGCCCGTCCTGCATGACGGCAAGGCTCCGAGTCCGCAGCGCTGCTCCAAATGCATGGCGCCCATGCAGTGATCACCGTTTGAGCACCGGCCACGCACGACTATCTACGTTGCATTGCACAATTGGAGCGCTCACTGCGCTCGAAAGGGTCCCATCATGAACAATCGTGGATTTTTTTCAGCCATAGGCGATGTCTTTAGCGTGTTCGGCAGCGCCGTAGCCGCGTCGCGGGCTGTGGAACGCGGTCGCAAGCCGCGTGCGCATGATCTGCGCAATCTCGGCATGGAGCCGGCAGCCTTCAACAAGATCCGTCGCTTCTGAGCCAGGTGGCCGCCGAGAGCCTTCGGCCCGCTCGCCTTGTGCTCAGCTCTAATTTCCCGCTTATTTCCGCACGAAGGTGAGATAGGCGGGCCGTCGGCCTTCGCGAATGGCCTTGGCCTCATAGCGCGTCCCCGGCCAGCCATCATAGGGCCGGTGCCAGTCGGCTGCTTCGCTTGCCTGCCACGTGAAGGCGTCGTGCGCCCGGCAATGCAGGAGCGTCCAGTTCACATAGCTGTCGATATCGGACGCAAAGTGGAACTTTCCGCCGTGCTTCAGGACGCGCGCGAAGCGGTCGAGATTGACCGGGCTGACGAAGCGCCGCTTCCAGTGCTTCTTCTTCGGCCACGGATCCGGATAGAGAAGGTCAATGCCGTCAAGCGAAGCCTGCGGCAGCCAGTCCAGCAGACGTGTGGCGTCGTCGTCATAGACGCGCAGATTGGCAAGCGGCCGCTCCCGGACCGCCATCATCATCTTGGCCATGCCGTTGACGAAAGGCTCGACGCCGATAAAGCCGGTCGCCTGGCTGGCCGTAGCACGGTGCAGAAGATGTTCGCCGCCGCCAAAACCGATTTCGAGCTGGACAGCCGAAACTTCGGCTTCGAAAAGGCTGCGCAAGTCGGCCGGCGGTTCAACCGTCAAATCGAGCCTGTAGGCGGCGAAGCCGCTCTCCAGCGCCGCTGCCTGTTGTGGTCGAATGGTCTTGCCGCGCCGGCGACCGAAAAAGGCCTCGGTCGCACGGCTTGGCCGGTCCTTCGGATCCATAGGCGCCGCGGTTAGGCGGCGACCGCTTCGGCGACCGGTTCGGCGAGAGCATCCTTGAGCGCCTTGGCGAGATCGGTCTTCTCCCAGGAGAAGGATCCGTCGCGGCCGGCCTTGCGGCCAAAATGGCCGTAGGACGACGTCTTGGCATAGATCGGCTTGTTGAGATCGAGGTGGCGGCGGATGCCGGACGGCGACAGATCCATCACGGCGCGCAGTGCACGCTCGAGTTTTGCCTCGTCGACCTTGCCGGTGCCGTGCAGGTCGACGTAGATCGACAGCGGCTGGGCGACACCGATCGCATAGGAAAGCTGGATGGTGCAGCGATCGGCGAGCTTTGCGGCAACCACGTTCTTGGCGAGATAACGCGCCGCATAGGCCGCCGAGCGGTCGACCTTGGTGGTGTCCTTGCCAGAAAAAGCGCCGCCGCCATGAGGCGCAGCCCCACCATAAGTGTCGACGATGATCTTGCGGCCGGTCAGGCCGGCGTCGCCATCAGGCCCGCCGATGACGAACTTGCCGGTCGGATTGATGTACCAGTTGCAATTGTCGGCAATCTTCAGGTCGCCCAGTGCTTCGCGAATATAGGGCTCGACGACGTTGCGCACCTTCTTCGAATCCCACGTCTCATCGAGATGCTGGGTCGACAGCACGATCTGCGTCACTTCCGCCGCTTTGCCGTCGACATAGCGGACGGTGACCTGGCTCTTGGCATCCGGCCCGAGCCTGCCGGCATCACCGCTGCCTTCATGGCGCGCAGCCGCCAGCAATTCGAGGATCTTGTGGCTGTAATAGATCGGCGCCGGCATCAGGTCCGGGGTTTCGCGGCAGGCATAGCCAAACATGATG
This sequence comes from Mesorhizobium sp. M0968, assembly GCF_040319065.1. NCBI lineage: Bacteria > Pseudomonadati > Pseudomonadota > Alphaproteobacteria > Hyphomicrobiales > Phyllobacteriaceae > Mesorhizobium > Mesorhizobium sp. M0968. The sequence goes on from NZ_JAMYNL010000006.1 coordinate 42,009, forward strand.
CCCTGGTCGCCGGCTCCCTCCTCGCCTTGCCGGTCGGAGGCGTTGTCGACGCCTTGGCCGATATCCGGCGACTGGCCGTGCAGCAGGACCTCGATCTTGGCTGTCTTCCAGTGGAAGCCGGCCTGCTCGTAGCCGATTTCGCGGATCGCCTTGCGAGCGACCGACTTGAACTTGGCCGGGTTGACGATCGGATGGCCGGCCGCATCCTTCAGGACGTTGCCCTCCTTGTCCTTCTTGAGCAGCGTCTCGGGGACGCGCACCTCGCCGGCGATGACAACGCGATTGGTCGTCGCAAGCGTCTCGCAGGCAACGCGGACCTTCCACGGGTCCATGCCGGTCTTTCTGGCTTCGCGATAGACGAGATCGACAATCTCGTCGGAGATGCGGTCGCAGACCTTGTCGGGATGGCCCTCGGCAACGGATTCCGAGGTGAAGAAGTAATTGTGCCGCGTCACGGGTGTCCCCTCTTGAAAAAAATATCGGCAGGCGGCCGATTTTGGCGCGCCAGTTGTTAACGGTGCCGGGCGTCGCTAGTCAAGCCATGCAGCCGTTCTGGCATAAATTTTGACGTTATTATCTTTGCATCCCGAGACGGCGGCAGGGCGCACTGCGATCAGCCCTTGCGCCAACAGACTGAGGAAAACGGCTTCCAGGAAGCGAGTCGAGCGAAATCGATCTGCGCTTTAGCGCATCTGCGGAATGAACATCCCTCAATGCGCGCAGCCGCGAGAAATTGCATGCCCAGCTACGACGAGCCCTTCCTTGTTGAACTCTTCACGGGCCAGTCAATCGACTTCGTCGGTGGAAAGCGACTTCACCAGCTCGATGATCTTGCGGCGCACTTTCACATCGGCGATCTTGACGAAGGCGCGATTCAGCTGGAGGCCTTCCGGGCTGCCGCAGAATTCGACGGCGGAGGTCATCGAAGCATCCTCGGCAAATCCACGGTTGCCCACGGGCTCCTGACCGGGCGCATCCTCGAAAAAGAAGGCGACGGGGACGCCGAGTATGGAGGCGATTGCCTGCAAACGGCTGGCGCCGACGCGATTGGTGCCCTTTTCGTACTTTTGGATCTGCTGGAACGTTATGCCGAGGTTTTCACCCAGTTTTTCCTGGCTCATTCCCAGCATATTGCGGCGAAGCCGGATGCGGCTTCCGACGTGGATGTCGATCGGATTCGGCTTTTTCTTGTTTTCTTCTGTCATTTTTTCCTCGCCGAATTTTTCCGGCTTTTTCTATTTTGCTGCCCAAACGACGCCGCGGCCCGTGCCCCAACAGAACGACCTTATCGACTTCGAAAATTTTCAGGCGCTTACAGTATGAGTTTCTAATGTGTCGGCTGTCAATTCGCCCGTAGCCTTTGCCTTACGTTCAAAATGCATGCCGCAACGGCAAGCAAAAACATGATCAGCATTCCGTTAATGCGTCGTTGGCCGGAGGAAACGATGGCTTGGTCGGAGATCGGCACACGCACATCGATCGCGCCGCGTGCATCGATTGCCAGCGCGTCGACGATGCGACCGCGCGGGTCGACAACGGCCGAAATGCCGTTATTAGCCGCGCGCAACAGGGGCACCCCATTCTCCACCGCCCGGATCTGCGCCTGCCTGAAGTGCTGGTACGGCCCCGGCGTGTCGCCGAACCAGGCGTCATTGGTGACGTTCACAATAAGCTCGGCTGACGTTGCGTCAACTGCGACCAGATCGGGAAAGATGACCTCATAGCAAATAAACGGCAGCGCCCGGATACCGCCGGGCAGCGCGATCGGATGCCGCTCATTGCCCGCCGCGAAGGTCATTGGACCGGCAACAAGCTGCTCAAGCCCAAAGCGGCCGAGCAGATCGGCGAAAGGCAGGTATTCGCCGAAGGGTACCAGGTGGACCTTGTCGACGGCATCGACGATTTCGCCCCTTTCGTCGATCGCCACCACAGAGTTGTAGTAACGGCTGCCGGCCGCCGAGCCGCCTTCCTCGCGAACGACGCCGGCGACCAGCATCTGGCCATCGCCAAGCATCTCTCCGATCGCAGGCAGGGCATCCGGACGTTCGGTGAACAGAAACGGCACGGAGGTCTCCGGCCACAGAATCAATTGCGGCCTGTCATGGCCGGGTTCCGGCGCCTTGGCCGAAAGCCCCATCATGGTGGCGAAGATACGGTCACGCACCGAGGTATCCCATTTTTCGGTAAGGTCGACGGCAGGCTGCACTATACGGACGTCAAGGCTGCGGGCGGCCGGCTTTTCGGGGGCGGCGAGCCGGATATAGCCGAAGCCGGCATGGGCGGCGACGAGCACGACAAGCAATGCCGCGCCGAGGCGGAGATGCCGGCGCGCCGCAAGCAGCGCCGGCAGCGCAAAGACGAAGACCGCAAGCGCGTCCATGCCGACCATGCCGGTCACCGAGACGCTCTGCATCAGCAAAGGTACCGGCATCGCCGCATAGCCGACGGCATTCCACGGAAAGCCGGTGAACAGGAAGCCGCGCAGCCATTCCGCCAGCGCAAAGCCGAAGGCGAGCGCGGCGATGCGTCCGATGTCGTTGCTCCACAACAGCCGGGCGACCACGGCGGCGAAACCATAGAAGAAGGCGAGCGCGAGGGGGATGCCGACCACCGCGAACGGCAAGGCCCAGGCAAAGCTGTCGGCCTCGACCAGAAGCGCCGAGCCGACCCACCAGAGACCGGCAAGAAAGTAGCCGAAACCGAACCACCAGCCGATGGCGAAAGCCGGACGCAAGCGCCGCAGAAAACCGTCCGAGGCTTCGCCGGTCGCGCCGTCGAGGAGCCACACCAGCAGGGGAAACGAAACGAAACAGACGGCGAAGAAATCGTAAGGCGCCTGGGCAAGAACCGCCAGCGCGCCGGCAAGAAACGCCACCAACGCGCGCCGCCAGCCCCAAAGCAGAATTATCCGGCCGGCCTGGCGCTCCATCTATGCTTCCGAGTCGTGCGAATCAGGAAGCAAGATTTATCAGGCCGCGGCCTTGGCTCCAAATGGCGCCCAGCTGGGGCTGCCGAGCATTAACTTCGGCCTCGACCTTGGCAGACCTTGCCCAGCGATGCGATGATGCTGGTCGTCACGGGAGCACAATTCACTTGAAGCGACATTCGCTGCTCAATAGCGTTCTGGCCATGCTCATGGTTTCCGTCCCAAGTGCAGTCCTGCTGTTCGCGCTGGCTCGGCCTTGGAAAGGAACCCTTTCGGTGTCGGATCTTTGGACCGCATTCGCTGCAAGCCATGGTCCAGGGTTGGCTCTAACGGCCAGCTAAGACGCTAAACGGTTTCCACCGCTTGCCGAAACGCAGCGTCTAAGCCTGCTCGGTGCGGACGGCGCGGCGGCGGCGCTCGCCCTTCAGGGTCTCGACGATGCGCACGCGCTTGACGCGGCGCGGATCGGCGTCGAGCACATGGAACTCGAAGCCGGGTATGGCCTGCACCACTTCGCCGCGCGCCGGCACCCGGCCAAGCGTGTTGAAGATCATGCCGCCGATCGTGTCGACATATTCGCCGTGCTCGCCGGCGGCGAAATCCTCGCCGATCATCTTGGCGACGTCGTCGATCTCGGCCTTGCCGTCGACGATGAAGACGCCTTCGCCGGCCTGGGTAATCATCGGCTCGTCCTCGTCATGCTCGTCCTCGATGTCGCCGACCACCATCTCGACGATATCCTCGAGCGAGACGAGACCGTCAGTGCCGCCATATTCGTCGATGACCAGCGCCATCTGGGTGCGCGTCGTCTGCATTCGCCCCATCAGGTCGGAGGCGAGCATCGACGGCGGCACGAACAGCACCGGTCGGATCAGGCTGAGATCGCCGATGGTGCGCGCCAGATCGACCTGGGCGAGATCGAGAACCGTCGCGACCGGAGTTTTCCTGGTCGTCCTGCCCTTTCTGACGCGGGCGACCTTGGTGATATGCGCCAGCACGTCGCGGATATGGACCATGCCGCGCGGATCGTCGAGCGTCTCCGAATAGACCGGCATGCGGGAATGGCCGGACTGCTCGAACAACCCCAGAAGGTCGCCGAGCTTCGTGGTGATCTCGACCGCCTCGATGTCGGCGCGCGGCACCATGACGTCCTCGACCCGCACTTCGCGCAGGCGCAGGATGTTGTTGAGCATGGCGCGTTCGCCGGGCGAGAAGGATTCTGCATCGCTCGCCGTTTCGGCAAGCGCACCGGCAATCTCCTCGCGCAGGCTGGTGCCGTTGCGGTGCCTGAAAAGCCCGAGCACGCGATCGAACAGGGAAGGACCGGCAGGCGATGCCTCGCTGGCGAAGCTGCCGGTCGTGGTACTCGGACTCGAGCCCTCTTCCGTCGTTTCGGAAGGCTTGATCACACTGCCGGCGTCGGAGCGGGCGGCAGTCTCTGGTTTGTCGTTCATCATCGTCCGGTCAATTGGTCTTTTGTAATTACGTGTAGGGATCGGGAATGGCAAGCCTCGCAAGTGCTGCGCGCTCTGTCGCTTCCATCAGTTCCGCTTCGGCATCCGTTTCGTGATCATAGCCTAGCAAATGCAGCAGGCCATGGATGACGAGATGGGAGATATGGTCCTCGATGGGCTTGTCTTCCAGTGCCGCCTCGCGCGCGACAGTCTCGGCGGCCAGCACGATGTCGCCGAGCATCGGCGGCAGAGGCCCTCCCCTGGCAAACGGAAAAGCTGGAAAAGACAGGACGTTGGTCGGCTTGTCCTTGCCGCGCCAGCCGGCATTGAGCGTGCGGATACGGGCATCGTCGGAAAAGACGATGCTGAGCTCGGAACGGCCGTCGGCACCGGTTTCGGCAAAGGCGGCCGAGACGGCGTGGTCGACCAGCCGCATCAGCACCGCCTCGTCGGGCCAGTCGCCCGCCTCGATCGCGATATCGATTTCGACGGGAAGCGGTCCCCCCGCCTTTTGCTCCTCAGCCATGCGGCCGCATAATCGTATCAGCTTTCGACACCCAAACCCCTGGCCAGCTTGCCGTCACGGTCGTAGGCCTTGACGATCTCGGCGACCAGCGGATGCCTGACGACGTCGCCTTCATTGAAGCGTACGGTCACCATGCCGGTGACGCCGTCGAGGATTCTCAGCGCCTCGACCAGGCCGGATTTGGTGTTTGGCGGCAGATCGATCTGGGTCGGATCGCCGGTGACGATCATGCGCGAGTTCTCGCCGAGCCGGGTCAGGAACATCTTCATCTGCATCGGCGTGGTGTTCTGCGCCTCGTCGAGGATGACGGCAGCGTGCGCCAGCGTACGGCCGCGCATGAATGCCAGCGGCGCGATCTCGATGACCTCAGCAGCAATCGCCCGCTCGACCTTGTCGGCCGGCATCATGTCGTAGAGCGCGTCATAGAGCGGCCGCAGATAGGGATCGACCTTCTCCTTCATGTCACCCGGCAGAAAGCCAAGCCGTTCACCGGCCTCGACCGCGGGGCGCGACAGCACGATCCGTTCGACCATGCCACGTTCGAGCAGCATTGCCGCATGCGCCACCGCCAGATAGGTCTTTCCGGTGCCGGCCGGGCCGATGCCGAAGACGAGTTCCGACCGCTCCAGCGCCCGCATATAGGCGTCCTGGTTGAGCGAGCGGGCATAGATGGTCTTCTTGCGCGTCGATATCTGGGCGGCGGACACCTTGCCCTTGCGCTCCAGCGTCGGCAGCGTCAGCTGGTCGTCGGTGGCGATCGCCATGCGCACGGCGCCGTCGACATCGGACTGGCCGATATCGGTGCCTTTCTGCAGAATGCCGTAAAGATTGTCCAAGGCGCGGCGCGCCTGCTCGGCGGCCGAGGAAGAGCCCTTGATGGTCAATTGGTTGCCACGCGAGCGGATATCGACGCCGAGCTTCTGCTCGAGCCTGGCCAGATTCTCGTCGAACTGGCCGTAAAGGGCGCTGGCAAGCTTGTTATTGTCGAAAGTCAGTACGATGTGCGCGATATCCGAGGCCCCGGAGGGTAGATTCTGGGGCAGGTTCTTGACTTCAGCAGCGCTCAACCGTCTCTCCTCATCTGCCGAGGCCTTCAGGCCAATTCGGCGAACAGGCTGTTGTAGCCCGTCTTCGTGATTCGTACCTGGATAATGTCACCGATTTCGCCGGCCTTTTCATCAACAATAACCGGCTGCAGCCACGGCGAGCGGCCAACCTTCTGGCCGGCCTGGCGGCCAGGCTTTTCGATCAGCGTGTCGATAGTCCTGCCGACCAGGCTTGCGCCGAAATGCTGCTGCTGTTTCAGAAGCAGCGCCTGCAGCCGCTGCAGGCGCTCGTCCTTGACGGCCTCCGGCACGTGATCGCCCATCTCCGCGCCCGGCGTGCCGGGGCGCGGAGAATATTTGAACGAGAAGGCCGAGGCATAGTTGACGTCTTCGACCAACTGCATCGTCGCCTCGAAATCCGCTTCCGTCTCACCGGGAAAGCCGACAATAAAATCGCCGGACAGTGCGATGTCGTTCCGTGCGGCACGGATGCGGTCGATCAACGTCAGATAGTCCTTGGCAATATGCCTGCGGTTCATCGCCTTGAGTATGCGGTCGGAGCCGGATTGCACCGGTAAATGTAGATAGGGCATCAGCGTAGGCAAATCACGATGGGCGGCGATCAATTCATCGTCCATGTCGCGCGGATGGCTGGTCGTGTAGCGCAGCCGCGCCAGACCTGGAATCTCTGCCAGCCTGAACAGCAGCCGGCCAAGGCCCCATTCCTCGCCGTCTTCACCTCTTCCGTGCCAGGCGTTGACATTCTGGCCGAGCAGCGTCACCTCGCGCACGCCGGCATCCGCCAGGCGCTCGGCTTCGGCGACGATCTGTGCCACCGGCCGCGAGACTTCCGAGCCGCGCGTATAGGGCACGACACAGAAGGTGCAGAACTTGTCGCAGCCTTCCTGAACGGTCAAGAACGCCGTCACGCCGCGCCTGATCAGTTCGGCGCGCTTCGGCTGCGGCAGATGCTCGAACTTGTCTTCGACGGCATAATCGGTCTCGACGATCTTTTCGCCGCTCCGCGCCCTCGCCAGCACCCCGGGCAGCCGGTGGTAGGTCTGCGGACCGATGACCAGATCGACAGCCGGCGAGCGGCGGATGATCTCGGCACCCTCGGCCTGCGCCACGCAGCCGGCGACGCCGACCAGCATTTCGCGCCCGGCCTTGGCACGTTCCGCCTTCAGCTCACGGATGCGCCCAAGTTCGGAATAGACCTTTTCCGCCGCTTTCTCGCGAATGTGACAGGTGTTGAGCAGCACCAGATCGGCCTCGCCGATGGCGTCTGTCGCGGCATAGCCGTCGGCCGCCAGAGCATCGGTCATGCGCTGCGAATCGTAGACGTTCATCTGGCAGCCATAGGTCTTGACGAAGACCTTTCTGGTCGCGGCAGGCGGAACGACCAGGTTTTCGGCGGCAGCGCCGATGTCGTCGCGTTCTATCGTGTTCAATTCCATTTCGCGGCTTCTAGCGCCTTTCCCCGACAAAAAACAGACGAATCTGGCCGGAACCTGCGCAGACTACCGGCTCGGGCGCGGTTCGGCGAGCGCCGCCTGCACCATCTCGCGCACCTGGCGTTCCATCTGCTTTGCCGTCTCCTTGCGGCGGGAGCCCTTGGAGAAAGCAATCGCCTCGCCAAAATGCACCTCGACGTCGAGGGCGCCCTCGGCCATCAGCACCTTGAGGTGCGGCATCAGCTCCTCATCGCCGATCCAGGCGGCAACCGGCCGATGCCGGCGGCCGAGCGGCACGCCATGCAGGCGCGTATAGACGATGGCCACCGGCTGGATGAAGACCTGTTCGGCCGCCCCTTCGGCAATCGCCATTGTAGCGGCGCCGAACAGCGTGCTCTTGAACGGCAGGATCATGTTCCCGTCGCCGGTCGAGCCTTCGGCGAACAGCACCATGGCGTCGCCCTTGGCCATCCGGCCGGCGATCTCGGTCGCCTGGTCGCCCGACGAGCGTTTGCGCTCACGTTCGATGAAGACGGTGCGTTGCAGCTTCGACAGCATGCCGATCAGCGGCCAGCCGGCCATATCGGCCCTGGCGATGAACGTCACATCGACCATCGATCCCAGCACCATGATGTCGGTCCAGGAGATGTGGTTGGCAGCAATCAGCAATGGGCGCTGGCCGGACAGCGCTCCCTTGACATGGATGCGCAGCCCCAGTGCCCTGACGATCATTGTGTGCCAGATCTTCAGGATGAAGGTCTCGCGCCAGAGTCCGGTCCTCATCGACAGTATCTGCAAAGGCACAAGCACCAATGAGCCGACGACAACCAGCCCCAGGGCCAGGAAAATCCTGATTTTTCCGATCATCCGTACCACCCCGGCGTTTGGCTAGCGAAGATCGCGGCGCATGACAAGCGCGCCGGTCGGGCCGTGCTCCGGCGACTTGTAATAGTTGGCGCGCTTGCCGACCTCGCGGAAGCCGAACCGCCGGTAGAGCGCGATCGCGGCGACATTGGTCTCGTCGACCTCGAGGAAAAGTGCCTCGGCGCGCTGTACGTGCAGTTCACGCAGCACCGCATCCATCAATTGCCAGCCGAGCCCCCGGCGCCGATGCGAGCGTGCCACCGCGACCGTCAGGATCTCCCCCTCGCCGGCCGCCAGCCGCGCCAGCACGAAGCCGACCGGCGGCTTGGCACCCTGTCCGGTCTCGCGCGCGGCATAGCCGAACACCGTGTCCTGCTCGAGCAGCGCGGCGAATTCGTCGTCGGTCCACGGCCGCGCGAAATCCTCGCGATGCAGCACCGACATGGCCGCGCTGTCGGCAACCGTCAGCGGCTCGATCGCATAGTCCCTGCGACGCGGCGGGAGGAATGGAATGCGCATCAGTTTTTTTGCCTAGATAGAATAAAGCCGGCCTGCGGCTTGGCGTCGGCGCCGCGCAGATAGAGCGGTTTCGGCTTTTCGCCCTCGCCCTTTTTACCGGCACGTTGGGCGGCGGCCAGCCGGGCATAGACGGCGATGTCGGCGGTGGCCGCCGTCCCGCCGAGATCGAAGCTGCGCCCGGCCGCCGCGGCAATTTGGGTTGCCGCCGTGCCGGCGAGAACCGCAGATCTGTCGACCGCCATGGCTGCTGCTTGCGAGAGCGTGGTCACGGCCGGACCATAGATCAGAACCGACCTCTCATCGTAAAGTGCCGCATGGATCTCCTCGCGACCTGCATCGAGCGCGGCGAGCACGGCGCGACCGGGAAATGCCGCTCTCGCTTGCGCCGCCAGGGCCTCCAGAGTCGTCACGCCGATCGCCGGGATTTTCAGCGCCAGCGCAAGGCCGCGCGCCGCCGAGACGCCGACGCGCAGACCGGTGAAGGAGCCCGGACCCGTCGAAACGGCAATGGCGCCGAGGCCGGAATAGTCGGTTCTGCTGGTCCCCAACGCCTTTTCGATGACACCCATCAGATGCTCGGCATGACCCTTACCGAGATCGAGCACTGAACGGCCGAGTTCTTTCCCGGCCGCCGCGTCGTAGACGCAGGCGGCGCAGAGATTAGCGGCACAGTCGATGGCAAGCAATTTCATGAAGCGGCCGGTTGAGACAGTTTCGAAAACAGCTTCCCTCTGCCCGCCCGGGCTGATCCCCGCAAGGCAATAATGGATAAATCGTCAGGCGACTTGGCTTCGGCGCGGGTCCAAGAATGTAAGTTCCAACGCACGCAATCGCCACAATAGGTATCGGGACTAGCCGACCTGCTCGATACGCAGCACGTGATTGTCCCAGACATAGTCCGGCTCGGAATGTATCGAGCCACCGGACTCGACGATATCGCCGGCGCCGGTCGTCGCCATGAAGCTTTCCCCATCGGCTGCAACGCCGCAAACCTCGACCAGCGCCTTGGTGGCGACGATGCGGCCGCTGGCCGCGTCGATCACGGCAAGCGAATTGCCCTCAGGCGAAGACACCGCGATGGTGCCGGCGGCAGGGTTGGCGGCGACCGAGCCGATATAGTTCCTGAAGGCGGAGAGCACGTCCTGCGACATGTCGAGTAATTTCAGGTCCATGCCGCGCGCCGCGCGGCCGAGCAGTGGGGGACGATCGGTACCGGGCCCCCTGTATTGACAGCCGAACCAGACGGTGCCGGAGCGGTCGGCATCCATATGGCGGATCGACAGTTTGTGTAGCGCCGGCGGTAATTCGTGCTTTTCGGTGAGATCGCCGGTAAGGCGGTCGACCAGAACATAGGAAGGCTTCATCGTTGCGATATTGAGCTCGGCGCGGCCATAATCCGGATGCGTTTCGATGCCGCCATTGGCGACAGCGATTGTCCTGCCGTCGGAGAGAAGCAGAAGTTCGTGCGGGCCCACGCCGTAGGTCGGGAACTCGCCGATGCGCTTGAATTTCGCATGCGCGTCATAGACGCCGACGACGCCGGCGGCATTGTCGAAATCGTTCTCGGTTGCGTAGAGCAGCGTGCCATCGGCCGAGAACACACCATGGCCGAAGAAATGCCGGCCGGCAACGCTGGCAATGGTGTGCGGTTTATAGCGGCCGGTATGGTCGAAGACGACAGCAAAGGTGCCCGGCTGCCTGGCAAACACCACCGAACGATTGGACACCGGGTCGAAGGTAACGTCGTGGCCCCGATCGGGCAGATCGATCGTGTGCAACAACTTGCCGGCCTCGGACAGGACGGCCGCGCCATAGCTGCCGTCGCGCTTGACGAAAGCGGTGACGAAGACCGCGTCGGCGTCTATTGTCTTTGCCCAGGCCGACGGCGCCATCGCCGCTACGAAACCAGCGCCTGCGGCCCTCAGGAAATCGCGCCGATCGATCAGCGGCGTCCTCATGATCAGTCACCATCCAATGACGAGAACCCGGCGGTCAGGCCGAATTCGGCGGTCAGCCTGGTGCCGATCAGGGTCGTCAGGCTGGATGTCACCAGCGAGAAATAGTCGAGCTTCTGGCGCAGCGCCGGATCGGCAAGTGCCTTGTCGATCGGTCCCCTGATCGCCTTGGCCGCCTCGATCCCGTTGGTGAGCTGGATGTGGACCGATTCTGCCATCCAGCGGGCATCGGGCGGCAGCGCGTCGCCAAGCTGCGAGGCCTGGAACAGCGTGTCCATGCCCGCCAGATTCCCGGTCAGCGAGCGGGCGGTGTTTTGCGAGCGCCAATAGATCGCCTGTTTCGGTTTGTCGGCCTCCGGCTTGGCGCCCAGGAAGCCTTTCAGGCGCACGTCGCGGACCATTTCCAGCTCGTTGATGAAGACGCCGACCAGTTCGGTCACCGCTTCGGTGCCGTCGTGGTAGAGCGCGTTCTGCGGACCCGGATTGGCCCAGAGCGCGGCAAAGCCGTTGGGCTCGTTCCAGGCATCGCCAACCTCGCCCGCAATCGTCTCGACATTGCCGGCAATGGCCGCACCGTAGGCGCAGCGATAGGCGTCGTCCCTGCCGACCAATTGACCGGCTCCGTCGCCGTAGAGGACGAATTCCAGTGCGCCGAGCCCTTGCATGGCGACGCTCTTTGTAGCCAGCTGGGCCGGATCGGCGGCTGTCGGATCCTTGCCGGCAAGTGCTGCCTGCACCTGCTTCAGGCCGATGCTCTTGCGGTCCGGCCAAAACAGCATTCGCTCAAGCCGGTTGTTTTCCGCGATCGGCCCGAAACGGATGATTTCCACCACCGACCAGGCATCCACGACGCCTGAGAATTCGGCGCGTGCCGCATCGCGAGTGTCTTGCGAAGGCGCCTGGCAAAGCGCGTGCATGGTCTTGGCCAAGCTGTCCGCATGGTCATGCAGTCTGGCATAGGCCGGGCGGACGAAGCCGTCGATCGCCCGCTGGATCACATCCGAAGCCTTCACCGCCGCGGATGCCGGCAGCGCACCGGCGAGGACCAGCATCAGAGCGAATGCAAGACGCTTCCGCATCAGAGCGACTCCAGAAACTTGATCAGCGCGGCGCGGTCGGCCGCATCGGCAGCGGCAAAGCGGTCACGCGCCTTCTGACCCTCGCCGCCATGCCACAGAGTCGCCTCGGCCAGGCTTCGTGCGCGCCCGTCATGCAGGAAGAAGGTGTTGCCGCTGACGGTCTGGGTGAGCCCGATGCCCCACAGTGGCGGCGTGCGCCATTCGCTTCCCGTGGCCTCGCCCACCGCCTGTCCGTCGGCAAGACCGGGTCCCATTTCATGCAGCAGGAAATCGGAATAGGGCCAGATCAGCTGGAAGGCCTGCGCATTGTTCGGGGTGTCGCGACGGGTGACGAATTTCGGCGTATGGCAGGAGATGCAGCCCATATCGTAGAATAGTTTTTTGCCGGCGAGCACGTCCGGTCTGTCGAGATCGCGCCGGGCCGGCACGGCAAGGTTTTGCGAATAGAAGGTCACGAGGTCCATGACCGGCGGCGGCGCTTCGACCGGACCGAGGCGCTCCTGTACACCGTTAGGTAGGCCAAGGCAGGTCTTTTCCGCGGCGCTGCAATCGCCCCAGTGCTTCGGCACTTCGGGCGTCGAAATGCCAATATCGCCGGCAAAAGCGTCCGCCGATTGCTGGCGGATCGATGCCGCCTGCGCCTTCCAGCCGAAACGGCCGAGCGTCAGTTCACCGCTGCTGGCGTCGCGTATTATGTTTGGCCTGCCGGAAATCCCGTCACCATCGCGGTCGGCCGCATCGGCACGCGTAAGGATGTCGGCGGGAGCGATCTGCTCGACCAGGCCAAGGCCGATCATCGGCGGTGTCATGCGCGGCGACAGCGTGGTGTGCGGATCGAGCGGCCCGTAGGCGAGACCCTCGACCGAATAGCTCGGCTTACGCAGCGACACGACGCTGCCGTCCGCCAGTTTTACTTTTTGCTCCTGATAATCGACATGCATCCTGCCTTCGCCCTGCAGGCCGGGAACGGCTAGCTCCTGAAGTTGTGTGCCATAGACCGGGTCGGGAAAGTTGAGCACCTTGTGATCGGCGAGCGCGGCTTTCTCCTCCTCGGTACTGGCTTCCCTTGCCAGGCGCAGGAACATCGAGGTGGTGCCGCTGTCGCCTTGGGGCGGATGGCCGCGACCGTCCTTCAGATGACAGTTCTGGCAGGCGCGCTCGTTGAACAACGGACCGAGCCCATCCGAGGCTTGTGTCGAGGATGGCGAGGACACCCAGTTCTTGCGGAAAATGGCGTTGCCGAGCTTGAAGGTGCCCTCTTCCTCGAAGCTGATGTTGGCGGAGGATTGCGAGAAGGCGTCCTTGTTGACGTCCTTCTTCGAGGTGCCGGCGCCGCCCTGCATCAGCTCGAATTGCTCGGGCTTGGAGAAATCGCTGGTCGGCCTGGTGATGGCGATGACGCGCGCCAGATCCTTCGGCGTCAGATCCGTGCGGCTGGTGGCAAGCCCCGCCGGTTGCGGCGCCCCGGCCAGCGCCGAGGCTGTGAGCGTCGCCACCACGGCAAGAAAGGCGCCGCGAAGGATACCGTATCGCGGCTTCTTCTGAGACGGCAGGCCACAATGCTCGGCCGGCCGCAAGCGGCGCATGAAATCTAGGGGGCGCCGCATTCCGGCATGTCCTTATTCCGCCTCGTCGGCCGACGCTGCGTTGAGTTGACCGTACTTTTCTTCGCCGATCGAGGCGAGCAGGTCGAGTTGCGTCTCGAGAAAGTCGATGTGACCTTCCTCGTCAGCCAGCAATTCCTCGAACAGCTTCATCGTCACGTAGTCGCCTGCTTCGTTACAAACCTCGCGCGAACGCTTGTAGGCGGTGCGCGCGTCATATTCGCCGGCAAGATCGGATTCGAGCACTTCCTTGACATTCTGCCCGATGCGCAGCGGCGCCACGGACTGCAGGTTCGGATGGCCCTCGAGGAAGATGATGCGCGCCACGAGCCGGTCGGCATGGTGCATTTCCTCGATCGATTCAGCGCGTTCCTTCTTCGCTAGCTTGGCGTATCCCCAGTCTTCCAGCAGCCGGAAATGCACCCAGTATTGATTGACCGCCCCAAGTTCCAGAAACAGAGCCTCGTTAAGCCGCTCTATGATCTGCTGTTCGCCTTTCATGGGTTCTGCTCCCGTATTGGACGCGCAGGCCTCTGACGCGATCCAGGTGTGAAACGATGTCCACGCCACTCGCCGCCGAGCGGGCATGGTAATTTTCGGTGACCCGAATGATCGTTTCGACCACATTTGGGAAGCAGCCGCAACAGCGACCGCGCTTGTGCATGGCGTGATAGACCTTCGCCGGCACGATCAGCTGCCAGGGGTCCTCATCCAGCAGTCCGACGATCGTCTGCTCTATCTCCTTTTCGGTGATGATGTTGCAATGGCAGATCAGCATTTTTCGCTCTGGCTAACGGCGCTTCGCTGCGTCGCGTGGCTGGTGGTTTCGATAGTCTATTGGAACACCTTGTCCGGTGAATCGAGGCTGTCCGAGCCCTCGAAGGCTATCGCATTGAGCTTCAGGGTACCGACGGCGCGTTCGATCGACTTGGTCTGATCGACCAGCGCGTCGATCGCCGCCTGCACAGTGGCATTGCCTTCCGTGTTGCCTTCTCCGATCTGCTGGTCATAGGCCTCGCCGGCAAGCGCCCGCGCCTTGACGGCCTCCATCTTGGCGACGGTGACGTCCAGTTTGTCCGACAATTCCTTGGCAACCGCCGGGTCGGCCGCCTTGACCATGTCGGCCACCGACGGCCCCTCGACGACAGTGCCGTCGAGCCGCTTGTAGCTGCCGTGATAGGCGGCACGGATGCCGATCGCATCGTAAAGATGGGAGTTGTAGGTATTGTCGGAGAAGCAATCGTGCTCCTCTTCCGGGTCGTGCAACAAGAGGCCGAGCTTCATCCGCTCTCCGGCGAGCTCGCCATAGGACAGCGAGCCCATGCCGGTGAAGATGGTCGAAATGGCGGCGTTCGGCTCGCCATCGACAAGGGTCTTGCGGGCGCCGCCGCCTTCCTTCCAGTCGTCGACCATATCCTTTAGATCGGAAACCAGAAGGTCGCTCGCCGATTTCAGATACTGTCCGCGACGGTCGCAATTGCCGCCGGTGCAATTGGCGAGGTCGTAATCGGTGTAGGGCCGTTCGCCGGCGCCCGGACCGGTGCCGTGTAAGTCCTGACCCCAAAGCAGGAATTCGATCGCGTGATAGCCGGTCGCCACATTGGCCTCGATACCGCCGGCCTCCTGCAGGGTGCCGGAGAGGAACTCCGGCGTCAGGTCGGTGGCGTCGACCTTCTTGCCGTTGATCTCGATCGACTTGTTGGCGATCACATTGGCGGTGTAGAGCGCGTTGGCGTCCGACTCAGTGCCGTAGCTCTTGGCGACATAGTCGATCAAGCCTTCGTCGAGCGGCCAGGAGTTCACCTTGCCTTCCCAGTCGTCGACGATGGCATTGCCGAAGCGATAGACCTCGGTCTGCTGATAGGGAACGCGCGATGCCTTCCAGGCCTCGCGGGCGGCGTTCAGCGTTTCGGCAGATGGCTTGGCGAGCAGCGCATCGACAGCCTTGTCGAGCGCCTCGGCCGCGATCAGCGAATCCTCGTATTTGGCGAGCGCAATGTCGGAATAGGTCTTGATGACCGCCTTGGCATCGGTTTGCGCCTTGGCCGGCAGCACGAACACGGCCGCCGTCAGCATTGCGGTGGCGCCGATCGCCGCAAGCCTGCCGCCATACCGTGCCGTGATCATCGTTCTCATGATTGTCTCTCCTCGGGAATCAATGAAATGCCGGCGCCTCGGCGGGCAGCTGCCAGCGGGCAAAGAAGGGTCGCGCCATCGCGCGGTTCGCGGAAGAAAGACACCGAAATGCCTCCAATCGAAAGGGTTCAAGGCCCAGACATCAAAGGGATGCGCTGACGCGCGAGCTTCCATAAAACGGCGAAGACGCCGGATGTCAACTGGTGGCGTAGAAAAAATTCAATTGAAACAATAGTTTAGAATTATTCTAAACTAGAACTGTCAACTTTAACACCGACGTATGAGGAATGCCGGCGCATGACGCAGTTGACAGGCGGCCGTTCCGGGTGCGACCCGGATCGGCGCTCTTGCGGCGGCGCCGGACAATCGCCACCTGGCGAGACGTCCTAGATTTGGATGAGGAATCGGGCTGTTATGAAGAACGGGGTCGTCATTGTCGGTGCGGGTCATGCGGGCGTGCAAGCGGCCGCCAGCCTGCGCGAAGAAGGCTATGACGGCCCGGTGATCCTGGTCGGCGACGAAAACGAATTGCCCTACCACAAGCCGCCGCTGTCGAAGACCTTCATCAAGGATCAGCAAGCAAAGCCGCAGCCGTTGCGCGGCGAGGCTTTTTATACCGGCAGCGCCATCGACTTCCGGCCAGGCATCCGGGTCGAGCGGATCGACGTAGGCGGCCGCAGGCTGGAGATATCGGGCGGCGGTGTGTTGCCGTTTGACCGGCTGATCCTCGCCACCGGCGCGCGGCCGCGCCTGCTGCCGCTGCCGGGTTCGGAGCTTTCCGGCGTTGTGTCGCTGCGCTCGCTCGGCGATGCCCTCCTGATCCGCGAATTGAGCGCGCAAAGCGAGGAGGTCGTCATCCTCGGCGGCGGCTTCATCGGCCTGGAGATTGCCGCGACGCTCACCGCGGCAGGCCGCAAGGTCACGGTGGTCGAGGCGGTCGACCGGTTGCTCGGCCGCGCCGTGGCACCGGTCATCGCCGGCCATGTGCGCCAGCGGCTGGAGGCCACCGGTGTGCGCATCCTTACCGGCACCACCATCGAACGGCTGGAGGACGAGAACGGCCGTGTTTCGGCTGCAATCACCTCATCCGGCGAAAGATTGCCGGCGCAGATGGTCGTCATCGGTATCGGCGTCGTGCCGAATGTCGAACTGGCCGAAGCCGCCGGCATTGTCATCGCCAACGGCATCCGCGTCGACCAGCAGATGCGTACGTCGGTGCCGGAAATCCTCGCCATCGGCGACGCGGCGTCTTACCGGCACTGGTTCACCGGCGGCGACGTGCGGCTGGAATCGGTGCAGAACGCCACTGACCAGGCGCGGCTCGCCGCACGCACCATCGCCGGCCACACCGACAATTACTCGGCAGTGCCGTGGTTCTGGTCCGATATCGGTGACATGAAGCTGCAGATGGTCGGCCTGATTGCGGGCGGCGACAGCCATGTCGTGCTGGGCGACGTGGCCGAGAACAAATTCTCCATCTACCACTATGCCGGAAGCCGGCTGCTCGGCATCGAGTCGGTCAACCGGCCGGGCGACCATATGCTTGGCCGCAAGATGCTCGGCGCCGGCTTTTCGCCGTCGCCGCAGATTGTCGCGACCGGGCCCGACGGGCTGAAGGCCGCGCTCGCCGCCTTCCAGCAGGCAGAGCCGGCCCGCGCGGCAGGATAAGATCAAACCCAATCACCCTGAATGACCGAGTTCGACCGGGAGCTGACCTTCAAAACATATAGCGAAGTAAAGGAAACAGCGGTATTTTGACCAATTGAAATTCGTCGGGGGGGTGCTCATGGCTTTATATGTCATTGGCGCAGGCATGGGTCGCACTGGCACATATTCGCTGAAGCTCGCGTTGGAGCATCTTGGGTTCGGGCCGTGTCATCACATGGCAGATGTCCACGCCAATCCCGAGCAGAAGGCGCTGTGGCGCGCCGCCGGCCAGGGACAACTCCCGACCTGGGATGCGGCATATGCCAGCTATCTTTCCGCGGTCGATTGGCCAACGGCGCATTTTTGGCGCGAAGTGAGTGACCACTACCCTCATGCAAAGGTTATCCTGACAGTTCGTGACCCGGAAGCCTGGTATGACAGCATGGCGCAAACAATAGGGCTCACGATGGATGCTGCTACCAATGATCCACAGTCCTTTGGTGTGGCGGTGGTTGGAAACACTGTCTTTGGCGGTCGATTTGATAACCGTGATCACGCAATCGCTGTCTATGAAGCACATAACGCTTCCGTGAAATCAACGCTGCCACCTGAACGCCTTCTTACTTATCAGGCCTCCGAAGGGTGGGAGCCGCTTTGTGCCTTTCTCGGTGTACAGTTGCCTTCCGAACCGTTTCCACGCACCAATTCGACTGCCGAATTTCGTGCTCGCATAGGGCGTTGAACGGCGGCTTGCCACCTATCTCGGCCTTCGCGCAGTTGAATCTAGGCGATATCCTCGCCGCTCAGGCGGCGCGGGCCTCGCGGATCGAACTTTCCAGAATGTCGAGCGCCTCGTTCATGACGCCATCCTGGATGGTGATCGGCGCGAGGAAGCGGATGACGTTGCCGTAGACGCCGCAGGTCAGCAGGATCAGGCCCTTGTCGAGCGCCTTCAGCCGGACCGCATTGGCGAGTTCCGGCGACGGCAGGCCCTTCGTTACATCGTTGAACTCGACCGCGTTCATGAAGCCGGGGCCTCTGATATCGACGATCTCCGGGGCTTCGTCGCGGATCGCTTGCAGGCGCTGCTTCAGCCGGTTGCCCAGCGTGTTGGCCCGGTCGCAGAGCTTCTCCTCGTCGATGACGTCGAGCACGGCATGCGCCGCGGCGACGCCGATCGGGCTGCCGCCATAGGTGCCGCCGAGTCCGCCGGGGTTCGGCGCATCCATGACCTCGGCGCGCCCGGTGACCGCCGCCAACGGGAAGCCGCCGGCCAGGCTCTTGGCCATGGTGGTGATGTCGGCCGCCACCTCGTGGTGGTCCATGGCAAACATCTTGCCGGTGCGGGCAAAGCCGGTCTGCACCTCGTCGGCGATCAGCAGCATGCCGTGCTGATCGCAGATCTTGCGCAATGCGGTCATGAAGTCGCGCGGCGCCTCGTAAAAGCCGCCCTCGCCCTGCACCGGCTCGACGATGATCGCGGCAACGCGGGCCGGATCTACATCGGCCTTGAACAGCCGGTCGAGCGCAGCCAGCGAATCGGCGACCGACACGCCGTGCAGTGCAACCGGGAACGGCGCATGGAAGACATCCGCCGGCATGGCGCCGAAGCCGACCTTGTAGGGCACGACCTTGCCGGTGAGTGCCATGCCCATGAAGGTGCGGCCGTGAAAGCCGCCGGAAAAAGCGATGACCGCCGGCCGGCCGGTGGCGTTGCGCGCAATCTTGATCGCGTTCTCGACCGCCTCGGCGCCGGTCGTGACAAAAATCGTCTTCTTGTCGAACTTGCCGGGCAGCATGCCGTTCAGCCGTTCGGCCAGCCGGATATAGCTCTCATAGGGCACGACCTGGTAGCAGGTATGGGTGAAGCGGTCGAGCTGCGCCTTGACCGCTTCGATCACCCTGGGGTGACGGTGGCCGGTGTTGACGACGGCGATGCCGGACGAAAAATCGATATAGCGGCGGCCTTCCACATCCCAGATCTCCGAGTTTTCGGCGCGATCGGCATAGATCTGAGTGGTCATGCCGACGCCGCGCGAAATCGACTGGCTCTTGCGTTCGGAAATGGCTGAATTTGTCATCGTATCCCTCACCGGGCCGGCGCCCGCTCTCGTTGATGGCTGTTGAGACTCTTCTGGGCTTATTTCAGGTTTTCCTCAAGTTGGCACTGGCGGCGGGCGATTGGGCCTGCCCGTCCGGCGGGCGACCTGACACAAAGTTGCCAAGTCCCGTTCCTTCGCGCCCCCCTCTGTCCTGCCGGACATCTCCCCCACAAGGAGGGAGATTGGCAGCTTCGTCGGCAGCGTTCCTTCTATAACGTTGGCGATTGGCGAAATCAGTGGTGACAGCCAATCTCCCCACCCGTGGGGGAGATGGCCGGCAGGCCAGAGGGGGGCGCGAAAGAACACGACGCGGGGAATTGAAAGCAAGCCTACTCACGCCGTCCGCACGAACCCCTCGCTGGCCCTCAGCAAATTGCGCGTATAATCCTTGGTGACACGGCGTTCGACAAGATCGTCCGCGGTCAGATTCTCCATCGCCTCGCCGTTCTGCATCACCATCAGCCGTTCGCACATGTGGGTGATGATGGCTAGGTCGTGGCTGACCATCAGGAAGGTCAGCTTGCGGCGGCGCCTGATCTCTTCCAGCAGGTTCAGCACCTCCGCCTGCACCGAAGCGTCGAGCGCCGAGGTCGGCTCGTCGAGCAGCAGGATCGACGGTTCCAGAATCAGGGCGCGGGCGATCGCCACGCGCTGGCGCTGACCGCCGGACAATTGATGCGAATAGCGAAAACGGAACCCGGTGCCGAGGCCGACCTCGTCGAGTGCCCGCTGGATGCGCTTTTCGCCGTCGGCGAAGCCGTGAATGGCGAGCGGCTCCTGCAGCAGGCGGTCGACGGTCTGGCGCGGGTGCAGCGAACCGTACGGGTCCTGGAAGACCATCTGCACCTCGCGGTAAAACGCCTTGTCGCGACGCGCGCCGAGCGTTTTGCCGTTGACGGCGATGGTGCCAGATGCGGCCGGCGCCAGGCCGGCGATTGCCCTGAGCAACGTCGACTTGCCGGAGCCGGACTCGCCGACCAGGCCGAAGGATTCACCGGATTCGACCTCGAGGCTGACGCCTTTCAACGCGCGGAAGCGGTCGAAGAGCACCTCAAGCCTGTCGACGGAAAGGGCTGCCGTCATGCTGCCCACTCCGGCTTGCGGTCGAGCACCGGCAGCGGGTGACGGTCGGCGCCGATCTTGGGCATGCAGTTGAGCAGGCCGCGCGTATAGGGATGCTGGGCGCGGCCGAGCTCCGAGGCTTTGAGCTGTTCGACCACCTTGCCGGCATACATGACGATGACACGATCACAGAAGGACGAGACCAGGCGCAGATCGTGCGAGATGAAGATCAGCCCCATGCCGCGCTCGCTGACCAGCCGGTCGAGGATGCCGAGCACGTCGAGCTGGACAGTGACGTCGAGTGCCGAGGTCGGCTCGTCGGCGATCATCATCTCCGGCCCGGCGATCAGCATCATGGCGATCATGGCGCGCTGGCCCATGCCGCCGGAAACCTCATGCGGATGCAGGTCGAAGACACGGGCCGGATCGCGGATCTGCACAGCCTCCAGCATGGCCAGCGCGCGGTCGCGGGCTTCGGCCTTGGAGACCTTCTCATGCGTGCGCAGCGTCTCGACGATCTGGCGGCCGATGCTCATCACCGGGTCGAGCGAATATTTCGGATCCTGCAGGATCATGGCGATACGCTTGCCGCGCAGCGCGCGGCGCTCGCGCGGCGAGGCGGTCAGCAGGTCGATGCCGTCAAAAGCGAGCGTCTTCGCGGTCACCTCGGCCTGCGGCGGGGTGACGCCCATGA
Source organism: Mesorhizobium sp. M0968 (assembly GCF_040319065.1). Classification (NCBI taxonomy): domain Bacteria; kingdom Pseudomonadati; phylum Pseudomonadota; class Alphaproteobacteria; order Hyphomicrobiales; family Phyllobacteriaceae; genus Mesorhizobium; species Mesorhizobium sp. M0968. The sequence goes on from NZ_JAMYNL010000006.1 coordinate 63,077, forward strand.
TGGCGCGGCCGGTCTGCGACTTGCCCGAACCGCTCTCGCCGACGATGCCGAGCCGCTCGCGGCCGAGCGAGAAGGAGACGCCGCGCACTGCCTCGATCAGGCCGGTGCGCGTCGGGAAGGTAACGCGCAGGTCGTCGACTTCGAGAAGCGTGCTCATTGGTCGCCACTCATTGGTCACCGCTTCGGGGATCGAGCGCGTCGCGCAGGCCGTCGCCGAGCAGGTTGAAGCCGAGGCTGACGATGAGGATGGCAAAGCCCGGCGCGCCCGCAACCCACCACTGATCGAGCACGAAGCGGCGGCCCGACGCGATCATCGCGCCCCATTCGGGCAGCGGCGGCTGCGCGCCGAGGCCGAGGAAGCCGAGGCCGGCCGCGGTCAGAATGATGCCGGCCATGTCGAGCGTCACCCTGATGATCAGCGAGGAGATGCAGAGCGGCATGATGTGGCGAAGCACGATGCGAAACGGCGAGGCGCCCATCAATTGCACCGCCTTGATGTAATCGGAATTGCGCACCGTCAGCGTTTCGGCGCGGGCAATGCGGGCATAGGGCGGCCACGAGGTGATGGCGATGGCAAGCACGGCATTTTCGATGCCGGGGCCGAGCGCGGCGACAAAGGCCAGCGCCAGGATCAGCTTCGGAAAGGCGAGAAAGATGTCGGTGATGCGCATCAGGATCGCATCGGTCCAGCCGCCGGCGTAACCGGCGACGGTGCCGACCAGCAAGCCGATGGGCGCGGCGATGATGGCAACCAGAATGACGACGTAGAGTGTCCAGCGCGAGCCGAAGATGATGCGCGAATAGATATCGCGGCCGAGATCGTCGGTGCCGAACCAGTGCGCCGCACTCGGCGCCAGGAGCCGCGAGCCCTTGAGGTCGCCGAATGTCGGCGAATAGGGCGCCAGCACATCGGCGAATGCCGCGACCACCAGCAGGGCGACGATGATGAGCAGGCCGGCAAACGCCAGCCGGTTGGCGGAAAAGCGCCGCCACGCCACATAGGCGCGGCCGAGCCTCGCCTGCACGCGCGACGCCGGCCGCTCGCTGAGCAGCCAGTCGCGGCGGGTTTGAATCGCTTCCGTGCTCATCCTGCCTTGGTCCTCATCCTGCCTTGGTCCTTGGATCGAGCAGCCGGTAGAGCAGGTCGGAGAATAGATTGATGGCGATGAAGACCGAGCCGATGATGATCGTGCCGCCAAGCACGGCATTCATGTCGGCGTTCTGCAGCGAGTTGGTGATGTAGAGGCCGATGCCCGGCCACGAAAACACTGTCTCGGTCAGCACCGAGCCTTCGAGCAGCCCGGCATAGGACAGAGCGATCACCGTGACCATCGGCACCGCGGCGTTGCGCAGCGCGTGACCCCAGATGATGCGCGTTTCCGACAGGCCCTTGGCGCGCGCTGCGACGATGTATTCCTGGGTGAGTTCGTTCAGCATGAACGAGCGCGTCATGCGGCTGATGTAGGCGAGCGAGAAATAGCCGAGCAGCGAGGCCGGCAGGATGATGTGGCGGAAGGCATCGGCAAATACGTCCCACTGCCGCTGCCAGAGTGCATCCAGCAGGTAAAAGCCGGTAATCGGCGTGAAGGTGTATTCGTAGACGACGTCGAGCCGGCCGGGAAAGGCGACCCATTGCAGCTTGGCGTAGAACAGCACCAGCGCCAGCAGCCCCAGCCAGAAGATCGGCACGGAATAGCCGACGAGGCCGATGATGCGCACGATCTGGTCGATGACGCTGCCGCGCCGCACGGCGGCCAGCACGCCAAGCGGCACGCCGATCACCGAACCGATCAATGTTCCCAACGTCGCCAGTTCGAGCGTCGCCGGAAAGGCGCGGCGGATATCGGTCATCACCGGATTGGTGGTCAGCACCGAGGTGCCGAAATCACCGTTCAGGGCATGTTTGACATAGATGTAGAACTGCTCGACCAGCGGCAGGTCGAGTCCCATCTCGCGGCGCGTTCGTTCGACGACGTTGGCCGGCGCCCGGTCGCCGAGCACCGCCAGCACCGGGTCGATCGGGATCACGCGGCCGATGAAGAAGGTCACCGCGAGCAGACCGAGATAGGTCGTTATCGCGATGACCAGGAACCGGGCGATAGATGAGGCCACGGCAACGGCGCGGGCGCCGCCGCGCCCTGCCGTCACTTCGCTTTCAACTACGCTCATACGGCGCGTCCGCCGGCATCACTCCCCGGCGTCACTCTTTCGAGACGGGGCCGACGAAGTTGGTGTCAAAGCTCGGGCCGAGCGCAAAACCCTTGAGGTTCTTTCGCAGGCCGGCCACTTCCAGCTGCTGGTGGATGATGACGAAGGGGCTGGTATCGAGGATCTTCTTCTCGAGATCCTGGTACATTGCGGCGCGCTTGGCCGCGTCCTTCTCGAGCAGGGCGGCTTCGGTTTGCTTGGTCAAGTCCGGGATGTCCCAGGCGTTGCGCCAGGCCAGCGTCTTGGTCTTGCCTTCATCCGAATTGTCCGGGTTGCTGGCAAAGGTCTGGGCATTGGAGTTCGGGTCGAAATAGTCCTGGCCCCACTGGCCGATATAGATGTCGTGGTTGCGGGCGCGGTATTTGGTCAGCGTCTGCTTGCCGTCGCCGGGGATGATCTCCAGCTTGATGCCGGCCTGTCCCAGCGTCTGCTGGATCGATTCCGCCATGCCCGTCGTCGGCTGGCCGGTGCGCACGTCCATGGTGACGCTGAAGCCGTCGGCGAGGCCGGCCTTGGCGAGCAGTTCCTTGGCCTTGGCGACGTCGAGCTTGAACGGATTCTCGTCCAGCTCGCCAAGCACGCCCTTGGGCAGGAAGGTCTGATGGATCTCGCCGATGCCCTTGAGGATGGTCGAGCTCAAGGCGTCGTAGTCGACCAGGTATTTGAAGGCCTGGCGAACCTCGGGCTTGGCCAGGTTGGCGTTCTTCTGGTTGAGGCTGATGTAATAGACCGTGCCCTTCGGCGCGCTGGTGGTGGTGAGGTCGGCATTCTTGGCAATGGCATCGAGGTCGTTCGGCTCGAGATTGCGGGCAACGTCGATGTCGCCGGCTTCCAGCGCAAGGCGCTGGCCCGAACTTTCCTTCATGTTGCGATAGATGACGCGGGCAAGCTTGGCCTTCTCGCCGTAGTAATTGTCGTTGCGCTCCAGCACGACGGCCTCGTTGGCGCGCCATTCGCGCAGTTTGAAGGCACCGGAGCCGGCATAGCCGGTCTTTAGCCAGGCATTGCCGAAATCATTGTCCCATTTGTAGTCGGCGCTCGGCGTGACCGCCGCGACATGCTCCTTGACCAGCTTGGCGTCGACGACCGAGGCGACCGTCGCCGACAGGCAGTTCAAGACGAAGCTCGGCGCATAGGCCTTGTCGACCGTGAACTGGAACGTGGTGTCATCAACGGCCTTGGCCTTCTCGGTGACGTTGCCGCCATCGATACCGAACTGGCCGATAATAAAGGCCGGGCTCTTGTCGAGCTTGATGGCGCGCTCGAACGAATAGGCGACGTCGGCCGCCGTGATCGGATTGCCGGAGGCGAACTTGAGGCCGGGCTTGAGCTTGAACGTGTAGGTCAGGCCGTCGTCGGAGACGCTCCAGCTTTCGGCGAGATCGCCCTTGACCTTGGATGTGTCGCTGAGGTCGAGGCGTACCAGAAGATCATAGGTGTTGCCGGTGACCTCTGCGGTCGACAATTCGAATGCTTCGCCCGGATCCATGGTGATGATGTCGTCGATGGCGAAACCCTCGACCAGCGTGTCGGCGGGCGTGACCGCGAAGGCAGGCGCACCGGCCAGAAGCAGCGCGGACATGGCCGCGCCCGCGAGCAAGAAGCGGGAGCGTAGAGCAAACTTTTCCATCATCATTTTAACTGTTCCCTGTTTTTGTTGACCTGAGTTCCCGGCTCAGAGTTGTGGCATTTCTTGCCGCGTCGAACGGTGATCCCCGGACCGTTGTCTTGGCAATTTTTTGTGCGGTTCCGGTTCACCATATCCGGCGGTTTCGAGCGCGGCAACGAGCATTTGCAGAACGGTCGATTGGGCCAGACCGGCGGTGCGAAAATCCGGCTATTTCAGCGCGGTAACCAGGTCGGCGTCGGGAAAGCAGGTAGCGGAACGGCCGTTGCTGGCCTGCCATTTGCCGATCGAGCGGCGCGTCTTGAAGCCAGGCAGGCCGTCGGCGCTGCCGACATCGCAGCCCCTGGCTTCCAGCGCCCGCTGCAGGGCGGCGATGTCGGAGCGGAAGAGCCCGCCGACCGCGCCCCAATTGCCCGAGAAATTGCTGTCGCCATGGGCGATGCGATCGGCGCCATGGCCGATGAACAGGGCATAGAGATCGCTGGTGTTATACTGCTTCAGCACATAGAAATTGGGGGTGACGATGAAGGCCGGGCCGCTACGCCCGGCCGGCATCAAAAGAAAGCCCTCGGCTTTCAGTTCGCTCGCCGGGAACGGTTTACCCGACACACGCCTGATGCCCATATCAGCCCATTGGGAAATCTTCTTGCCCTGGTCCGGACCTTCGAGCGAGCACGAGACGCTGTCCGGCACAGTCACCTCGAAGCCCCAGCCGCGGCCCCTGACCCAGCCATAATGGACGAGATAATTGGCGATCGATGCCAGTATATCGGGCGTCGAATTCCAGATGTCGGTGCGGCCGTCGCCGTCGAAATCGACGGCATGCTTGAGGAACGATGTCGGCATGAACTGCGGCTGGCCAAGCGCGCCTGCCCAAGACGATTTCATCGCGCCGACCGGGGCAAGCCCGCGCTCGACGATCTCGAGCGCAGCCAAGAGCTCGGTGCGGAAGAATTCCTTCTTGGTCGACATGAACGCCTTGGTGCCCAGCACCTCGAAGGCGTCATAAGGCATCTTCGCCGCACCGAAGCCGCTCTCGCGGCCCCAGATCGCCAGCAGCACTTCGCCAGGCACGCCGTAGCGTTTCTCGATCGCGGCAAGAGTCCTGGCGTTGGTCGCCTCGCGGGTGCGGCCGCCGGCGGTCACCGCTCGGACTATCTTTTCAGCGAAATAGGCGCCCGGCGAACCGAATTCGGCCTGATGCTGCTTCTGCGGCGTCGTCGCCTTCTCGCCCGGCTTCACCAGGTCGGGCAGCTTCAGGTTCGGCTTGACGCCTTCGAAGGCGGCATCGAAGGTTTTCCTGGAGATGCCTTTGGCATTGGCTTCGGGCCAGAGGTCGTTGCTGAGCCAGGCGCGGAACTGGTCGTCGATCTTTGCGGCGGAGGCGGGGGTGGCGAGGATCAACCCAAGTAGGGCTGCTAGAAACGAGAGGCAGGCTAGTGTGCGAGCTCGGCGTTCTGTCGCGCCCCCCTTTGTCCTGCCGGACATCTCCCCCACTTGGGGGGAGATTGGCAGCTTCGATTTCTGCTCCAGCCTTGCACCGTTGAAGATTGGCGAAAGCCAGCGCGACAGCCAATCTCCCCCCTTGAGGGGGAGATGTCCGGCAGGACAGAGGGGGGCGCGACAGAATGCAATCATCACAGAAGCACCCTTCCCGCCGCTCGCCTCAAAACACTGTCCGCGACTTCAGTGCTGCGGCCAGCGTACCTTCGTCGAGATAATCGAGTTCGCCGCCGACCGGAACACCGTGCGCCAGGCGCGTCACCTTGATGTCGAAGCCGGAAAGCTGGTCGGTGAGGTAGTGCGCGGTGGTCTGGCCCTCGACAGTGGCGTTGACGGCGAGGATCACTTCCTTGACTTCGCCACCGGCGACGCGATCGACCAGCGAACGGATGTTTAGCTCATCAGGACCAATGCCGTCGAGCGGCGACAGCGTACCGCCGAGCACATGGTAACGCACGTTCATGGCTGTCGCCCGCTCCAGCGCCCAAAGGTCGGCCACGTCCTCGACGACGATGAGCGTAGTGGGGTCGCGGCGGGGGTCGGTGCAGATCATGCATGGATCCGAGGTATCGACATTGCCGCAGGTCGAGCAGATGCGCACCTTGTCGACCGCCTCGCCCATGGCGGCGGCGAGCGGCGCCAGCAGCTGTTCCTTCTTCTTGATGAGGTGGAGCGCGGCACGGCGTGCCGAACGCGGACCGAGCCCCGGCACCTTGGCCAGCAGCTGGATCAGGCGTTCGATCTCGGGACCGGCGATTCGCTTCGACATCGCACCGGTTTAGGATTTTTCCGCGCGCTTTGGAACAGTTGAGCGGCCAGGGGCTCCGCTCTTCCCTTCTCCCCTTGTGGGAGAAGGTGGATTGGCGCGCAGCGCCAAGACGGTTGAGGGGTGTTGGCCGGAGCGCCGTTGATGCCAAGCTGGAGCACCCCTCATCCGACCTCGCTCCGCGAGGCCACCTTCTCCCACAAGGGGAGAAGGGAAGGCCGACGTCGCGGCCAGTGCTGCCGCCTCAGTTTTCTTCCAGTGGCCGGGTCTGGCCGGCGATCATCGCGCCGATGGCGTCGGTGTTCTCGGGCGTCGCCTCGAACGACATTGTCGGCTCTGCCGGCGCGGCCTGGAAGGAGGTGACAGGCCGCTCGCTCGCGGTTCCGCCAAAACGGGCCGCATCCGGCTCCTGCATTGGTTCCTGCAGCGCCACAAGCATCGGCTTCTCCGCCGTCGCCTTCTCCGGGGTCGCCATTCCGGCGGTCACCCTTGTCTGCTTTGCCGGCAGCGATGCGGCGGCGGTAACATAGGTTGCCTTGGCAAATGTCGGCTTGACCTCGCGAGCCGGCTCCGCCGAGGCGACAAGTATGGCCTGAGCGGCAGGCGCTTGCGGCTTGGCCTGGGCCATGGCGACCACCGGTTCGTCCGGCAGCGGCTGCCAGTTGCGGCCGCGCTTTTCATAGAAGGCATTGCCGCCGGCGACCATGGTGTAGTGCATGTTCTTGTAGGGGAAGCGCAGGCCGGCGGTGTGGAAATACATGGTGTTCTTCAGCTTGGCTTTGCGCTCGCCCTTGAGCACCGCCTCGGCGGCTTCCTCGACGTCGGGCATCGCCTTCGAATTCATCGGCCGTGTCATGACGCCCGGCGCGAACTGCCCGCGCTCGCCGACGACCTGGCAGATGGTGTTGCCGTGATTGCCGGACCGCAGCCGGTTCATCACCACGGTGCCGACCGCAATCATGCCGTCACGGCTGGAGCGGTTGGACTCGAAGAACATCGCCCGCTCCAGGCATTCCTTCTCCTTCGGCGTGGAATTGTAGGAGCGCGAGCTCAGGAAACTCGGCGTAATGGCATCGGTCAGGCTGGACATGCCGTGCGAGGCGGTCTGACTGCAAGCGGCCAAAAACAGCGGCGAGATAACGACGCCGAGCCGCAACGGCGTCTTCCATCGGGTAGAGATCAACAGGTGTCCCCTCAATTCTGCTGCCAGCCCGCCCCTGGTTGCGGCAAGAATGAGACACTTTCAGGCAAAAAGATGGCTAAAGCGTTATTAAGTGTGGGGAGTTGCCCAATAGACACAGTTGGCGGTAGAGCGAGCACTGGGCCGCTGCACTCTTCGGCCACTGTAACGGCATACCGATTGACTAGCGCGTCGCGTTCGACCGGCCTCATGCGACGCGCTTTAGGTTCTTGTTTTGATGCATGTCGTTATCGCAAAACCGCTGCACACTTTTGCGCGACATGCACTAGCCTTAGAACGGCAGTTTCATTCCCGGCGGGATCGGTAGGCCCGCGGTCAGCGCCCTGGTCTTCTCCTGCATGATCTGCTCGACCTTGGTCCTGGCGTCGTTGTGGGCAGCGAGAAGCAGGTCCTCGAGAATCTCGACCTCGTCTTCCTTGAACAGCGCCGGGTCGATCTTCAGCGACTTCATCTCGAATTTGCCGGTCAGCGTCACGCTGACCAGGCCGCCGCCGGCCTGCCCGGTGGCTTCCAGCGTGGCGATCTCATCCTGCATGGCCTGGAACTTGGCCTGCATTTCCTTTGCCTTGCCCATCATGCCGAGAAGGTCTTTCATCGCACTGTCCTTTGCAGCTGGTCCAGGTTGTTCAGGTTTCGTCGTCGTCGGCCGGCGGCTCGACCGGCACTTCGGCCTCGTCGGCTTCCGGCGCATCGGGAATGCGCACGTCGATGATCTTGGCACCGGGAAAGCGCGCCAGGATGGCGGCGACCGTCGGGTCGCTCTTGGCATCGAGGAAGGCGTTTTCGCGCTTTGTCGATTCCATCTCGGCCAAGGTCTGGCCGCCCTCGTCCTTCGACAGCGACACCAGCCAGTTGCGGCCGGTCCAGGCGCGCAGCTTGGCGGTCAAATCATTGAGCAACATCTTCGGCGCATCGTCGGTCAGGCTGACGTCGATACGACCGGGCTCGATGCGCACCAGGCGCACGCAACGCTTCACCAGCACCTTGAAGGCCATGTCGCGCTGGGCGTCGGCAAGGGCGACAATGTCGGCCAGCGATTTCACCGGCACCGGCGGCGCCTCGACCGCCGGCTCCGGCGGAGCAACGAAGTTGGTCGGCACGGGCTCGGCCTCGACCAGGCGCATCGTCTCGACCAGGCGCATTGTCTGGGCGCCGCCATTGGACGTCGGCATCCGCGCCTGCGCCACGGCGCCGGCACCACCGCCTGCAGGCGCATGGTTTGCGGGGCCGGGGCTTGCCGGCGTGCCATTCGCGCGCGGCGCAGCGCCCGGCAGTGTGCCGCCGTTCTCCAGCGATTTCAGCGCCTCGTCCAGCGTCGGCAGGTCGGCGGCATGGGCCAGCCGGATCAGCACCATCTCGGCGGCGCTGACCGGGCGGTTGGAGGTCTGCACCTCGGGAATACCTTTCAAGAGGATCTGCCACGTCCGCGACAGCACCTTGACCGACAGCGTGCTGGCGAAATCGGCGCCGCGCCGGCGCTCGTCCTCGGACAGCGAGGCGTCGTCGATGGCAGCCGGCACGAAACGCAGACGGGTGACCAGATGGTTGAACTCGGCAAGGTCGGTCAGCACCGCGGCAGGATCGGCGCCGGTATCGTACTGGGCACGGAATTCGGCAAGTGCGGCGGCGACGTCTCCCTTCATGACATGTTCGAACAGGTCGACGATGCGGGCACGGTCGGCAAGGCCGAGCATGGCACGCACCGCTTCGGCGCTGACCGCGCCGCCGCCATGGGCGATCGCCTGGTCGAGGATCGACTGCGCATCGCGCATCGAGCCTTCGGCCGCGCGCGCGATCATCGCCAGCGCATCGTCTTCGACTTCGATGCCCTCCAGACCGGCTATCCTGGCAAGGTCGGCCTTGATCATTGCCGCATCGATGCGCCTGAGGTCGAAACGCTGGCAGCGCGACAGGACGGTGATCGGCACCTTGCGGATTTCGGTGGTGGCGAAGATGAACTTGACGTGCGGCGGCGGCTCTTCCAGCGTCTTCAGCAGGCCGTTGAAGGCCTGGTTGGAAAGCATGTGCACTTCGTCGATGATGTAGACCTTGTAGCGCGCCGACACCGGGGCGTAGCGCACACGCTCGATGATGTCCCTGATGTCGTCGATGCCGGTATGCGAGGCGGCGTCCATCTCGATGACGTCGACATGCCGGCCTTCCATGATCGCCTGGCAATGCTCGCCGAGCACGGCAAGGTCGACGGAAGGCTGGTCGACGGTCGATGTTTTGTAGTTCAGGGCCCGCGCGAGTATGCGCGCGGTCGTCGTCTTGCCGACGCCACGCACGCCGGTCAGCATCCAGGCCTGGGCGATGCGGCCGGTGGCAAAGGCATTGGTCAACGTGCGGACCATCGGCTCCTGGCCGATCAGTTCGGAGAAATTCGACGGTCGGTATTTGCGCGCCAGCACGCGATAGGCGGCAGGCTTGTTCGATTTCCCGGCGTCGTTTCCGGCTTCGCTCATTCGCCCGTTAAGCTCCAAGGGCTGCCACTGGAGGCGGCCGATTCCTGCGCATAGTTTCGCCCGTACGGCTTGGCGCCGTCAATGTCGGGGCAAAAGGCGAAGAGGCGGGAGGCTGGAACAATGACCCGTTCCGGGCTCGTTAGGGCTGCTTCCTTCCGGACCTGACCCGGTTGGCGAGTGGACCGTCCACCACCAACCTCCCAGCCTCCATATCGGCAATCCGGCGATGAAATGCAAGTGCGGATGATAGGGGCCTTGAGCGACGGCGAAAGCTGAAACCAAAAACCCGCCTCGGCGGGCGGGTCGTTGGTGCGAATAATCACCATAGCGAGATTAGTAGCATAGCTGCCGGCACAAAGCAAGAACAAAATGTGGCCGCGATCAAAATCGTCGGCCTCGGCGGGGCAGCGCCAACCTGATGCAATTTGCCCGGGCCCTCACTTCTTCGCGCACAATCAGCGCCGCGACGGCCAATGTTGCTTGCTGCCCCTTGCGGCCCTTCGGAAGCCGCTCTAGCGTCGATGGAGGTCAAAAAACGTCAAAAAGTGTGGGAAACGCCGATGCTGCCGGGCCTCAAGGCCGGATTCACGCTTGACGCCCAGCTGGAAGCCGACAGCGAACAGCTGATGTGGCTCGGCCTGTGCGAATTGCGCGTCATGAACGACCGCCGCTGGCCATGGCTGCTGCTGGTGCCGCAGCGGCCGGGCATCGAGGAAATCCACGACATGACGCCGCTGGACCAGGCGATGCTGACCTTCGAGACCAACATGGTGGCGCTGGCGCTGAAGCGGGTGACCGGCTGCACCAAGATCAACACCGGCGCACTCGGCAACATCGTGCGCCAGTTGCATGTACACGTCATTGCCCGCTCGGAAGGCGATCCCGGCTGGCCCGGCCCGGTGTGGGGGCACGGCCTGCGCGAGCCCTATCAGCGCTCCGACCTTCGCAAGTTTGCGGAAAAGATCAAGGCAGCGCTATAAGCCTCTCCCGTGTCCACCTTGAACCTTCCCGAGTCTGCATGAGCTTTCGCCTGTTTGACGCGCCCTTGCGCGAGCCGAGCCAGTTCGTCGGCTTCGCCGGCAACATTATCGACCGGCAGTCCGAAAACCGCGCCGACGATTCCGTCGAAAACGCACTCGCCGATCCCTCGGCGCGGCTTTTGCTGATGCGTGGCGGCCGGCTCTATCTGAAGCTTGCGCAAGGCGCATTCGACCCCTGGTTCGGCGTGGCCGAATGCCGGCCGCTCGAAGCATCGCTCGAGAACGGCGTCCTGCTCGGTTTTTCCGAAAGCGGCCCGGTGCTGGCCGTGCCGGCCGGGGTCGAGCCCGAGCAGCTTCCCGAGACGATCAAGGCGATCGACTATCGCTCGGTCTATATGCAGGGGCTGATCGACGAAGCGGCGGCCGGCGCGCTGGCGCAAGGGGCGGCGTTGCTCGCCTGGCATGCCAGCCATCGCTTCTGCAGCAAATGCGGCACCGAAGCCGAGATGCGGGCGGGCGGTTACAAGCGGCATTGCCCGGCCTGCGGTACGGAGCACTTTCCGCGCACCGACCCGGTGGCGATCATGCTGACGGCAACACGCGAAAAATGCCTGCTCGGCCGCGGCCGGCATTTCGGGCCCGGCATGTATTCGGCGCTCGCCGGTTTCATCGAGCCGGGCGAGACGATCGAGGCGGCGGTGCGGCGCGAAACGCTGGAGGAAGCCGGCATCAGGCTCGGCCGCGTCGTCTACCACGCCAGCCAGCCCTGGCCGTTCCCCTATTCGCTGATGATCGGCTGCTTCGGCGAACCGCTCAACGACGATATCCAGCCCGACCTCAACGAGCTGGAAGATTGCCGCTGGTTCTTTCGCGACGAGGTGCTCTCGATGCTGGCCCGCGAGCATCCGGGCGGCCTGGTGACACCGCCGAAGGGGGCGATCGCCTACAACCTCATCCTCGCCTGGGCCGACAGCGCGTGACACGAAGACATCGCAGGAGCAAAGAATGATCCGTCACACCGTCGTGTTCACGCTGAAACACCCGCCGCATTCGCTCGAGGAAAAACGGTTCCTCGCCGACGCCAAGAGGATTCTTACGGCGATAAAGGGCGTCACACATTTCGAGCAGTTGCGGCAGGTCAGTCCCAAGAACGACTACCGCTTCGGCTTCTCGATGGAGTTCGCCGATCAGCGGGCCTATTCCGGCTACAACGACCATCCCGACCACGTCGCCTTCGTCCGCGACCGCTGGATCCCCGAGGTCGCGGCGTTTATGGAGATCGACTACGTGCCGCTCGGCTGGGGCTGAGACTGGAAAGCGGCGCTCTAATACCCGGCGTTGCGGTCTACCACATTTTCCAGCGGTTCGCCGCGCTCGAAGGCGTCCATCTGGCGCAGCATGATCGGCGCCAGGTGGACCGGATCGGAAGTTGCCGCCGCATGCGGCGTCACGAACACTTTCGGATGGCTCCATAGCGGGCTGGTCTTCGGCAGCGGCTCGACCTCGAACACGTCGAGGCTGGCCTCCTTCAGCGTGCCGTCGTCCAGCGCGCGCAAAATGTCGGCGTCCTTCTGCAGCCTGCCGCGCCCGGCATTGATCAGCACCGAGCCGCCGAGGCCGTTGCGCTTGCGCAGCTCCTTCAGCACGCCGTGGTTGATGATACCGTGCGTCTGTGGCGTCAGCGGCAGCAGCACCACCAGGATGTCGGTGGCGTTTAGGAACGGGATCAGGCCGGCCTCGCCCGCGTAAGTCGAGACACCTTGCATCGGCCGATCGCTGCGCGACCAGCCATTGACGGGAAAGCCGAGCGACAACAGCACCGATGCCGCCGCGCGTCCAAGCGTGCCGAGCCCCATAATGCCGACCGAGATGTCGCTGGCCGGCCGCTGCTGCGGTTCATGCCAGATCTTCTTCTGCTGCTGGGCGCGGTAGAGCATGCCCTGGCGATGGTGGTCGAGCACCCGCCAGACGACGTATTCGGTCATGTACTGGGTCAGGTTGTCGGCCACCACCTTGACGACCGGTACGTCGGGCAAGGTGGGATCGGCGAAGATGTGGTCGACGCCGGCGCCGATCGAGAAGATGGCGCGCAGATTGGGCAGCGACGACAACAGGTTCGGCCGCTGTTTCCACACCACCGCATAGGTGATCGAGGGATCGCCGGCGCCGTTCGGCTCGAGCACCACCTCGCGCTCCGCCGACAGCAGTTCGCGCCAGCGCAGCGGATGAATACCGGTGAGGGCAAGCAGGATGCGGCCTTTTTCCATTGCGGATTGTTTTTCCCTTTTTACCAACAGCGTTCGCGTCCCGACGCGCAAGGCGCGGCTGCGTTTTGATTTTGTGCATGATCTCTGGCGAAAATCTACTCGCTGACGATGCCGACCGGCGCCGTTTCGATCTTGAAGGCGGCCGAGATCAACGCCTTTGTATAGTCGGTCCGCGGTTTGCCGAAAATCTGTTCGGAAGGACCGGCCTCGACGATCCTGCCATTGCGCATGACGATGACTTCGTTGGCGAGCGCGCGGATGACCCTCAGATCGTGGCTGATGAAGAGGTAGGCGAGGTCGTGCTTGGCCTGCAGGCTGCGCAAGAGGTCGACGACCTGCGCCTGCACGCTCATGTCGAGCGCCGAGGTCGGCTCGTCCAGCATGACGAAACGCGGGTTGAGCACCATGGCGCGCGCGATGGCGACGCGCTGGCGCTGGCCGCCGGAGAATTCGTGCGGATAGCGGTTGCGCGTCGCCGGATCGAGGCCGACTTCCTTCAGCACGTCGACGACACGCTCGTCGCGCGCATCAGGCGACAGCTTCGGCTCATGGATCTTCAACCCTTCCTCGATGATCTCGGCGACCGACATGCGTGGACTGAGCGAACCGAACGGATCCTGGAAGACGATCTGCAACTCGCGCCGCAACGGCCGCATTTCGTTGAAGGACAGCTGATCGATGCCGCGTCCGTTGAACTGGATGGTCCCGGTCGACGAGATCATCCTGGCCAGTGCCAGGCCGAGCGTCGTCTTGCCTGAGCCGGATTCGCCGACGACGCCAAGTGTCTGGCCGGCCCGCACGGTGACGTCGATGCCGTCGACCGCCTTCACATTGTCGACGGTGCGCCGGAAGAAGCCCTTCTTGATCGGAAACCAGACCTTGACGTCCTTGCCGACCATCACCGGCTTGGCGGCCTGGTTGGCCGCCGGCGGCTTGCCTTTCGGCTCGGCGGCAAGCAGATGCCGCGTGTAGGCGTGCTGCGGATTGGCGAATATCTCCTTGGTCGGGCCGGTCTCGACGATCTTGCCCTTGGTCATCACGCAGACCCGGTCGGCGATCTTCCTGACGATGCCGAGGTCGTGGGTGATGAACAGCATCGACATGTTCTTGCGGCTTTTCAGGCCGGCGAGCAGCTCGAGGATCTGCGCCTGGACGGTGACGTCGAGCGCCGTCGTCGGCTCGTCGGCGATCAAAAGTTCAGGCTCGTTGGCCAGCGACATGGCGATCATGACGCGCTGGCGCTGGCCGCCGGAAAGCTGGTGCGGATAGGCGTCAAGCCGCTTCTCCGGCTCGCGGATGCCGACCTCGTGCAGAAGTTCCAGCGTGCGCGCCTTGGCTTTGCGATCGCCCAGGCCCTGATGCAGCTTCAATACCTCGACGATCTGCTGCTCGATCGTATGCAGCGGGTTGAGCGAGGTCATCGGCTCCTGGAAGATCATGGTGATCTTGTTGCCGCGCACGCGGCGCAGGTCTCTCTCGTCGGCGGCAAGCAGGTCGGCGCCGAGGAACAGTATCCTTCCCGACGGGTGGCTGGCGGTCGGATAGGGCAGCAGCTTCAGCACCGACAGCGCGGTGACCGACTTGCCGGAGCCGGATTCGCCGACCAGCGCCACCGTCTCGCCCTTGGCAAGGTCGAAGGAAATATGGTCGACGGCCATCGACTGGTCGCCGGCTTGCGTGAAGGCGACGCTGAGATCCTGGACCGAAAGCAGCGGGGTGTCGCTCATCTGAACGTCTTGCGCGGATCGAAGGCGTCGCGGGTGGCCTCGCCGACGAAGACCAGCAGCGACAGCATCAGCGAGATGACGACGAAGCCGGAAATGCCGAGCCAGGGGGCGTTGAGGTTGCGCTGCGCCTGCTTCAACAGCTCACCCAGCGACGCGGCGCCGGGCGGCAGGCCGAAGCCGAGATAGTCGAGCGAGGTCAGCGTCGAGATCGAGCCGCTGAGCAGGAAGGGCAGGAAGGTCAGCGTCGCCACCATGGCGTTGGGCAGCAGATGCCGGAACATGATGGTGACGTTGGACACGCCGAGCGCACGCGCCGCATTGACATATTCGAAGTTACGGGCGCGCAGGAACTCGGCCCGCACCACGCCGACCAGTGCCACCCAGGAGAACAGCAGCATCAATCCGAGCAGGATGAAGAAGCCGGGCGGCAGGATGGCAGCAACGATCAGGAGCAGATACAGCACCGGTATTGCCGACCAGATCTCGATGAAGCGCTGGAACAGAAGATCGGTCCAGCCGCCGAAATAGCCCTGCAGAGCGCCGGCCGCCACGCCGATCAGCGCCGAGCCGGCAGTCAGGATCAGGCCAAACAGCACCGAGATCCTGAAGCCGTAGATGACGCGCGCCAGCACGTCGCGGGCCTGGTCGTCGGTGCCCAGCCAGTTCCAGTTGCCGACGTTGCAATTGGGGTCTGCCTCGCCTTTCGGATACTGGTTGCAGCGCGTCTTCTTGTCGTAGAGCCAGGACGGCTTGGTCGGTGCTGCTTCGGGAATAGCGTTGTTGACGGTCTGGTAGGAGTAGCGCACCGGCGGCCAGATCATCCAGCCATTGGCATTGATCTCGTCCTGGATGACCGGGTCGCGGTAGTCGGTGACGGCATAGAAGCCGCCGAACTTCTCCTCGGGATAAGCGACCAGGACCGGAAACAGGATCTCGCCCTTGTAGGAGGCGATGATCGGCCTGTCGTTGGCGACCAATTCCGAAACCAGCGACAGCACGAACAGGAACAGGAATATCCACAACGACCAGTAGCCGCGCCGGTTGGACTTGAAGTTCTGCAGGCGCCGCTGGTTGAGCGGCGACAGAAAGGGCCGCGCGATCCGAGCCGGCGCCGTTTCGGCCATGGTCCGCGCCATCAGACGTCTCTCCGCTCGAAATCGATGCGCGGATCGACCCAGGTGTAGATCAGGTCGGATAGCAGCCCGACGAACAGGCCAAGCAGCGAGAAGATGTAGAGATTGGCGAACACCACCGGATAGTCGCGCTGCACCACCGAGTTGAAGCCGAGCAGGCCGAGGCCGTCGAGCGAAAATATGTTCTCGATCAGCAGCGAGCCGGTGAAGAACGCCGAGATGAAAGCACCGGGAAAACCGGCGATGACGATCAGCATGGCGTTGCGGAAGACGTGGCCATAAAGCACCTGCCGCTCCGACAGGCCCTTGGCGCGGGCGGTGACGACATATTGCTTGCGGATTTCCTCGAGGAAGGAATTCTTGGTCAAAAGCGTCGTCGTGGCGAAGGCCGACAATACCAGCGCGGTCAGCGGCAAGGTCATATGCCAGAAATAGTCGACGATCCGCTGCGGCCAAGACAGCTGGTCCCAATTGTCGGAGGTGATGCCGCGCAGCGGAAACCAGTCCCAGAACGAGCCGCCGGCAAACAGCACCATCAGCAAGATGCCGAACAGGAACCCAGGAATGGCGTAGCCGACGATGACGACGCCGCTGGTCCAGACGTCGAAGGTGGAGCCGTCCTTGACCGCCTTGCGGATGCCGAGCGGGATCGAGATCAGGTAGGACAAAAGCGTGATCCACAGCCCGATCGAGATCGACACCGGCATCTTTTCCAGGATCAGGTCGAGCACCGAGATGTCGCGGAAGTAGCTGTCGCCGAAATCGAAGCGGAGATAGTTCCACAGCATCATGCCGAAGCGCTCGAGCGGCGGCTTGTCGAAGCCGAACTGCTTCTCCAGTTTCTTGATGAATTCCGGGTCGAGCCCTTGCGCGCCGCGGTATTTCGAGCCGACGTCGCCGGCGACATCGAAATTGGCGCCGCCGGCATCACCCCCGCCGCCGCCGAGGCGATCGCTGCCGCCCTGGTTGGTCAGCCTGGCGATGACCTGCTCGACCGGCCCGCCTGGAGCAAACTGGATGACGGCAAATGACACCGCCATGATGCCGAACAGGGTCGGGATCATCAAAAGGATGCGGCGCAGTATGTAGGCGCCCATCAGGCTTTACCCTCCTTGAGGACGACCATTGTGTCTGAAGGTGCCCCCAAGGCAATCGCCCCAGGCCAATTGCCGAAGTCGGTGCCGCCCCTCATTGTCCTACCGGACATTTCTCCCCGTATAGTGACGGGGAGAAAGGGGCTGGCTGTAGTCTCGGCGCTTCTATTGCGACGCTTATGATCGGCGAAACCATCGATGAAAGCGCCCCTCTCCCCGTCGCTATACGGGGAGAGGATGCCGGCAGGCAGGTGAGGGGCGGCGCCAGCGCTCGCAAGAAATTCAGGCTTTGCCAATTTTTGCCGCCTTGTCTTTGTCGAACCACCACGACGTCTCGACCGGAAAGTCGTAATCCGGCTTTTGAGCGGGAAAGCCGAACATGTCCCAGAAGGCTGCCCGGTGATTCGCCAGATGGTATGTTGGAATCCAGTCTAGCCGCGCGCGCAAGACCCGATCGAGCGCGTTGAGCGCTGTGACGAGTTCGATCCGGCTCTGCGCATTGCCGGCTGCCTCGATCAGCGCGTCGATGGCTTTGCTTTCCGTGCCCGGATAGTTGCGCATCCCCGGCGTGTTCGCCATCCGGGAATTGTAGAGGATTTCCAGGCCGTCGGCAGTAGGCGTCGCCCCGATCAACCAATGTAGCATGTTGAAATCGAAATCGTAGTTGCTTTGCCGCGCTTCAAATTGCGTCGAATCGACCTGCCGGATCGAAGCGTCGATGCCAATCGCCTTCATATTCTCGGACCACGGCGCGAAAATGCGAACGAGACCCTCGTCCTCGGCCAGCATTTCCACCCGCAGTCGCTCGCCCTTCTCATTGACGACGAAATTGCCCGCTCGCTTCCAGCCGGCTTCGGCAAGCAGTCTCGAAGCTTCGCGCAGCACCTTACGGTCGTGACCGGAGCCGTCCGAGACGGGTTGCACCACCGGTTCGCCGAAGGTTTCCGGCGGCAACTCGGCTCGAAACGGCTCCAGCAGTTTCAATTCCTGGGGCGAGGGCAGGCCCTCGGCCTTGTAGTCCGATCGTTCGAAGTTCGATTGCGAGCGCTCGTAGGAGCCGAAAAACAGTACCCGCCTGGTCCATTCGAAATCGAAGCAATAGGCGATCGCCTGTCTCACGCGCACATCGCGGAATTGCGGCCGGCGCTGGTTCAGCGCGACAGCCTGCATGTCGGGCGATTTCTCGCCGGGAAATTCCCGTTTGACGACCCTGCCGTCCTTCAGGGCCGGAAAGTCGTAACCGGTCGCCCATACCCGCGCGGTGAATTCCTCGCGAAAATGCGTATCGCCTTTCTTGAACGCTTCAAACGCTGCCTGGCGATCAAGATAGAAATCGATACGGATACGGTCGAAATTATTAAGCCCGCGGTTGACGGCGAGATCGCGCCCCCAGTAATCGGCGACACGTTCATATTCGATAGTCTGCCCGGCCACGACCCGTCCCATCTTGTACGGCCCGGAGCTGAGCGGCGGGGTCATCGTCGAGGCGTCGAAATCATTGGCCGTATAGAAGGCTTTGGACACGATCGGCATTATGACGATCGCGAGGATATTCTGCGCCGACTGTTTGCCGTTGAAGGTAAGGTTGACTGTAAGCGGATCGATTGCGACCGCATCCGTCATATGCCGCAGTGCTTGGGATAGGTTCGGATGTCCCCGGTCTTTGTAGAGGTTCAAGGCGAAGGCAACGTCCTCAGCCGACACCGGCGAGCCGTCATGGAAGCGCGCTTGTGGCCGCAGGCTGAAGCGGAAGCCGTTGCGGTCCTGCGACAAGGTAACGGATTCGGCAAGTAGGCCGTAGACCGCATCCGGCTCATCGACTGCCCTTGCCATCAGGGAATCGAAGCAGAGCTCGGTGCGCGGCGGCGAATCCCCCTTCAACACCAGCGAGTTCAACGTGTTGAAAGTCAGAATGCTCTGATTGAGGGTGGAGTTCGGCGGGCCGAAATTCATCCGGCCGCCCTTGGGAGCGTCTGGATTGACATAGTCGAAATGCGCGAAATCCGGCCCGTATTTGAGATCGCCAAAAGCCGACAACCCGTGCAGTTTCACGCCGGTCGGGATGGCGGCGAAAGCTCGGCCTGGCAGCAGTGCCGCAGCGGCGGCGGCACCGCCCAGGGCGAGGAAGTCGCGACGGGGCAGCGCCGCCATCAATTGCCACTCTTGTATTTGGCCGCCAGCGCCTTTTCCTTGTCCGGGTCGATCCACCAGGAATTCTGGTCGACGCCGCTATAGGCGGGCTGTTTCTCCGGCATGCCGAACTTGTTCCAGTAGGCCAGCCAAACCACGGCGCGGTAATATTGCGGTACGACATAGTAGTTCCACAGCAGCACCCGGTCGAGCGCATGGGTGGCGGCAACCAGATCGTCGCGGTCGGTGGCAAAGATGATGCGGTCGACCAGCGCATCGACGACCGGATTCTTGATGCCGGCGTAATTGCGCGATCCCGGCGAATCGGCGGCCTTGGAACTCCAGAAATCGCGCTGTTCATTGCCGGGAGAGTCCGACTGCCCGAGTATCGAAGTGACCACGTCAAAGTCGAAGTGGGTGACTCGGTTGATATACTGGGTTTGGTCGATCAGGCGCAGCGTCGCGTCGACCCCGATCTTGCGCAGATTGGCGATGTAGGGGCTGGCGATGACCTGGTCGGTGTCGTTCCAGCCGAGGATTTCGAACTTGAATGGCTCTCCGGTCTTGGCGTTGACCATCTTGCCGCCTTTGATCACCCAGCCTGCCTTGGCGAACAGATCGACCGCGGTTTTCAGGTATTTGCGCTCCGCCTGGGCGGTGTCGTAGACCGGCAGCTTGAATTCCTGGGTGAAGACTTCAGGCGGCAGCTTGTCGCGGTACTGCTCGAGGATTTCCAGTTCCTTGCCTTGCGGCAGGCCGCTCGACGCCAGCTCAGTGCCCTGGAAATAGCTGCTGGTGCGGGTGTTGGAGCCGAAGAACAGGGTCCGGTTCATCGTCTCGAAGTCGAAAGGATACATCAATGCGGCGCGCACCAGGCGATCCCTAAACAGCGGGCGCCTGGTGTTGAGCATGAAGGCCTGCATCGGTTCGGGCGACGCGGTCTTGAATTCCTTCTTGATGACGTCGCCGGCCTGAACTGCCGGGAAGTCATAGGCCGTGTTCCAGCGCCTCGAACTGTTCTCCGGCTTGATGTCGTCCAGCCCGCCCTTGGTGAAGGCCTGCCAGGCGGCATTGTCGTCGAGAAAATAGGTGAAACGCTGCCTGTCGAAATTCTCACGGCCAACTTTCACCGGCAGCTTGGCCGCCCAGTAGTCCGGCACGCGCTGCCAGATGATTTCGGACCCCGGCTTGAAGCTGGCGATCTTGTAGGCGGCGGAGCCGAGCGGCGGCTCCTGCGTCGGCTTTGTGACGTCGCGCTTCTTGCCGTTGGCGTCGGTGCCCTCCCACCAGTGCTTGGGCAGCACGACGAGACCGCCGAGGATTTGAGGTAACTCCCGATTGCCCTTCTGGTTGAAATGGAACTCCACCTCGCGATCGGAGATCGCAACCGCGTCGGTGACGTTCTCGAAATAGCGGCTGTACATCGGGCTGTTGGCCTTCAGCACCTGGAACGACCAGATCACATCGTCGGTCGTTATCGGCTGGCCGTCATGCCATTTCGCGCGCGGATCGAGCCTGTAGGTCGCCGAGGAATAGTCGGCCGGGTATTTGTAGGCATCGGCGATCAGCGGATGGTTGACGCTGCCCTCATCCGTCGCCTGCTCCATCAGCGTGTCGTAGAGCAGGCCGCCGCCGAACTGCGCGAAGCCGGCGGCCGGCGAACCCTGCACGATATAGGGGTTGAAGCTGTCGAACGTGCCGAGCACGACTGAGTTCACTGTGCCGCCCTTCGGCGCATCCGGATTGACGTAGTCGTAGTGCTGGAAATTGTCGCCGTATTTGGATTCGCCGATCAGCGACGAGGTCGTGCGCCATTCGTCCGCGAAGGCCGCCTGCAGGCCGCCGGCAAAAGCAGCCACAAACAGCACTGATTTCAGAAGCGCCCGCGCTCGGCCAACCGTCATGCGTTCTCCTCTTCGCGATATAGCGCCGTCACCATAGCGTCTGGGCCCAATCTAGATCATTTGGCGGCGCTGAAAACCGCAACCGAGCGGCTTTGTCGTCGCATATGCATTTTTCCTAACGAAAAAGCCGGGCTGAACCCGGCTTTTTCAAGGATAATGTCATTACAGT
This sequence comes from Mesorhizobium sp. M0968, assembly GCF_040319065.1. Classification (NCBI taxonomy): domain Bacteria; kingdom Pseudomonadati; phylum Pseudomonadota; class Alphaproteobacteria; order Hyphomicrobiales; family Phyllobacteriaceae; genus Mesorhizobium; species Mesorhizobium sp. M0968. The sequence goes on from NZ_JAMYNL010000006.1 coordinate 84,251, forward strand.
TTTGTTATTTTGCGGGTGCCGCCGGGGCGGCTGGCGCCGCGCCTTCTGCCGGCTTGGCAGGGACTGCACCTTCGGCCGGCTTGGCGGGGGCGTTTTCGGCCGAGGCGCCGGGCGCCGGCAGCGGCTTCGGATTGTCCGACAGCGTGCGCAGATAGGCGATGACGTTGGCGCGGTCCTCATCCTTCGGCAGGCCGGCGAAGCCCATCGCCGTGCCCTTCACGAACTTCTTCGGCGAGGTGATGAAGTGGTTGAGATTGTCGTAGGTCCACTTCTCGCTGCCGCCCTTGGAGAACTCCTTCATGCCGGCCGAATAGGCAAAGCCCTCATGCTCGGCGACCGGACGGTCGACGATGTCCCAGAGATCGGGCCCAACCTTGTTGGGGCCACCCTTTTCGCCGGAGTGGCAAGCCTGGCATTTCTTGAAGATGGCGGCGCCCGCTTCGGCGTTGGCAGTGGTCAGCAGCTCGGCGATCGGCTTCACGGCCGCGGCGGGAGCGGCCGGGCCGCCTTCGGCGGGCTCGGTCGCCTCGATGGCGAAGCCGGGCTTTTCCGGCGCCGGCGAGGCAAACAGCGCGTCGGATACGATGCCAACGGAAAAGACGATGAACACCGTGCCGAGAAAGCCGGCGAGCAGCTTGTTGACTTCGTTGGAATCCATACACCCCAGGCTCCCTTTTCCGGCGGACCGATCCGTCCACTCCGTCCGTCGGTATCGTGAACCACCCTGCGAGGCGGTCAAATCGCGCGGAAACTAGGTCTTTTGCTCCGGCGTTGCAACACCTATAAGGGCGCTGCCAGTGAGACCTTTTGCCACTTTTGTCCCCCTCTTTTTCGAGCCCCTGCCCGCCTCATGTCCACGCTCATCCTGATCCCGGCCCGCATGGCCTCGACGCGCCTGCCGGGCAAGCCGCTGGCCGACATTGCCGGCACTCCGATGATCGTCCACGTCGCCCGCCGTGCTGCCGAGGCCGGGCTCGGCCGGGTCGTCGTCGCCACCGACACGCAAGGCGTTGCGGAGGCGGTGCGCGCGCATGGTTTCGAGGCGGTGATGACGCGGGCGGACCACGAAACCGGTTCCGACCGCATCTTCGAAGCGCTGACCATCCTCGACCCTGGCAACAGCGTCGAGACGATCGTCAATGTGCAGGGCGATCTGCCGACCATCGACCCCCTTGTTATCGGCGCCGTGCTGAAGCCTTTCGAGAACGCAGCGGTGGATATCGCCACGCTCTGCGTCGAGATCGTACGCGACGAGGAAAAGACCAATCCGAACGTCGTCAAGCTGGTCGGCTCGCCACTCTCGACGACGCGGCTCAGGGCGCTCTATTTCACCCGCGCCACCGCCCCTTGGGGCGAAGGCCCGCTCTACCATCATATCGGCCTCTATGCCTATCGCCGCGCCGCGCTCGAACGCTTCGTTGCGCTGAGGCCGTCGCCGCTGGAGCGCCGCGAGCGGCTGGAGCAGTTGCGGGCGCTGGAGGCCGGCATGCGCATCGATGCGGAGATCGTGCAGTCGGTGCCGCTTGGCGTCGATACGCCGGACGATCTCGAACGCGCCAGGGCGCACCTTTCCAGCTAAGAAATTCTTCCCCCAATTCCCGAGACTCTGCGCATGCCTGAAAAGACCAACAAAATATCCTTCCAGGGGGAGCCGGGCGCCAATTCCGACACCGCCTGCCGCAACATGTTCCCGTCAATGGAGCCGTTGCCGTGCCCGACCTTCGAGGACGCCTTCAACGCCGTCGAGACCGGCAAGGCCGATCTGGCGATGATCCCGATCGAGAACACCATTGCCGGCCGAGTCGCCGACATCCATCACCTCTTGCCGGAATCGAAGCTGCACATCATCGGCGAATACTTTCTGCCGATCCACTTCCAGCTGATGGTGCTGCCCGGCGTCAGGCGCGACGAGATCAGGACCGTGCACAGCCACATCCACGCGCTCGGCCAATGCCGCAAATACATCCGCAAGAACGGCTGGAAGGCGACGGTTGCCGGCGACACAGCGGGCGCCGCCAAGATGGTCGCCGCGATGAAGGACCGCACCATGGCCGCGCTGGCGCCGGCGCTGGCCTCGACCCTCTACGGGCTCGACATCATCGAGGAGAATGTCGAGGACACCGACAGCAACGTCACCCGCTTCGTCGTGCTGACCAAGAACAAGCAATGGGCCGAACGTCCCTCGGCCGACGCCAGGATGATGACGACCTTCATCTTCCGCGTCCGCAATGTGCCGGCGGCGCTCTACAAGGCGATGGGCGGCTTCGCCACCAACGGCATCAACATGACCAAGCTGGAAAGCTACCAGCTCGGCGCGTTTACAGCGACGCTGTTCTACGCCGATATCGAGGGTCATCCCGACGATCCGCTGGTGAAGCTGGCACTCGACGAGTTGCGCTTTTTCTCGCGCGAAATGCGCATTCTCGGCGTCTATCCCGCCAGCGCCTCACGCGAGCAGTGGAAGGTGGCGGATTAGGATCCGGTCAGGTCAGGCCGAGCTTGTTCTGTTTGGCCGGCTTGCCGCATTCGCGCCGGCTGATCGACCGGTTCATGGCGTCGATCTTGCCGCTTGCCTGGTCGGCGTCGCGTTTGGCTTTTGAGCGCATATCCGGCGTGAACGGGCCAAAGCCCGTCGCCGGGTTGGAGAACGACGGCTTGGCGTCCACCGGCAGATGATATTGCTGCGCCAGGCCGTTTCGTTGCGCCAGCAATTGATCGCAAGGCACCTTGTCATATAGCAGCGAGGACTGGACGTTTTCGTCCTGCCGTTCGGACATCGAATTGCCGACGCAGCCGGCCATCGCCAGGCAAGATGCCAAGACCGTCATGTTCCAGCGCATGAACGTGCTCCTTGTCTTTCGCAGCTGCGGCTTCTCATGCGCAGCGGCAGAAGTCTTAGCCAGATTTTACGCTGCCGGAAAGCAAGCTTGCCACTACGGCCAGCCCTTCGACCGGTTCGCGGCGATCCTGCCGGATGATCGTTGCCTGCAGCGACAGGATCGAAAAGCCGTCGGCATCCAGAACCCGCTCTACATAGCCTTGCGAATGCGCGTAGCGGCGCGACGGCTGCAGGGCGAAGCCGGCGCTGTCAGACGATTCTCCGCCCGGGAGCGTCTCGACGGAGAACGCAAACAGACCGCCGCCGGCAAGCATTCCGGCAATCTTGTTCACCACCCTGTCGAGCGCGCCGGCATAGATGAACACATCGGCCGCCGTCACCAGATCGGCTTTCGGGCCAGAATAGCAAAAATCCTGCAGGTCCGTCTTGACGAGCAGATCGTAGACGCCTTTGGCGCGCGCCTGCCTCAGCATGCCGGCCGAGATGTCGTAACCCTCCAGCCGATCGGCGATCGGCCGCAGCCTCTGGCCCATGAGGCCGGTACCGCAGCCGAGATCGAGCGCCAGCGAAAACCGGCCCGGCCGTGCTGCCCGGATGGCGCGGTCGAGGCATTCGGGCAGACGGTAGCCGAGCGTGTCGACAAGCTCAGCCTCGAAGCTCCCGGCATAGTAGTCGTAAAGCGTCTCGACAAAGGCGCTGGGCGGCGCCTGGGCCGCCGCTGCCCTGCCGATCAATTGCAGCTTGAGCACCGCGCCGAGCCTGTCCGCCGGGTCGAGCCGCAGTGCCGCCGTCCAGGCCTGCGCGGCACGATCGCGCGCGCCCGCCGCTTCCTGCATCTCGCCGAGGCGGAACCAGCCGGCTGGCCATTGCGGCGCCAGTTCGAGCGCGCCGAGCAGCAATTCCGCCGCTGCCGCATGATCGCCGGATGCATAGAGCATTTCGGCATAGTCGGCACGGCGGTCGGCGGTCAAATCGCCGGACGAGGTCTGGAGCGGTTTCATGCGATCGGGTTCCGCCGGGTGTTGCAGTCGGCTTGCGCTCTATGCTGGAGTCAGCAGTGACTTACAACAGGCTTCCCGCGCCGGAATTAGCGCCTATCTTGGGGCCATGCGCGCCAGCGACCTGCTTCATCCCCGGCCGGAAGGGCTGTATTGCCCGCCCGGCGATTTCTTCATCGACCCGGTGCGGCCGGTCAACCGGGCGCTGATCACACATGGCCATTCCGACCATGCCCGCTCCGGCCACCGCTCGGTGATGGCGACGCAGCAGACGCTCGACATCATGGGGCTGCGCTACGGCGACAGTTTTGCCGGAACGACGCAAGCCGCCGTGCTCGGCGAGACGATTGCGCTCGGCGGCGTCACCGTCAGCTTTCACCCGGCCGGCCATGTGCTGGGCTCGGCGCAGATCAAGGTCGCGCATCAGGGCACGTGCATCGTCGCGTCCGGCGACTATAAACGCCAGAAGGACGCGACCTGCGAGCCGTTCGAGCCGCTCAAATGCGATGTCTTCATCACCGAGGCGACGTTCGGCCTGCCGGTGTTTCGGCATCCGCCCGATACCGAAGAGATCGCCCGGTTGCTGAAATCGACCGAACAGTTTCCCGAGCGCACGCATCTGGTCGGCGCTTATGCGCTGGGCAAGGCGCAGCGTGTCATGCGGCTGCTGCGCGATGCCGGCTACGAAAAGCCGATCTACATCCATGGTGCGCTGGCCAAGCTCAGCGAATATTACCAGAGCCAGGGCATCGATCTCGGCACATTGGAACCGGCGACCGTCGAGACCGGCCAAAAAAGCGACTTTGCCGGCGCCATCGTCGTCGGCCCGCCATCCGCCTTCGCCGATCGCTGGGCGCGGCGTTTTCTCGATCCGATGTCGTGCTTCGCCTCAGGCTGGATGCGCATCCGCCAGCGCGCCAAGCAGGGCGGCGTCGAGCTGCCGCTGATCATCTCCGATCACTCCGACTGGGACGAGCTGACAGCAACGATCAAGGAGACCGGCGCCGAAGAAATCTGGGTAACGCATGGCCGCGAGGAGGCGCTGGTGCGCTGGTGCGAACTCGAAGGCATCGCCGCCAGGCCGCTGCATCTGGTTGGTTATGAGGACGAGGGCGATTGATGGTGTTTTTGGATCCAGCAATCGCCGGTATGGCGCTCTGCGGCAAGCCTTTCTCATTGGCGTCGCCCCTTCCATGAACCGCTTCGCCGAGCTTCTCGACCGGCTGGTGCTGACGCCGTCGCGCAACGGCAAGCTGACGCTGTTGACCGACTATTTTCGCAGCGTCGAGGATCCGGACCGCGGGCTGGCGCTGGCGGCCATTACCGGCGATCTGTCCATCGCCGCGGTCAAGCCGGCGATGCTGCGCACTCTGGTGATCGAGCGCATGGATCCGGTGCTGTTCGGCTATTCCTATGATTATGTCGGCGATCTGGCCGAGACCGTGTCGCTGGTCTGGCCGCAATCGCCTCTCGATATCGCGAACCACGAGCCGACGCTGGCCGAGGTGGTGGCCAAGCTGCAGGCGGCGAGCCGTTCCGACGGGCCGCAGGTGCTGGCCCGGCTGCTCGACAGCGCCAGCACGTCGGCGCGCTTCGCCATCATAAAGCTGGTCACCGGCGGCCTGCGCATCGGCGTCTCGGCGCGGCTGGCCAAGCAGGCACTGGCCGATTTCGGCAAGGTCGATATCGCCGAGATCGAGGAACTCTGGCACGGGCTGACGCCGCCCTATATCGGGCTGTTCGCCTGGCTGGAGGGTAAAGCGGAAAAGCCCAGGAAAACGGCGCTGGCGCTGTTCAGGCCGGTGATGCTGTCGAATGCCGTCGGCGACGGCGACCTCGAAAGGCTCGACCCGGCCGACTACGCGGCCGAATGGAAATGGGACGGCATCCGCGTCCAGGCGGCTTGCGAAGGCGGCATTCGCCGGCTCTATTCGCGCACCGGTGACGACGTCTCCGGCGCCTTTCCGGATCTTGCCGAGGCGATGGATTTTTCAGGCGCCCTCGACGGCGAGCTTCTGGTCGGAGACCCCAGGCAGGCGACGGGCACGTTCTCGGACCTGCAGCAACGGCTGAACCGCAAGAGCGTGTCGCCCAAGATCCAGCAGCAATACCCCGCCTTCATGCGGTGCTACGATGCGCTGCAGATTGGTGACGAGGATTTGCGCGGACTTCCCTTCCGCGAACGGCGCGGCCGGCTCGAGGCCTTCGTCAGGACGCTCGATCCGAGCCGCTTCGATCTGTCGCCGCTGGTCGAATTCACCAACTGGCAGGCACTCGAGGAATTGCGCCGCAAGCCGCTGCATCCGGTCATCGAAGGCGTCATGCTGAAGCGCTGGGATTCGCCCTATGTGGCCGGGCGGCCGAAGGGCCCGTGGTTCAAATGGAAGCGCGATCCGCACACGGTCGACGCCGTGCTGATGTACGCCCAGCGCGGCCACGGCAAACGCTCGAGCTTCTATTCCGACTACACATTCGGCGTCTGGTCCGGGCCGGAAGGATCGGAGGAGCTAGTCCCGGTGGGAAAAGCCTATTTCGGCTTCACCGACGAGGAACTGAGGCAGATCGACAAATATGTCCGCGACAATACGATCGAGCGCTTTGGCCCGGTCCGCTCGGTGCGTGCCGACCGCAGGAACGGGCTGGTGCTTGAGGTAGCATTCGAAGGGCTCAACCGCTCGACGCGGCACAAATCCGGCGTCGCCATGCGCTTTCCGCGCATTTCGCGGCTGCGCTGGGACAAGCCGGCGGCCGAAGCCGACCGCATCGAGACGCTGCAGGCGCTGCTCGATAGTTAATGCATGTCGCGCAAAAAAGAGTGCAGCGGTTTTGCGGTAACGACATGCATCAAAACAAGAACCTGAAGCGCGTCGCATGAGGCCGGAACGCGACGTGCTTTAGGGAACGACAGAAACGCGGATCTCGTAGATGTCGACCGACTTGCCCTGCTTGTCGAAGTCGGAATTAATGGCGATGGTGCCGGCAGCGCCCGGACGCTTGTTGGGAAAGCGCACGTCGAACAGATATTCATTGCGCTCGCGACCGACGGCATAGCGCTTGCGGCCGCAGTCGCCGAGTTCGCCGAAATTGCAATCGACGGAAATCTGCGTCTCCTGGCCCTCCTCGGAGCGCGCGATGATGTCGAATGTGGCATGCTTGCCGGCCAGTTTTTCCAGCACGCCTTGTCCGACGTCGAAGCTGATGGCCGAGCCGGATGCCCCCGAGCGGATGCGCAGGAAGGAACCGCTTTCGTCCTGGATGACGTCGGCCTTGGTGTCCGACGGTGCATTGACCTGCGTCGGGTCACCCGGCGAAAAGACGTTGATCCAGTCGTGCGCCTGATCCGCCTCGCCCTGCTTCGGCGGCGAAGCGGTGTCGTCCGGCGTGAAATCATCGCCGTCGACCGTTGGCGGCGCTTCCGGCGGCGCCGTGTCGAGCTCGGTCGCCGATTTGAAGACGCCGGTCTGGTTGGCGAAATAAAGGCCGATGCCGGCGGCTGCGAGCAGCGTCACACCGAAGAAGATCGCGGTCAAGGGCAGGCGCCGCCGCCTCGCCCGCCGGTCGTCGCGGTCGGGCGTCACTTCCGCGTCGTCGGTTTCGGCGTCGGCTTCGGTCGGAACCGAGGCCCCCATGTCGATCACCGGCGCCTCGGCAACAGGCGCATCGGGCATGATGTCGGGAACGACCGGCAGGACGCGCGACCGCGGCGCATCGGATTCGGGCGGCTGCGCCGGACCGTCAACGACGACATCGGGCGACGGCGCGGCTTCAGCTTCGGCCGGGGGCTCCACCTCCGGTGCTGCCTCCAAACTGTCGGTCGGCGCGGCGACGTCGGCAACCGCCGGCAGGAATTCCGATTCGATTTCGGTGATCTTCGCCTGGACCGCCTTGCGCCGCTTGATGGCGACTTCCACGGTGACGTTTGGATTGGCCTGTAGGGCACGGTCGAGTGCCGCGAAAGCCGATCGATAGACCCGCTCGCGAAATGCCCGGTCGTCGGCATTGCCTTTCTCGAAGGCGTTGCGGATCGCTTTTTCGATCGCGTCCAAGCGAATTCCCTCTGCAATTTCACTCACATTGCCATGATCGTTAGCCGCAGGCGACCAATCAATCAACAAGCGAGCGGCCGCATTCTGCCTTGCCGAGGGGCACAAAGCTCATTTCGGCGGTTTTCGGTAAAGGAATCAACATTTTTCGCTGATTTTCCTGCCACCGCCAACGTGGCGGACGGGACGGCATCACGCGGCCAACGGCAGATCCGCGCGGCGGCTGCCCTTGCGCCCGGCCGGAGGCGGCACCAATTGCCTCGTCCTGAAATCGCGACTGCCATCTTGAATTCGCGGCCGGTTGCGTCTATCACGCAGCCCATCTTGGAAGCTCGGCTTCCCGGGCCGCTTTAGCTCAGTTGGTAGAGCACATCATTCGTAATGATGGGGTCAGGTGTTCGAGTCACCTAAGCGGCACCAAACGGCCTATCCCGCGCGCCTGCTTCAACCAGCGCTCAGCCGAGTGGAAAAGCTGACGCCGCCGAGACGAGGGCGAGCATTGCCAGCACGATCCCCGCCGCCCGACAGATGGCGCGATGATGCCGCACCGCGGCAGCGCGCACGAGCGGACGCGAAAGCGCGACGGCCAGGAATCCGTACCAGCCTATGTCGATGATGGCGACGATGGCCGCGACCATCAGCATCTCGTTCGAGGTCCGGATCGGCAGCATCAGCCCCATGAAGGCGACGGCGAAGAAAGTGGCGGTTTCAGGCGAGAGAATGCTGATGAGAAACCCTCCGGCAAACAATCCGGCCTGCCGAGGCGCTTCGCCGATGGCCGGCGGCGCCGTTCTGGCGATGCGCAGGGCCATCCAGCCAAGGACGGCCGCACCGGCGATCTTGACCGCCGGCACCGACAGCGACCCGGAAAGATGAACGGCGCCAAACGCCACCAGGACCGCCAGCACGGCGGTGCCGGCGCCGATCCCGGCCACCAGCGGGATCGTCCTGCCAAAGCCGTGCAAGGAGGCAAGGCTGCCGGTCGCGAGGCCAATAGGGCCTGGCGTGATCATGATCACCGTATATGCCGCCAGGAATTGCAGCATCGCCGTCGACAGAATAAGCGAACTTGACATGCCAGTCTCCCGTTTGCTGCGCCGGTTACAGATTAGAGAAGAATCACCGTCGCGCTCCCACTCCTTATTTCTCACCATGCGACGCTAAAATGCTTAGATGTTTTCGGATTTACTTTCCAAATAGAAGAATATCCCCGCGCGCCCAAAGCAGGTAACAGACGAGAAGCGTCGCAGGCATTGCGAGAGCCTGGATCTGATCGGTGCGAGCGTCAGCAATGACGCGGGCGACTTCGGTCGCGGTGACGATGATTGCCGGAAAGCGGCTGAGCAGTACCGAAAGGCGGAAGAGCTCCGGCACTTTAAGGCCGAAGAGCACCACGCCATGCGCGCCGAGCCTGAAGGCGCTGCCGAACTTGCCCACGGCATGGAGCAACCCCGATGTCACGACCAGGATTGGATTGCCGACGAGCAGCAGACTTGACCCGAGCACCAATGACCCGGTGCCGGACAGAAAATCTGCGCGCTGTATTGCCGACGGGTCGAGATGTCCGTTGCTGAGGGCGCGATGATACTCCTCGCCGCTGCGCAAGAAGATGGCGCTCGCCACCAGCAGCGCCAGTGAGTTCCAGCCGCCGGCGAGGTCGTGGCCGAAAATTAGAGGCGCGGCGAAAGTGCTGCTCGCCTCGGTTAACGCCAGCCGAATCTGCATGAACATGGCCATGCCGAGGCCCAGCACATTGCCGGCAATATAACAGCCTCCGGGTCCTGAAAGCCGCACCGCGACCGCTTGTGCCAATCGTTGTCCTGGCCAGCGCCGCTGGGCATCCGCTTTTTCGCTTGCCGACATCGCCCCTGCTCCTGGTACGATCCGCCCCAGCGACGGACGCCGGCGGCGGCCCCCGTTCCGCCGCCGTTGCCCGCCTTCTCCCCCGGATCGTGAAGGCGTCGTGGTGTTGGGAGGTCCATCCACGCTGCGAGCAGAAGCCTACGCGGAGCGGCGGGCGTGCAAATCGGTACCGCCACCCATTTTTAGGCGGTCGATTTCCCAGTTTTCGCGGAAATTTTGCTGCGGGAACTACCCAGAGCCTGTTCCATCCCGACAGAATCGGCTGGAATCATGATCCAGTCTGGTGCGGTTCCAGCGGATGGGTGCCCGTCAGCAGCCACGGCTCGCCGCGCAGGCGCAGGAGGATTTCCATGCGGTTTGCGGCATTGAGCTTGCCGAGCAGCGAGGAGACGTGATGCTCGATCGTGCGGGGCGAGCGCGACAAATGTCGCGCGACCTCCTTGTTGCTGATGCCCTGGGCGATCAGGGCGAGCACCTTCTGCTCGTGCCGTGTCAGGCCGAGCGGATGGCGGCGGGCTGCCGCATAGGGTCCGCGCTGCACCTTCGGCAGCAGGCCTGACAGGCCCTGACGCTGCGCAAGCTTGCGCGCGAGCGCCGCGGCCGCGGGCGCGTCGATCTGGTCGAGCATCGCCACGGCGCGAGCGAGCGCCGCCCCCGCATCCGCCCCACGAACCTGCATGAGGGAAAGCGCTGCCTCGTAGGGCAGCGACAAACGCGTCCACTCCGCCGCGGCGGCCTGCGGATCGCCGAGAAGCTCGGCGGACCAGGGCGAGGGAATCGGCGCCGATTGCGCCGGCAGCGACCCGGGCATTCCGCATCGACGCCACCAGACCGACAATTCGCCAAGGTCCCGGGGGCGGAAATTGTCGAGGTTCATAGCCGCCAGCTCGGTAAGCTGCGCGTGGCTGGCGCCGACATCCTCGGCAAGCCAGGCCGCCTCCGCCAGCGCCAGGCGAACCGGGACGATACGCTGCGGCTCGCCGGTCGTCTGGCCCTCCACAAGCGCGCGCTGCAAAAGGTCGACGCCGTCGGTCTCGCCCAGCCTTACGCGGACCGTGCCAAGCACGGTGAGCGCCGGCAAGTGCATCACCATCGGCAGGCGTTCCACATTCATGACGCCCTGAGCGATGGTTGCGGCCTCGCGAAACCGGCCCTGTTCCATGCAAAGCTGCGCCTGCCGGCCGAGCAGGTATTGCGCCGCCGAATCGAGGTCGTGCCTGGTGCAGAATGCGATGCCTTCGGCCAGCAGCCGCTCCGCCAGCTCGAAGTCCTTGGCCACCACCGCGCATTCCGCAAAGTTCGTATAGGCCCGCGCCGCATGGTCGTGGAGCCCGTGCTCGAGCGCCAGGGCAAGGCTTTCCTCCAGCCGCTCAACGCCGCCGGGGCGGTTGGCAAACATGAGCGCGGTTCCGACATTGTTGAGGGCGTGAACACGCGTCTCGACCTCGCCCAGCCGATCGGCCAGACTGATCGCGCGCTCGCCCCATTCGATCGCCTCATCGAAACGATAGTGCAGCATGTGGAGCTGCGAGCGCGTGCTGTAGGCCATTGCCACCTCGGGACCGGGCGGCAGGCTTTCCACCTCACGCACGGCCTGGTCCGCATATTCCTCCGCCTGCGGGCCTTCGCCGCGCCGCCAGTGCAGCCGCGACAGCCAGCGTAGATTAAGGCCTACCTTGTCGATCCGGCCCAGCTGCCGCCAGATAGCGATGGCGCGATGCCGGGCCTCGATGATGGCGTCATAGACAAGCAGCGCCAACCCGGCCTCGTATGCCCAGTCCTCATGGAGCTGCGCGGCCAGCTCCGGCGGGGCCTGGTCGACATATCTGAGTGCGGTCGCCAGATGCGAGGCCGCCTCCCGATGCGCCCCCAGGCGCGCGGCTTGGCTGGCGGCGAGCGGCGCAAGTTCGAGCACGCGTTCGCCATTGTCGGCGCCGCCGGCGTGGTGCACGCGGCGCGAAAGCAGAGCGCTTGCCTGCGAGGCCGGAACTTCCGAGAGTGCCGCTTCGACCTTCGCATGGAGCGAGCGTTGCACAGAGGGGGAGAGCCGGTCGAGCGTCGCTTCCCTGGCAAGCTCGTGACGAAATGTCAGCGCGCCCTGGTCGTCCCGCCGCAGCAATCCGCGCACGACACATCGATCGACGAGCACTTCGGCCTCGGCCCCGAGAAGGGCCCGGATCAGCCACGGCTCAACGCTGCCCGGCATGATGCTCATGACCTCCAGGACGTCGCGCTCTCCAGGCGTCAGGCGCGACAGGCGCGACCACACCGCGTCGCGTATGGAATCGGGCACACGCGCCGATTCGGTCTCGCTGCTGGACAGGAGCTCGGTAACGAAGAAGGGATTGCCCTCGGTAATGCGATAAAGCCCGTCGGCGGAACGGCCGGCCTGTTCGGCCAGCATTGTCACCGCCTGGGGAGACAGCGGTCTAAGCGTCACGCGGCGTACGGAGGCGGCGGGAAGATCGCCGAGCACGTGGGTCAGCGGGTGATCGGCGTTCAAATCCTCTCTGCGCATGCTCAGCACCAGCATGGTGCGGAGCAGAGAGACGCGGCGCCCGAGATATCTTACGAGGTCGAGCGTCGCATTGTCCGCCCAATGCATGTCCTCGAAGATGAGCACGGTCGTGCCCTTGGCGCGCTGCAGCGCATTCAGCAATGCCGGGAAAAGCCGCTCCGGCGCAGCGGTCTCCTCAAGCAGCGCCGCCACGCGCGGGTCGAGCAAGTGGGCCATGTCCTGGAGAGGGCCCAATGGGCGTGGCGTGAAGAGCGCCTCGCACCAGCCCCACAGCACCCGGCAGTCCCGGTCGGCGTTTTCCGCGAATTCGCGCAGCAGAGAGGTCTTGCCCAGGCCCGCCTCGCCGTGCACCAGCACGGTCCCACCATGTCCGGCAGCAGCTCTCTCGGCCGCGGCCAACAAAGCTCCAAGTGGGTCCTCTCGCTCAAGCAGCATCAAGCCCGCGCCTCCAGAATATTGAAGGTACAACAGCAGGCAATGAGTGCAACACAGTCGTTTCACATGGCCGGGAATGTTTGGCAAATAGCCGCTCGGAACCGGGCGTCATTTGTCCTGGAGCAGATATGTTTGCCGCTGCCGTAGGCACGAAGGCCACAGAACAGGCAGACCGCCACGGCGGGCGTTGACAGCCCAGGCGAAGCGGACTGTAGTTCTGCGAAGCAACCACTGCCCCGAGCCTCGAAAAAGGCCGCTCACTTCACCGGATTGTCGCCCAGCGACGCCACAGTCTTCAGCGCGCCGTCGAGCATGTCGCCCTTTTCGTCCTTCAGCGCCGCTTCGCGCAGGCGCCGGATCCAGTCTGCGGCGTCCGGGCGGCCCTTGAGCTGGTCGAGCGCCGACAGCACCCGGTCGAATTTCGACTGGGCGCGGGCGTGGGTGTCGCTGTAACCCTTGATCAGCCGGCGGCAGTTGAGGATCTCCGTACCAAGCGCGTAGTCCTGGCCGACTTGGCCCAGCGCCAGCGCATACCAGCGCTCGAGATGCGCGGTCTCGGCCTTGTGGCGCAGCAGGCGGCGGCGCCAGCGGCGCAGGCCGGCGATGAACCACAAAGCGGCAAAGCCGGCGAAACTGTCGGTGCGGATGCGGCGGCCGCGATTGATGCGGCGGTCGAGAAAGGCGGCGAGCTTCGGCCGGTCCTCGATGTAGCTGCCGAGCCCGGCCGGCAGCGTGCCGCAGAATTCCTCGATGCGCGGATGGAAATATTCGGTCACCTGCAGGACCGAGCCGTCCCTGACGCCGACCTCGCGGCGTACGCGTCGGTCGCGGCTAGAGCGCGTCTTCAGGTCGGCGACGCGGATCATGTCGTCGTAGCACATGGCGTTGGCCAGATGCTTGGCGGCGGCGATCGACAGCGCGTAGGCGTGTTCGACATCGTCCAGAGCGACGGCCTTGTCGAGCCTATCGAGATACTCGCCGCCATAAGCAACGTCCTGATAGTCAACCACTTTTTTCAGGCCGCGAAGCGCCATGTCGCGGACCGGAGCCGGCAAAGCATCGACCCGGGCGGCCAGCGATTGCCAGCCTTTTAACAGGCTTTCCGGACCGCTGACTTTTGTCGTCGCGGCTAAGCCGGTTTCGGCGGCCGCCGGCCCTGCAGTCTTGTCGCCCGAAGGCGCACTCGCGATGCCGCGCGCCCGATCGTAGGCGGCGCCGAAGGCGGCTAGGCTGGCCTTGACACCACGGCCGCCGGCACTGACCGCCTGCTCATAGCTTTCGCGACTGAACGGCAAGGCGTCGGAGCCGGCCAGCGCGCCGAGCAGGCTGGCCGAGATCATCGAGCCATTGTCGGCGGCGATCTTCTCCATGTCGAAGGCAATGAAGCGCTTGGCCGCGGCTTCCGCCGTGGCATGCACCTTGGAGGACGAGGCGCGGCCGTCGCCGGGCTCGATCTTCTCCGAGACCGCGGCGATGCGGTGCGACGAGGCGATCAGCGTGGTGCGCTCGGGCGTGACGAAGCCGCGGATGATGGCGCGGCCGGCCTCCATCAGTTCGGCGGCAATCAGGATGTCGACGTCGCCCTGCGACGGCGACAGCGCGAAGACCGGCAGGCGGCCGGTGTCGCGGCACATTTCGACATAATAGATGGTGGCGCCGGTGCGCTGGGCAACGCCGGCAACGGAGGTTGATTGCGCGACATAGAAATTGCGCTCGGCGACGTCGGTGATCCAGTCGGCCAGCACGCCGCCGCCCTGGCCGCCGACCGCCAGCACGGCAAGCTTGATGACGCGCTCGTCTTCGGGGGCGCCGGCTTTCGAGCGCGATGAGGGCACGGCGTCAAGCATCGGCGAATGTCAGGCGCCGGTTTTCACGGCGCCGCTGCAAGAGACCGATCATGGCGCGACGCGCGGCTTCAAGGAAACGGTCCCAGCGGCTCGGATTGTGGACGACATCGGCGCGGTAGAAGGACGGGCAGAGCACCGCCGCATCGGCGACCTCGCCGCAATTGCCGCAACCGACGCAGCTTTGGTCGATATGCGCCACCGGATCGTCGCGCAACGGATCGTCGAGCGACTTCACCGAAAGCGACGGACAGCCGGACAGCCGCATGCAGGCATGGTCGCCGGTGCAGATATCTTCGTCGACACCGAATTTCGGCTTGACTATGCGCGTCCCGCCCTTGATCGCCTTGTCGACCAGCGGCTTTTCGCGGCGCTGCCGGTTGAGCATGCATTCGGACGACGCGACAATGACTTTCGGGCCCTTCTCGTCCGTCGTCAGCGCCTCGCGCAGCGTGTCTTGCATTCTGGTTACGTCGTAGGTGCGGTCGATGTGGCGCAGCCATTTGACGCCCATGCCCTTCACCGCCTCGGTGATCGGGTGCTTGGTCGACTTGGTCTTGTTGCCGGCGCGGGACGACAGGATGTCCTGCCCTCCGGTCGCGGCCGAATAGAAATTGTCGACGATGACGATGACGCCGTCATTCTTGTTGAACACGGCATTGCCGACCGAGGAGGTCAGGCCGTTGTGCCAGAAGCCGCCGTCGCCGACGAAGGAGATCGAGCGGCGCTTGGCATCGGGCGAATTGAACGCCGAAGCCGAGGCCGGCCCCAGCCCGTAGCCCATGGTAGTGGCACCTAGCTCGAAAGGCGGCATGATCGAGAACAGATGGCAGCCAATGTCGGAGGCGATGTGGTGCTTGCCCAGCTCCTGCTCGACCAGCTTGGTGGCGGCGAAGATCGGCCGCTCCGGGCAGCCGACGCAGAAGCCGGGCGGCCGGCCCGGGACGACGTTGATCAGGTCGGCGGTGTCGAGCCCGTCGCCGATCTTGTTCGGCGCGCGGACCTCGCTTGGCAGCAGATGCGGGATGGTGGCACGCAGGAACGATCCGATGCCGTCGAGCATCACCTGGCCGGTATATTCGCCGGCCATAGGCAGATGTTCCTTGCCGACGAGCCTGGTGCCGCGGCCGGCCTTGTGCAGCATCGCGGCAAAGGCCTGTTCGATGTAGTTGGGCTGGCCTTCCTCGACGACGAGAACGGCGTCCTTGCCTTCGCAGAAGGACAGGAACTCGTCGTCGACTAAGGGATAGACGGCGTTGAGCACATAGAGCGGCACGTCGGTGTCGCCATAAGTGTCGGCGAGGCCGAGCCGCTGCAGCGCCCGGATGACCGAATTGTACATGCCGCCCTGCATGACGATGCCGACCGAGCCATGCTCCGGGCCGAAAAACTCGTTGATCTTGTTGGCGCGGATGAAATCCACCGCCGCCGGCCAGCGTTTCTGCACCTTTTCCTTCTCGTGCAGGAAGGACGCGGGCGGCAGCACGATGCGGCCGGTGTCGCGGCGCGGCGCCTCGAGCGCATCGGCCACAGTCATTGCCGGGCGCTTGTTGTCCTTGGCGATGAAATGGCCGTGGACATGGCAGCAGCGAATACGGACCTGCAGCATGACCGGCGTGTTGGAAACCTCGGACAGCTCGAAGCCGTCCTCCACCGCCTTGACGATCGACGGCAGGTTCGGTCGCGGATCGAGCAGCCAGACCTGGCTCTTCATGGCAAAGGCGTGGCTGCGCTCCTGCATGATCGAGGAGCCTTCGCCGTAATCCTCGCCGACGATAATCAATGCACCGCCGGTGACGCCGCCGGAAGCGAGATTGGCGAGCGCGTCGGAGGCGACATTGGTGCCGACCGTCGACTTGAAGGTCGCCGCGCCGCGGATCGGATAATGCACGGATGCCGCAAGCATAGCGGTGGCGGTCGCCTCCGAGGCGCTCGCCTCGAAATGCACGCCGAGCTCGCCCAGGATATCCTGCGCGTCGGCCAGCACGTCCATCAAATGGCTGATCGGCGCGCCCTGATAGCCGCCGACATAGCCTACGCCGCATTGCAGCAGCGCCTTGGTGATGGCGAGAATGCCTTCGCCGGAAAACTCCTCGCCGGCGCCGAGCCTGAGCTTTTCGACTTCCTTGGCAAAAGACCGTTCGGCCATTTTGGGCTCCTTCCGTTACCGCCCCGATGGCGGCGCGTAAGATCAGATGTCGTGCTTGCGAATGTTCTTCAGCATCTTCTGCAATGTCGCGATCAGCGCCGCGTATTCGGCATCGTCGACATCGTCGAACATTGCCTCGAAAGCGTCGTGCATGGCCGGCCAGGCGCGCGCGAACTCGGCGCGGCCATCGTCGGTCAGGAACACATGGCGGATACGGCTGTCGGTGACCCCCTGCTCGCGCCGCACAAACCCTTGCCCCTCCAGCGTGTCGAGCGTCCGGCTCAAGGTCGACTGCTCGATGACGGTATAGACCGAGAGATCGTTGACGGTGACGCCATCGGTGACCGACAACACGGCCAGCGTGCGCACCTGCGGAATGGTCAGGCCCTGCCTGCGGAAATTGTCACGCAAGGTGGCGTTGTAGCGGCCCATGATGCGGTTCATCAGATAGGGCGCGAATTGCTGCAGGCCGATCTGGCCCAAAGTCGAGATGCGCTGGCGCTTTTCAACCTTCTGTTCCATCACAGCCTCCCCGCCAGGAGAAAGCCGGAGCCGCCGCCCAAGCCAGCACCCGGATGGGTCGAGGCACCGATGTGGTACAGACCCCTGACCCCGGTGGCGTGATTGCGGCTCGTCTTGAACGGCCGCCACAGAAACGACTGGTCGATAGCCGAGGAACCGCCATAGGGGTCGCCGCCGACCAGATTGATGTTCATCGCTTCCAGGTCGGCCGGCGAACAGGCGCGGCGTGCGATGACGCTGTCCTTGAACCCATCGATATGGCTGGCGAGGATCGCTTCGGCACGGTCGGCATAGGCTTCGCGCAGCGCCTCGGTCCAGCGACCGTCTGCCGGTGTCTGCAGTTTGCCGGCGGCATCGCCCTTGATATGCCGTGGCGCCTCGGGCAGTTGCAGCCACAGGACCGCCTTGCCGTCCGGGCAGCGCGACGGGTCGAGCGCGTGCGGCTGGCCGACGCACATGGTCGGCACCTCCGGCAGCATGCCGCGCACGGCTTCGTTGCAGGCCTTCGAGACGCCGTCGAGCCCCGGCGTCAGATGCAGCAGCGCGACCTTGTCCAGGCCCTCGCCGCGCCATGCCGGCGGCTTGTCCAAGGCATAGTGGATCTGGAAATTGCTCTTGCCGTAGCGGTATTTTTGCGCTGCCTCGACGTCGGCTTTCGGCGCCGCGTCGCCGAGCAGCCGCTCGTAGAGCTGGGTCGGCGTGACCGAGCAGATGACGCTCTTGTTCACGTTGATCGTTTCGCCCGAAGCCAGCCGCACGCCGGCGGCGCGGCCTCCGCTTTGGACAATAGCCGCGACGTCGGCGCCGGTGCGGATTTCGCCGCCACGTTCCCTGATCAGGGCTTCGAAGGCGGCCAGCAGATTCCTGGCACCGCCCTTGACGATCGGCGCGCCGGCCGCCTCAAGCGCGAAGGCGATGACCTTGGCGATCTGGCCGGAGAACGCGTCCTCAGGCCCGAGGCCGGCATGCAGCACCCAGGGCGCCCACAGCGCGCGCATGGTTTCCGACTGGTAGGTGCTTTCCAGCCAACCGCGCGCCGGCACCAGCGCGCTGCCGAGAAAGGCGGCAAGGCCACGCGGGCCGCGCCGCCAGGCTTCACCCGCCAGCAGCCTGGCCGTCGGGTAGGACCACAGGCTGCCACCGAGCAGTCCGAACAGCAGACCGGCGTTGCGCTCGAGCTCGCCGACATCGTTTGCGTGCCGGTCGCCGTCGCCCGCGGCAAGCGCATTGATCGCCGCTACATTGGCGATACGATCGGTGCGCAGGACGGCATGGCTGCCGTCCGGGCGCAGCACACCGGTCGGCGTGGAGCTGTTGCAAAACTCCAGGCCGTGCCGCGCCAGATCCTTGCCCAGCGCCGCATAGGCCGGCGAGGTGATGAACAGGACAAAGGTCGTCGCCATCACGTCGTGGATGAAGCCGGGCGCGGTGATTTCTTCGGTGCGCATGCAGCCGCCGATGCGGTCGTTGCGCTCGAGCACCAGCACCTTCGCCCCCTTGCCGCCAAGCATCGCCGAGCAGACCAGCGCGTTGATGCCGCTGCCGACGACGATGTGATCGGGAGCGCTCATCGATGCGTGCTCCTAGCAGAGATTGGCGCTCTACGGCGCCGTAGAGCCGCAGCTTTGCAAGGCTGCCGCTCCCACTCCGTCACCACAGTGCCACTTCCGCACATGATCTTCTCCCGAAGACCGCAGCTACCCTATTGCCTTGGCACCAACGCCAACGCGCGGATCGGGCTGCCGGTGCCGTGCTCGATCTTGAGCGGCGCCGCGATCAGGATCGCGCCTTTCGGCGGCAGCCGGTCGAGGTTGCAAAGGCTGGCGAGACCGTAGCGGTTAGCCTTGTGCATCAGGCTATGCGCCGGGAACGGCGGCTCCATTCCCCCTGCTTTTCCAGCATCCGTGCCGATCGTCTCGCTGCCCCAGCCCTTGATGTCCTTGGTAATCAGATACTGGATGGCTTCGGCGGTCGGGCCAGGCGTGTGCGGTCCGGTCTCATTGGCGTTGAGGAACTCGGCTTCCGAGCCGTTGCGCTTATACCAGTCGGTGCGCATCACCACCCACTCGCCGGGGTTGATAGCGCCATGTTCGGCTTCCCATGCCTTGATGTGATCGACGGTGAGCAGGAAATCGTGATCGGCTGCCGCTTGCTTGGAACAGTCGATGACGTTGACAGGTCCGACGAAGTTCTGCGCCGGAATGGTGTCGGTGGCGCCGTCCGGATAATCCTTGCCGGTGATCCAGTGGTTGGGCGCGTCGAAATGCGTGCCCGAATGCTCCCCGAGCTTGAGCCAGTTCCACGCCCACCACGGGCCGTTCTTGTCATAGGCGGAGATGGCGTGGATCTCGATCTTCGGCGTGTCGACCGCCAGTTCCGGCGGCAGCTTGATCAGTGGCGTGTCGGGCCCGAGCGGCGCCGTCAGGTCGACCACCTGGATGGCGCCTGAAAGCAGCTGGCCGGCGACTTCGCCTAAAAGTTGTTGTGTGTCCATGGTCTCTGTTCCCTCTTTCTCGATGGTGCTGAAGGCTCTCGCGGCCCTTAATATCCTACTAGACGAAAACATATGCATCTGCAATTATCTTTAAGCATAAAGGAAATGGGACGGGGCGTGAGCGAGTTCGACGCCATATTTGTCGGGGCAGGCCACAACAGTCTGGCATGCGCCGCGCATCTGGCGCTCAAAGGCTGGAAAACCGCAGTTTTCGAGCGTAATGCAACGATCGGCGGCGCCGTCCAGACGCGCGAATTGACGCTTCCGGGCTTCCGGCACGATTTCGGCGCGATGAATCTCAGCCTGTTCGCCGGCTCGGCCTTTCACAAGAAATATGCAAATGAATTGAAAACCCACGGGCTGGAATTCGTGCCGATGGCCGACTGTTTTGCCAGCGCCTTCCCCGACGGTCGCTGGTTCGGCGTCAGCAGCGACCTGGAAAAGACCGCCTCGCGCATGGCCGCTTTTTCCGACGCCGACGCACAGACATGGCGCCGTCTGGTTGCGGCATTCCCGGCGGAGGCCGAGCATCTGTTCCGGCTGCTGGGCTCGCCGATGAGCGGCCGTGCGCTCGCCGGCACCGCCTGGAACCTCTGGCGCAAGAAGGGTTTTGCCGGCGCGCTCGATACAGGTCGGTTGCTGCTTTCGTCACCCCGCGCCTGGCTCGAGGATACTTTCGAGTCACCGCATGTCAGGGCGACGCTGGCCACCTGGGGCATGCATCTCGATTTCGCGCCTGACATCGCCGGCGGCGCGGTGTTCCCTTACCTCGAATCCATGGCCAACCAGTGCTTCGGCATGGTGCTCGGCAGAGGCGGCGCCGACACGATTATCCGCGCTTTGTCGGGCATGCTCACGGCCGCCGGCGGCAAGATCGTCACTGGGGCTGATGTCGCCGAGATCACGGTTTCGGCCGGCAAAGCGACCGGCGTGCGGCTCACTTCCGGCGAGACCCACACCGCCACCAAGGCCGTCATCGCCGGTGTCGCGCCCAAGGCGCTGACCGGGAAACTGTTGCCTAACGGATCCGGCGACACCGGCTTCGACACGGCCGTGAAAAAATTCCGCCACGCGCCGGGGACGTTGATGATCCATCTGGCGCTCGACGACCTGCCGGACTGGCGCGCCGGTGCCGAGCTTCGGCAGTTCGCCTATGTGCATCTGTCGCCGTCGCTCGATGCCATGTCCTGGACCTATCAGCAGGCGATGTCAGGGGTGCTGCCGGACGAACCGGTGCTGGTCGTCGGCCAGCCGACGGCCGTCGATCCCTCGCGCGCGCCGGACGGCAAGCACGTACTTTGGGTGCAGGTGCGCATGCTGCCAGCCGAGATTGCAGGCGATGCGGCGGGCACGATCGCGGTGGCTCACTGGGACGAGGCTAGGGAGCACTACGCCGAGCGCGTCCTCGACATTATCGAGCGCTATGCGCCCGGCCTTCGTCGGAAGATCCTCGGCCGCGCCGTGTTCTCGCCCATCGACCTCGAACGCGAGAACCCGAACCTTGTCGGCGGCGACCAGATCTGCGGCAGCCATCATCTGGCGCAGAATTTCCTGTTCCGGCCGGCGCGCGGTTACGCTGGCTGGAACACGCCGGTCGGCAATCTGCACCTGACCGGGGCGGCAACATGGCCCGGCGCCGGCACCGGGGCGGCGTCGGGCTTCATGCTCGCGCAACAACTTGGCGGGAGGTAGGCTCCATTTTTCATCTAGGGTGAAGGAGGACAAGGCGCGGTTGCCCAAGGAGCCTAAACCCACCGATTGACAACGACACCGCGCATAAAAGCAACAGGGGAACGACCATGACAATCAACAGACGAGAATTGCTCGGATATGGCGCGGCCGCACTTGGCGCCACGGCGCTCGGCCTGCCGCAAATCGCCAGGGCTGCCGGCGAACTGACCATCGCCTACAATGTCAATTTGCCGTCCTGGGACCCGACCACCGGGCCTTCAGCGGTCAACCCGACCATCCAGGGTCTGTACCAGTCGGTGTTCGACCAGTTCATCCCGCAGAAGCCGGATCTTTCTTTCGCGCCCGGCCTGCTCACCGAATGGGGCTGGAACGAGGGTCGCAGCAAGATCATGATGACGGTGCGCGAGGGCGTCACCTGGCATGACGGCTCGCCATTCACGGCCGAAGACGTGGTCTGGTCGCTGCAGCGGGCGGGCGATGAAAAAACCGGCAACCCGATCCAGTTCGTCTGGAAGAACGTCAACAACTTCAAGATCGACGGCAACAAGATCACCGGCGACGTCGTGCAATTCGACCCGGTGTATTTCAAGTGGATGTCGTTCCTGACCGGCTACATCATGCCGAAGGCCTATTACGAAAAGGTCGGCGCCGAGGGTTTTGAGAAAGCCCCGATCGGCACCGGGCCCTACATGGTCGACAAATTCGAGCGCAACGCCTTCCTGCGGCTCAAGGCCAACCCGAACTACTGGGGCGGCAAGCCGGCCTTCGAGAACGTAACCATCAAGTTCGTCACCGATGCGGCGAGCCGCGTCGCCGAGATCGAGTCCGGTTCCTCGCAGGTGACGCTGGAAATCCCCTATGAGGAATATGACCGCCTGATCGCCAAGGATGGACTTGCCGGCTCATGCAAGAACGTTTCCGACATCGGCATGATCTTCTTCAACGACATCGACGTGATGCTGGACAAGAAAGTGCGCCAGGCGGCGGTGATGGCGGTCGACAAAAAGCTTTTGGTCGACCGGCTGCTGCGCGGTTACGGCCAGCCCATCGATACGCTGGAGACGCCGGAATACGCGGCCTACGATGCGTCGATCAAGGTGGAGCACAATCCGGACAAGGCCAAGGAACTGCTGGCCGCCTCCGGCTATTCGCCGGAAAAGCCGGTCAAGTTCACGATACAGACGACCAAGGGCTTCAAGCCCAAGGACTACGAGATGATCCAGGCGATCGTCGGCATGTGGCGCAAGGTCGGCATCGAGGCAACGATCGAGGTCTATGAGATCGCCAAGCACTACGAGCTGCGCGCCGCCGACAAGCTGGCGCCGGCGGCCTTCTACAATTGGGGCAATGCCATCGGCGATCCCACCACGTCGACCGGCTTTGCCATGTATGGCCCGAGCCCGCATTCGGTGTGGGACAGCCAGGACCTGATCGACATGATCAACCCGCTATGGGGCGAGAAGGACGAGGCCAAGCGCATTGCCGGCTGGAAGGCCGTCGACAAATATATCGCCGAACAGGCCTATGTGCTGCCGCTGATCCAGTATGCGCAGCCGATCGTGCATGCCAAGGGCGTCAATGTCGTGCAGCATGTGTCGGGCGCACTTCTGCCGGCGCTGATGAGCCCGGCCTGAGACAGTCTTCGGCTTGTCGCGCGCCGTCCGGAATGACGGCGCGCATTTTCCGCCACGGGCGACCATGCTGCTGCAAAGATTCCTGATCCGTCTTCTGACGATGGCGATCACGCTGTTCGGCGTGGCCGTCGTCGTCTTCGTCGTCATCCGTGTCGCGCCAGGCGATCCGATCGCGATGATGCTGCCGCCCGGTGCAACCGATGCCGACATCGCGCGTCTGCGCGCGCTTTACGGGCTGGACAAGACCATCGTCCAGCAATTTTTCATCTGGCTGGCAGGTGTCGTCAGGGGCGATTTCGGCACTTCGATTTCGCTCCGGCAGGATGTTCTGGGCCTGGTCTTCAACCGCCTGCCGGCGACGCTGGAACTCGCGATCGTCGCGCTTGTGATGGCGCTGGCGATCGGCGGCACGACGGCGATCCTCGGCGCGCGCGAACGTGGCACCGCGGTCGAAGCCGGCATCGACATTGCCAGCGGTGCGGCACTCTCGATTCCCGATTTCCTGTGGGGCCTGGTGCTGATCCTTCTGTTTGGCGTGCTGGTGCCCATCTTCGACATTTCTGGCCGGGTGTCGCCGCAGCTCGACCTGCCCTTCGCCACGCAATTCTATCTGTTCGAAAGCATCGTCCGGCTGCGCTTCGACCTGACCAGGGACCTGCTGGCACACATGCTGATGCCGGCGATTGCGCTGGCGCTGCCGCTGGCCGCGATCATCTCGCAGCTGCTGAAACAGTCGCTGAAGGAAGTGCTCGACCTCGACTACGTCGTGCTGGCGCGGGTAAAGGGCTTTTCGGAAACGCAGGTCATCCTGCGCGAGGCGCTGAAGAACGCGGCCCTGCCGACGCTGACGCTGGTCGGCGTGCAGTTCACCTTCCTCATCGGCGGCACGGTCATCGTCGAACGACTGTTTTCCTATGAAGGTCTCGGCAACATGGCGATCGATGCCGTCATCAACCGCGACCTGCCGCTGATCCAGGGCATCGTGCTGGTCTTCGCGCTGCTGTTCGTGCTGATCAACCTTGCCGTCGACATGATGTACGCCCTGCTCAATCCGAGGCTGCGCCATGGATGAGGCCCGCATTTCGAGACATGGCTCGCGGGCACGCCTGTGGCTGGCCGGCGGCTGGCTGCTGATTGCGCTGCTGGCCGCGATTTTTGCGCCGTTGGTCGCACCGCAGGACCCGCTGGCGCAGGATTTGATGCTGGAGCGGCTGCCGCCTTTCTGGATTGATGGCGCCGAGCCCGGCTACTGGCTCGGCACCGACAGCCTCGGCCGCGATCTTCTGTCACGGCTGATCTTCGGTGCCCGTATCGCCTTCATCGTCGCCTTCGCGGCAGCCTTTGCCGCCTGCCTGGTCGGCTCGACGCTCGGCCTGATCGCCGGCTATTTCGGCGGCTGGGCCGACCGCATCATCTCACGTATCGTCGATGTCTGGATGGCGTTTCCGCCGGTGCTGTTTGCCATCCTTCTGGTCGCCGTGCTCGGCACCGGCTTGAGCTCGGTTATCATTGCCATTGCCGTCATCGACTGGACGCGCTTCTGCCGGGTGATCCGCGCCGAGACGATGGGCCAGTCGCGCATGGACTATGTCGAGAACGCCCGCATCGCAGGCTACGGCCGCATCGGCATCATGCTGCGCGAAGTGCTGCCCAATGTGGTGCCGTCGATCGTCGCGCTGCTGTCGCTGGAGATGGGCATTGCCGTCATCGTCGAGGCGATCCTGTCCTTCGTCAATCTGTCGATCTCGACCGACGACCCGACCTGGGGCGGCATCATCGCCGAGGGTCGCCTGTCGATCCATCAGGCCTGGTGGGTGCTGGTGTTCCCGCTGGTCACCCTGATCCTGACGGTGCTGTCGTTCAGCCAGTTTGGCGAGGGCCTCAGGGCACGTTTCGATCCGGTGCTGCGATGAACGCGCAGGCGAAACCCTGCCTCGACATACGCAGCCTTAGCGCGGTGCTGCCTAATGGCTTGCGCGTGCTGCGCTCGGTGTCGCTCGCCGTCGAGCCCGGCGAGGTGCACGCGCTGGTCGGCGAGAGCGGCGCCGGCAAGACGATGATCGGCAAGGCGGTGCTTGGCGTCCTGCCTTCGAGCGTGCGCATCGTCGAAGGCGATATGCTGTTCGAGGGCGAGGACCTCGGCAAGCTTCAGCCAAAGGCAAGGCGCACGCTGATCGGCGCGCGCACGGCGCTGATCCCGCAGGATCCGCTTACCGCGCTCAACCCGTCACGCCGCATCGGCCCGCAGATGACCGACCGGCTGGTGCGCATCCTCGGCTGGAGCGGCGAGAAGGCCGATGCACGCATCCGCCGATTGCTGGACGAGGTGCAGATCCGCGACCCCGAGCGTGTCCTCAAATGCTATCCGCACGAGCTGTCCGGCGGCATGCGCCAGCGCGTGCTGATCGCCGCGGCGTTTGCGGCCGAACCAAGGCTGATCGTCGCCGACGAGCCGACCACGGCGCTCGACGTGACGGTGCAGAAGCAGATCCTGCGGCTGATCGCGCAGCTGCAGCGCGAGCACGGCACGGCGATCCTGTTCGTTACCCATGATCTCGGCGTCGTCGCCAAGATCAGCCAGAAGGTCTCGGTGCTCTATGCCGGCAAGGTGGTGGAGGAGGCCGAAACGGCCGCTCTCTTCGCTGCCCCGCAGCACCCCTACACGCGAGCGCTGATGGCCGCGACTCCGCGCTACACCGATCCCTTCGCTTCGCTGAAACCCGTGGACGAGGCGGTACTGGCCGGGCTAGCCGCGGAGATCGCCGCCGCCGATCAGGCCTGGAGGCGCCCGCATGGCTGAGCCGCTGTTTTCCGTGCGTGGGCTGAAGGTCGCGCTGCCCGACATGACGCGCAAGCCGCTGATCGGCCGCGCGCCCTTGGCCGAGATCCTGAAAGGGCTGGATTTCGACCTGCCAAAGGGATCGGTGACCGGCATCGTCGGCGAATCCGGCTCCGGCAAATCGACGCTTGGCCGCGCCTTAGTGCGGCTTCTTGAGCCGAGCGCCGGCAAGGTCATCTTCGATGGCCGCGACATCACACATCTGCCTGAGGCCGAACTCCGGCCGCTGCGCCGCAATCTGCAGATGATCTTCCAGGACCCGATGTCGTCGCTCAACCCACGCCGCACCATCGCCAGCATCATCGCCGCACCGCTCAAACAGAATGGCCTCGGCGACAATCTGAAAGCCCGAGTTGCTGAAGCGCTTCAGCGCGTCGGCCTGCCGCAAGGCTTCGCCAGCCGCTATCGTCATGAATTGTCGGGCGGCCAGCGCCAGCGCGTCGGCATTGCCCGAGCGCTGGCGCTGTCGCCGAAATTCGTGCTGGCCGACGAGATCGTCTCCGGCCTCGACGTGTCGACCCAGGCGCAGATCCTGACGCTGCTGGAAAAGCTTGCAGCGGAGATGGGCCTGACCGTTGCCTTCATCAGCCATGACCTGTCGGTGATCAGGCGGCTCTGCCGGCAAGTGATCGTCATGCGCGAAGGCGCGATCGTCGAAGCCAGTGCGACGGATACTTTGTTCGAGAAGCCGCAGCAGGCTTACACGCGCGATCTGCTCGCCGCCATTCCGCTGCCCGAGATCGATGATGCCTGGCTACTTCCCGCCGCAAAGGCGCCGGCATGAAACACAATCCTATTCGCACGCTAAAGAGCGGGCCTCAGGCGTGCACCCGGCAAAATGCCCCGCGATGGAGGATGACTGACATGAAGAATGCAATCCGCTACGCAGTGCTCACCGCCACCGTGCTGGGAGGCATCGGCACGGCTTACGCCAGTTCCATTCCCGGCATGCGTGGCCACGACCACACCGGCGTCACCGTCCCCGACATGGAGCAGGCGGTCGATTTCTTCACCGAGGTGGTTGGCTGCAAGAAGGCGATGTCGTTCGGCCCGTTTGCCGACGACAAGGGCACATTCATGCAGGATCTGCTGGGCGTCGATCCCAAGGCGGTGATTGAGGAGATCACCCTGGTCCGCTGCGGACACGGGTCGAACATCGAGCTGTTCAAATACACCGCGCCGGACCAGAAGGACTTGACGCCTCGCAACAGCGACATAGGCGGCTTCCATATCGCCTTCTATGTCGACGACATCGCCGCCGCAAAAGCCTATCTTGACGGCAAGGGCGTCAAGACGCGGATGGGGCCGCTGCCGGTTACCGAAGGCCCGGCCGCCGGCCAGACCATCCTCTACTTCCAGGCGCCCTGGGGCTTGCAGTTGGAAGCGATCAGCTATCCCAATGGCATGGCCTATGAAAAAGATGCGGAGACGGTGCTGTGGAGCCCGAAGAACCCGGAAAAATAGCCCGGGGCGTCCCTGGCCTGCGCAAGCCGACTGCCGGCAAGCTGGGTTTCTGAGGCGGATTGTTTCAATCCTGAAACTTCAAGCTTGAATTAATTCGCCTCAGGCGTAAACTCGACGGACAGAAGCGAAGAGGAGATCGCACGATGAAAGTTGCGGTTCTCGGCGGCGGACCAGCCGGGCTCTACTTTGCAATCTCGCTGAAGCTCAGGGATGCCGCGCATGACGTGACGGTGTTCGAGCGCAACCGTGCCGACGATACGTTTGGCTGGGGCGTCGTGCTGTCGGCCGAAACGCTGGAGAACCTGACCAAAAACGACCCGGTCAGCGCCGTCTGGATCCGCAAGCATTTCGCCTATTGGGACGATATCGCCGTCATCCATGACGGCGTGCGCACGGTCTCGACCGGTCACGGCTTTTGCGGCATTGGCCGCAAGCGGCTGCTCACGTTGCTGCAGCGGCGGGCGCGCGAACTCGGCGTCAAGCTGGTCTTCGAAACCGACATCGCCGATCCCAAGCCATATATGGAGACGCACGAGCTGGTTGTCGCCGCCGACGGGTTGAACTCGAAAGCGCGGGGCGCCTTCGTCGACGTGTTCAAGCCCGATATCGACATTCGTAGATGCAAGTTCGTCTGGCTCGGCACCCACCAGAAATTCGACGACGCCTTCACCTTCATCTTCGAAAAGACCGAGCATGGCTGGGTGTGGGCGCATGCCTACCAGTTCGACAGCGATACCGCGACCTTCATCGTCGAATGCAGCGAGCAGACCTGGCAGCGCTTCGGCTTCGGCGCGATGTCGCAGCAGGAATCGATTGCCGTCTGCGAGCGCATCTTTGCCCGTCATCTCGGCGGCCACGCGCTGATGACCAACGCCAATCATATCCGCGGCTCGGCGTGGATCAATTTCCCGCGCGTCTTGTGCGAACGCTGGTCCTACAAGAACCTGGCGCTGATGGGCGACGCGGCGGCGAGCGCGCATTTCTCGATCGGTTCCGGCACCAAGCTGGCGCTGGAAAGCGCGGTGGCGCTGGCCGACTATGTCGAGTCCGAGCCAGACCTCGAGGCCGCCTTTAGCAAATATGAGGACGCCCGCCGCACCGAAGTGCTGAAGCTGCAGTCGGCGGCGCGCAATTCGCTCGAATGGTTCGAGGAGGTCGAGCGCTATCTCGGCCTCGATCCGGTGCAGTTCAACTATTCGCTGCTGACGCGTTCGCAACGCATCAGTCACGAAAATTTGCGGCTGCGCGATGCCGAATGGCTGGCCGGCGCCGAGGAGTGGTTCCAGCGCCAGGCCGGCGCCGGGGGCAACAATCTGCGTCGCGCGCCGATGTTCGCGCCGTTCCGGCTGCGCGACATGGCGCTGCAGAACCGCGTCGTCGTCTCGCCGATGGCGCAGTACAAGGCGGTCGACGGCTGTCCGACCGATTGGCATTTCGCCCATTACGCCGAACGGGCCAAGGGCGGCGCCGGTCTCCTCTACATCGAGATGACGTGCGTCAGCGCGGAGGGCCGCATCACACCTGGCTGCCCTGGTTTCTATGCGCCCGAGCATGAGGTCGCCTGGAAGCGGCTGGTCGAGTTCGTCCATGCCGAAACCGAGGCCAAGATCTGCGCCCAGATCGGCCATTCCGGTGCCAAGGGGTCGACCAGGCTCGGCTGGCAGGGAACCGACGTGCCGCTGCCCTCAGGCAATTGGCCCGTCATGGCAGCGTCTTCCGTGCCGTGGTCGCGGGAAAACCAGGTGCCGAAGGCGATGGACCGCGCCGACATGGATATGGTGCGCGACCAGTTTGTCGCTTCGGCCGAGATGGCGGCGCGCTGCGGCTTCGACATGCTCGAAATCCACGCCGCGCACGGCTATCTCCTGTCCTCCTTCATCACGCCCTTGACCAACCGGCGCACCGACTCCTATGGCGGCTCGCTGGAAAACCGCATGCGCTACCCCTTGGAAATCTTTCATGCGGTGCGCGCCGCGTGGCCGGCCGAGAAGCCGATCTCGATGCGCATCTCCGCCAATGACTGGCTGGGCATCGAAGGCGTGACGCCGGCCGATGCCGTAGAGATCGCGCGGCTGCTGCATGAGGCCGGCGTAGACATCTGCGACGTATCGGCCGGCCAGACGTCGGCCGTGGCAAGACCGGTCTATGGCCGCATGTTCCAGACGCCGTTTTCCGATCGCATCCGCAACGAGGTCGGCATGGCGACGATGGCGGTCGGCAATATCTATGAGCCGGACCACGTCAACTCGATCCTGATGGCGGGCCGCGCCGATCTCGTCGCACTGGCTAGGCCGCATCTTGCCGATCCGTATTGGACGCTGCACGCGGCCGTCACGCTTGGCGATCGCGGCGTCAAATGGCCGGATCCCTATCTGCCCGGCCGCGACCAGCTCTACCGGCTGGCCGAACGCGAAGCGGCAGCGGGCTTGAAAATATGAGTGCCGCGGCGACGATTTCGCGGCGTCATGCGCTGGTCACCGGCGGCGGCTCCGGCGTCGGCCGCGCGATCGCGCTGGCGCTGGCCGGCGCGGGCATTGACGTGACCATCTGCGGCCGGCGCGTGGAGCCGCTTGCCGAGGTTGCCGCGGAGAACAAGTCCATCTTCGCCATTGCCGCCGACGTCACCGACGAGACGTCGATGGCGTCGCTCTACGAGGCCGCGGAAGCGGCACGCGGAGCGTTCGACATCGTCGTTGCCAATGCCGGCATGTCCGGCAGTGCCCCGGCGCAGCGGACCTCGCTGGCAGACTGGCAGCGCACGCTCGACGTCAACTTGACCGGTGCGTTCCTGACGGTGAAGCCGGCGTTGGCCGGCATGGCAGTGCGCAAGACTGGCCGTATCATCTTCGTCGCTTCCACCGCCGGACTGAAAGGCTATCCCTATGTCGCAGCGTACGTTGCCGCCAAGCATGGCGTCGTCGGCCTGATGCGGGCACTCGCCGTCGAGACCGCCAAGTCCGGCATAACAGTGAATGCCGTGTGCCCAGGGTTTGTCGAAACCGAGATGCTGGAGAGCACCGTCCAACGCATCGTCCAAACGACCGGCCGCTCGTCCGAGCAGGCACGGACGAGCCTAGCCGCGACCAACCCGCAAGGCCGCTTCATCCAGCCGGAAGAAATTGCGGCCGCGGTACTTTATCTGTGTGGCGACGCCGCCCGGTCGATTACCGGACAGACGATTTCGATCTCCGGAGGTGAGACATGGTAGCCGGTCCCCTGCCCGCCCCGTCCGGACCCGGCAAGGACCGCCTGCGGCTGTGGATACGCCTGCTGCGCGCCTCGCGCACCATCGAGGCCGAGCTGCGCGAACGACTGCGGCAAGAGTTCAACACAACGCTGCCGCGCTTCGACGTGATGGCCGCGCTCTACCGCGCGCCGGAGGGCATGCTGATGAGCGATCTTTCGCGCTTCCTGCTGGTGTCCAACGGCAATGTCACCGGCATCATCGACCGGCTGGTCTCGGAAGGGTTGGTGATGCGGGCCCGACGCAATGGCGACCGCCGCACCTCGATGGTGCGGCTGACGGAAGAGGGATCGAAGATTTTCGCCGTGATCGCCGCCGCGCATGAGAAATGGGTCGGCGAGTTGCTGGGCAATGTGAGCGAGGATGAGGCGCGCCGGCTGACCGGCATGCTGACCTCCTTCCGCAGCAATTGGGAGGGACGGGAATGACGAAGCTGGCCGGCCGCAAGCCGAAGCATTTCCACTGGCAGGTCGAAGGCAAGATCGCAAAGATCCGGCTCGATCGACCGGAGCGCAAGAACCCGCTGACTTTCGACAGTTATGCCGAATTGCGCGACATATTTCGCGACCTTGTCTACGCCGATGATGTCGATGCTGTGGTGGTCCTGCCCAATGGCGGCAATTTCTGCTCGGGCGGCGATGTCCACGAAATCATCGGCCCACTGGTCAAGATGGACATGAAGGCGCTGCTCGCCTTCACCCGCATGACGGGCGATTTCGTCAAGGCGATGCTGAATTGCCGCAAGCCGATTATTGCGGCGGTCGATGGCGTGGCGGTCGGCGCCGGCGCGATTATCGCCATGGCCTCCGATATCCGCATCGCCACGCCCCAGGCCAAGACAGCATTCCTGTTCACCCGCGTCGGCCTTGCCGGCTGCGACATGGGGGCCTGCGCGATCCTGCCGCGCATCATTGGCCAGGGCCGCGCCGCCGAGCTGCTCTATACCGGCCGCACGATGAGTGCCGAGGAAGGCGAGCGCTGGGGCTTCTACAACCGGCTGGTCGATACCGCAACGCTTGAGGCCGACGCGCTCGACATGGCCGCGCGCATCGTTTCCGGCCCGACCTTCGCCCATGGCATGACCAAGACGCAGCTGAACCAGGAATGGTCGATGGGTCTCGACCAGGCGATCGAAGCGGAAGCGCAGGCGCAGGCGATCTGCATGCAGACCCGCGATTTCGAGCGGGCGTACACGGCTTTCATGGCTAAGGAGAAGCCGGTGTTCGAGGGAAATTGAGATGATCGCTTCCACGCTGGCGGGACAGCACCCCCCTCTGGCCTGCCGCGCATCTCCCCCTCAAGGGGGGAGATTGGATATCACGCCCGCTTTCGTCAATCTCCAACATCGCAGGGAGAGCCGTGGCAGCGAAGCCGCCAATCTCCCCCATAGAGGGGGAGATGTCCAGTAGGACAGAGGGGGGCGCCGTGGAGCGCCAGGGCCGGAGAATTGTGGAGGCAGCAATGACTGACCGTTCCTTCCTCTCCTGGCCGTTCTTCGAGGATCGCCACCGCGATCTGGCGGAGCGGCTGGAGGCATGGTGCGCCAAGAACCTGCCGGTCGCGCATGACGATGTCGACGCCGCCTGCCGCGAGCTGGTGGCCAAGCTCGGTAAGGACGGCTGGCTGAAGCCGACGGCGCTCGATACCGACAACCCTGCAGCACTGGACGTGCGCACGCTCTGCCTCACGCGCGAGACGCTGGCCCGGCATGATGGGCTGGCAGATTTCGCCTTCGCCATGCAAGGGCTCGGCACTGGCGCGCTCAGCCTGTTCGGCTCGCCCGACCAGCAGCACTGGCTGGCGAAGACACGGGCCGGCAAGGCGATTTCGGCTTTCGCGCTGTCGGAGCCGCGCTCGGGCTCGGACGTTGCCAATATGGAAATGACCGCCGCGCGTGACGGCGACAGCTATCTCCTATCCGGCGAAAAGACCTGGATCTCCAACGGCGGTATCGCTGACTTTTATGTTGTCTTTGCCCGTACCGGCGAGGCGCCCGGTGCCAAGGGGCTTTCCGCCTTTGTCGTGCCTTCCGAAACCGAGAGGCTGATCGTTGCCGAGCGGCTGGAGGTGATTGCGCCGCACCCGCTCGCCCGGCTGTCCTTCGACAATGCACGCATTCCAGCCTCGGCGCTGATCGGCAGACCCGGGGACGGTTTTCGCATCGCCATGTCCGTGCTCGACGTGTTCCGTTCGACCGTCGGCGCAGCGGCGCTCGGCTTTGCCCGGCGCGCGCTGGACGAAAGCATCACAAGAGTGGCCGAGCGCAGGCTGTTCGGTGCGCCGATGGCCGAGCTGCAGATGGTGCAGGGCCACATCGCCGACATGGCGCTGGATGTCGATGCCGCCGCGTTGCTGGTCTATCGTGCCGCCTGGACCAAGGACATGGGTGCCGCTCGGGTTACCCGCGAAGCCGCCATGGCCAAGCTGTTCGCTACCGACAAAGCGCAGGAGGTGATCGACAAGGCTGTGCAGCTGCATGGCGGCGACGGCGTCCGCAAGGGCCATATCGTCGAGAGCCTGTATCGCGAGATCCGGGCGCTGCGCATCTACGAGGGAGCGTCCGACGTGCAGAAGGTGGTGATTGCACGGCAAGTGATGGGAGCGGCCTGAGACGGGAGTTTGCGTGAAATTATTGTCTTCGAGTTTTGAGCGACCGGATTTGAGCATTGGGAGGTTTTGACATGCACACCATCCTGCAGCCGGAAGGCTGGGCGAAACCCGTCGGCTACGCCAATGGCGTCGCCGCGCGTGGGCAGCTTGTCTTCGTCGGCGGGCAGGTCGGCTGGAACGGACAGGGCCGCTTCGAGACCGATGATCTTGTCGGCCAGGTGCGGCAGACGCTGGCCAATATTGTTGCTGTGCTCGCCGAGGCCGACGCCAAGCCGCAACATATCACCTCGATGACCTGGTACTTTACCGACAAGGCGGAATATTTGGCCAATCTCAAGGGGATCGGCGAGGTCTATCGCGAGGTGATCGGCCGGCATTTTCCGGCGATGGCCGCCATGCAGGTGATGGCGCTGGTCGAGGATCGCGCCAAGGTTGAGATCCAGGCCACAGCGGTTATTCCGGAGTGACGGCAACACGCGGCAATTTTTTAAGCTTAAAACTTTCGCCTTGAAAAGCGCGGTACTTTGGATAGCATTCGATGTCTTGCGACTGCCGTGCCGGGAGGGCTTTCCGGCAGTCCCGTCACTTGACGCATCAAAACCGTGCGGGGCCAAACCCGTCCGATCACAACCAGAGGGAACGAAAATGAACTTCACCCGTCGCAACCTGCTGCTTCTTGCTGCTGCCATCGGCATCGCCGGCGGCCCGGCCTACGCCGAAGGCACGCTGAATGTCGGCGCCTATCCGACCAATCCGCCTTTTGAATACAAGAACGAGAGCGGCACGTTCGAGGGTTTCGAAGTCGACATCATCAATGAGGCGGCAAAGCGTATCGGCATGACCACTGATATCGCCGATCTCGGTTTCCAGGCGCTGTTCGCCGCCACCACCTCGAAGCGCATCGACGTCGCCATCTCGTCGATCACCATCACGCCGGAGCGGCTGAAGTCTCAGTCGTTCACGCAGCCCTACTATGATTCCGACATGGGCATCGCCGCGAAGGCCGACAGCCCGATCAAGGCCGAGGCCGACCTCAAGGGCAAGATCGTCGGCGTGCTGTCCGGCTCGACCGGCGAAGCCTGGGTCAAGGCCCACCAGGAAGCGGACGGGTTCAGTGACGTCAAGGGCTACGACACGCAGCAGAACTTGCTGCTCGATCTCAGCTCCGGCCGCGTCGATGCGGCGGTCAGCGATATTCCGGGCCTGGAATATTCTTTCACCAGGATGAAGGATCTCGCCGTAAAAGAGCGCATCAAGACCGGCGAGCAGTACGGTCTGATGATGACCAAGGACCACCCGCTGCTCGGCAAGCTGAACGACGCGCTGACCGCGATGAAGAAGGACGGCACGCTGGCCGCGATCCACAAGAAGTGGTTCGGCAGCGACGCACCTGCCGATTCCTCGACCGTCAAGGAAACTCCTTTGCCGAAGGCCTGAGCGGCAGTTCACGCTTAAATGTCGTGCCGGCTTTCGATGCCGGCACGATTTCGGATTTCGGGCTCGGGCTCGAGCGTCGCGGGACGCCAAACGTTTCGGAAATGCTGCGATGTCGCTGCTGGACACCTTCTTCAACGCCGACGTCATGGTCTCCAGCCTGCCGGCGCTGTTGCGCGGCTTCCTGAACACCCTGCTGCTCGGAATCATGAGCATCGGCATCGGTATTCCCGTCGGCCTCGCGATCAGCCTGGTGCGGCTCTATGCGCCAAAGCCGCTTCGGCTGCTGGCTGTCGGCTACATTGACATTTTCCGGGCGATGCCGGTGCTGGTCGTGCTGATCCTGATCTACTATGCGCTGCCGTTCCTCGGCATTCGCCTGTCATCGTGGACGTCCGCGGTGATGGCCTTCGCCATCATCATGGCGGCCTATTCGGCCGAGGTGTTCCGCTCCGGTATAGAGAGCATTCCGCGCGGCCAGTTCGAGGCGGCGCAGGCGCTCGGCCTGCCGTTCTTGCTGACCTTGCGCAAGGTAGTGCTGCCGCAGGCGATCCGCGTCGTCATTCCGCCAATGACCAGCAATTGCGTTTCGATGTTCAAGGATACTTCGCTCGCTTCCACCGTGGCGCTGCCCGAACTGCTGAAAGAAGCGACCAACGCGCAATCGCTCTATGCCAATCCTTCACCGCTGATCGGCGCGGCGCTGGTCTATCTCATCTTTCTCTGGCCGATGGTCCGTTTCGTCAGCCTCCTTGAACGCCGCTTTCAAACCGAAAAGACCCGCTAATCTGTCAGCGCACTTCGCAGGAGACGACCTTGAACCAGCATCAGATTTCGAAAACCGGCGATGCCGCAGCTTTCCCAGTCGAGACGATCCGCGCCATGTTTCCCGCCTTGCAGCAAGCCGGGGACTTCGTCTTCATGGACAATGCAGCCGGCGCGCAGATCCCGCAAAGCGTGCTCGATGCGGTCACCAACCATTTGGTCGCGCATAATGTGCAGCGCGGCGGCCGCTATGGCCGCAGCGTCACCGTCGACCAAGCCGTCGCCGGCGCTCGCGAAAGCGTGGCCTTGCTGATCAACGCCACCAACCCGGCGGAGATCTGTTTCGGCATGAACGCCACTTCGTTCATCCGCCTGGTCAGCCTCGGCATCGGCCAGATGCTTTCCGAGCGCCCAAACGGGGAGCGTGACGAGATCGTCATCACCGACATGGATCACGACGCCAATATCGCGACGTGGCTGGCGCTGGCGCCCGCCGGCGCCAAGTTCAAATGGTGGCGGATGCGCGACGACGGCAATCTGCATGTCGACGATTTGCGCCCGCTGGTCTCAGAGCGCACCCGGCTCGTCGCCTGCACGGTCACGGCGCATTCGATCGGCTCGATTGTCGACGTTGCTTCCGTGGCTGCGATTGCGCATGCGGCAGGCGCCGAAGTGTTCCTCGACTGCGTGCATTACGGGCCGCACGGGCTGATTGATGTGCAGGCCTGGGATTGCGATTATCTGGTCTGCTCCGGCTACAAGAATTTCTCGCCGCATATGGGCTTCCTGTGGGGCCGCTTCGAAACACTGAAGCGCTTGCCGACCTTCCGCGAGGATTTCATCCCCGACGAGCCGCCCCACAAAATCGAAGCCGGCACGTTCATCTACGAGAACGTCTCCGGCATGGATGCCGCGGTGCGCTACCTCGAATCGATCGGCCGCAATTTCTTGTCCGAGAATAACCGGTCGCGCCGCGACAACATCGTCGCCGGCATGAATGCAATCCGCGACTACGAACAGGTGCTGGCGCGCGAAATGCTGGCGGTGCTCAAGGATTGCGGCGCGACGATCTACGGCGTGGCCGAAGAGGCACGCCTCAGCGAGCGCGTGCCGACCTTCTGCTTCAATGTCGGCACGCTATCGCCGCAGAGGATCGTCGAGGAAATGGCCGAGATGCAGATCGGCATTCGCGACGGCCACATGTATGCGCCGCGTCTGATGAAGCGGCTCAACCTCGGCATGGACAGCGGCGCCGTGCGCGCCTCGCTGGTGCATTACAATACGATCGAGGAAGTCCGGCGCTTCGGCGAGGCGCTGCGCACCATCATCGCCCGGCTGTCCTGATCGGAGTGGGCGGCGGCGCCGGCGCGATCCTCGTGAAGCGCAAAGGCGGTCGCACCCGGGTTCTCCAAGCCGGGGCGCAATTGCATGCTTGGGATCAAGTAATCGCCGCCATTCTGCTGCCGATAACGAATGGGCCGGATTGTCTCGAGCGTTCGCATCCTTTCGCGCAGTCGCTCCGCGACAGGCTCGAAATCCGCCTCCCCGAAACGGTCCACCCTGTAAACCACGAACGGCGGAAGCACGTCGTAGCCCGGATAGTATAGAATCCCGTGATTGATCGGGAACAGCAGGTCGTCGATCGGGCCGTTGACGCCGCGGGCGGAGTAATGCTCTTCCCAGCCGCCTGCGGTCACGATCAGCATTGCGCGCTTGCCGGCGAGCGTTCCCTCACCAAAGCGGTCACCCCACCGCTTGTCGCTGTGCTCGCCAACGCCATAGGCGAAGCCGTAGGCGTACACGCGATCGACCCAGCCCTTGAGGATCGCCGGCATGGCGTACCACCACAGCGGGAACTGGAGGATCAGGGTGTCGGCCCATAGCAGCTTGTCGATCTCGGCTTTGACGTCATCGGTCAGAGTGTTGGTCGCAAAAGCCTTTTTGGAGGCGCCGGCCGGCAGGAAGCGTGCTTCGGGCGGCCACGACGGAAAGTCGGCACGGTCCACCTCGGCTTTCCAGCCGTCGGCATAGAGGTCCGACACCCGCACCTCGTGGCCTTGGGCCTCGAGTTCCCTGATGGCGACGTCGCGCAGCGCGCCGTTGAGCGAACGCGGTTCAGGATGAGCAAAAACAAGCAGGACTTTCATGGGTCTACTCCGAAGAAGGACGATAGACACCAAAGGTAGCCAGCCGCGGAATGATCCGCTATATGTAGGAAATGTATAAGATAATGCCGAATAATGGATAGATCGGACGTCACTCTCGAGCGCATGCGCACCTTCGTTCGCGTCGCCGAGCGCGGCAGCCTCTCGGCGGTGGCGCGCGAGCTCGGAGTTGGGCAGTCGACGGTCACACGGCATTTGCGAGAACTCGAGGAGGCCGTCGGAGTGCCCTTGCTCAGCAGGACCACCCGGCGTGTGACGATGACTGATGAAGGCAGCCGTTACTATACCGACAGCGTCCAGGTCCTGCGCCTCGTTGAGCAGGCCGGCGATGAGGCGCGGGGCACGCGCGGCGCGTCGGCCGGCACGATCCGGATATCCTGCACGGCGGCGCTCGGGGTCTTGCATGTCAGCCGGCTGATCTTCGCCTTTCAGGACCGCTATCCCTACATCGGCATCGATCTCAGCCTTACCGACGAGCGCATCAACCTTGTGCGGGAGGGCGTCGACATCGCGCTTCGCCTCGGCCCGCTCACCGACAGCTCAATGAAACTGCGGGCGCTCGGCCAGTGCCGGCGTCTGCTGGTGGCGGCGCCGGCCTATCTGGCGGCGCGGAGCAGACCCGCTGTCCCGCAGGATCTGCCTGGCCATGAAGGCATCCGGATGTCGAACATCGCGGGAAGCGACACGCTCACCTTACAGGGGCCGGGCGGCGAGACCTTTGCGGTGCCCTTTGGCGGCAGATTTCTGGTCGACCATGGGCTTGCTGCGCGCGAAGCCCTTGTCGCCGGACGCGGCATCGCACCCGCCCACCACTGGCTTGTCGACGATCTTCTGGCGGCCGACCGGCTGGAAGTGGTCCTGCCGGGCTATTTTCCGCCTCCCGTCCCGCTGAGCATGCTGATCGTTCCGGAGCGTGCGGGCATTGCCCGGGTGCGGCTGCTGGTCGACTTTCTCGCCGAGCAGATCTCCGGCATTCCGGGGATCGAGAAGCGGTAGCCGGCCGGCAAACCTCGCCGGATCAGGCGGCCTTCTTTTTCGCCAACCTTGCCTTGATGCTGGCAACGTCGGCACGCGGCGTCGCCGCGAATAGCGTCCTGGTGTAGCTGTGCTTGGGGTCGGCGAAGACCTCGTCGCGCGAGCCGTATTCGACCGCCTCGCCGAAATACATTACCATCACGTCGTCGGCGATGTAGCGTACCACCGACAGGTCGTGGCTGATGAAAACATAGGTCAGCTGAAACTCGTCCTGCAGGTCGGCGAGCAGGTTCAGCACCTGCGCCTGCACCGAAAGATCAAGTGCCGAGACCGGCTCGTCCAGCACCAGAAGGCTGGGGTTGAGCATCAGCGCGCGGGCGATGGCGATCCGCTGGCGCTGGCCGCCCGAAAACATATGCGGGTAGCGATTAAAGTGCTCGGGGCCGAGACCGACCTTCTTTAGCATCTTCATGGCAAGATCGCGCCGCTCGTCGGCCGTGCTGTCGGTGTTGATGAGCAGCGGCTCGCCAAGCACGTCGCCGATCTTCTGGCGTGGATTGAGCGAACCATAAGGGTTCTGGAAGACGATCTGGACCTTGCGGCGCATTTCCTTCGACAGGCCGTTCCTGCCGATGTCTACCTTCTTGCCATCGATGAAAAGCTCGCCGGAGGTCGCCGGGTCGATCAGGGTGATGATGCGGGCGAGTGTTGACTTGCCGCAGCCGCTCTCGCCGACGATGGCCAGCGTCTTGCCCTTGTCGACGCTGAACGAAACACCCTTGACCGCATGAACCGTACGGGAGGGGCGGAAAAGCCCGCCACCGACATGATAGTCGCGCACGATGTTCTTGCCTTCGACTACCGTCACGCTCATGAGGCGGTTCCTCCTGCGGACCGGGCTGCGACTACAGATGGGGCCGGCTCGAACAGCATGTCGGAAACAGTAGGCAATCGGTCGCCGACGGCATTTTCCGGCAGCGCCGACAGGAGAGCGCGCGTGTAGTTGCTCTTGGGGGACTCGAACAGCGACAGCACGTCGGCCTCTTCCATCTTGCGGCCCTTGTACTGGACGATGACACGGTCGGCGGTCTCGGCAACCACCCCCATATTGTGGGTGATCATGATCAGGCCCATGCCATATTTGGCCTGCAGGCCGACCAGCAGATCGAGGATCTGCTTCTGGATGGTGACGTCGAGCGCCGTGGTTGGCTCGTCGGCGATCAAAAGCTTGGGATTGCAGGCGATGGCGATGGCGATCATGACGCGCTGACACTGACCACCCGACATTTGGTGCGGGAAGGAGCCCAGCCGTTCCTCGGGGTCGGCGATGCCGACCAACTTCATCAATTCGATGGCACGCGCCCGGCGCTGGGCGCGGTCCATGCCCATATGGAAGCGCAGCACCTCCTCGATCTGGAAGCCGACGGTGAAGCACGGGTTGAGGCTGGCGACCGGCTCCTGGAAGATCATCGAAATGTCCTTGCCGACGATCTTGCGCCGCTCGGATGGGCCGAGCTTGAGCAGGTCGATGCCGTCGAAGGCCATGCGGTCGGCCCTCACCGTCGCGGTGTTGGGCAAAAGCCCCATCACCGCCAGCATCGCCACCGACTTGCCCGAACCGGATTCGCCGACGATCGCCAGCACCTCGCGCGGTTCGACCGACAGGTCGATGCCTTGTACCGCCATGAATGGTCCAGCGGCGGTGTCGAAGGAAACGGTCAGGTTCTTGATCTCGAGAAGAGGCATTGGATTATGACCTCTTCAGCTTGGGATCGAAGGCATCGCGCAAGCCATCGCCGATCAGATTGATGGCCAGCACAGTGATCAGGATAGCAAGGCCGGGGAAGGTCACCACCCAAGGCGCGCGCAGGATGAACTCGCGCGCCGAGGCGAGCATCGTGCCCCATTCCGGCGTCGGCGGCTGCGCACCGACACCGAGGAAGCCGAGCGCCGCAGCCTCGAGAATAGCATTGGAGAAGGACAACGTCGCCTGCACGATCAGCGGTGCCAGGCAGTTCGGCAGGATCGTCCTCACCATCAAGCGAAGATGACCGGCACCAGCCACCTTGGCGGAGATGACATATTCGCGGTTCTTTTCGGCCATCACGGCGGCGCGGGTGAGGCGCGCAAAATGCGGCTGCAGCACCAGCGCGATCGCCAGCATGGCATTGAACAGGCCGGGGCCAAGGATCGCCACCAGCACGAGCGCCAGAAGCAGCGACGGGAAGGCCAGGATGATATCCATGATGCGCATGATCAGCGTGTCGACCCAGCCGCGGAAATAGCCGGCGAGCACGCCAAGCACGATGCCGCTGGTGAGCGAGAAGACGACGACCACCAGGCCGATGAACAGCGAGAAACGCGCCCCGAAGATCAGCCGCGAAAGCATGTCGCGGCCGACCGCGTCGGTGCCGAGCAGGAACATCGATTTGCCGCCTTCCTGCCAGGCAGGGGGTGCCAGCAGCGCATCGCGAAACTGCTCGTCGGGCGAATGTGGGGCGACGAACGGCGCAAAGATCGCCACCAGCACCAGCGCCGAAAACACGACAAGGCCGATGACCGCGCCGGTGTTCATCGAGAAGTAGTGCCAGAACTCGGCGAAAGCGCGTTGCCTGCCGCCTGTCGGGATGGAGGCGGCGGTAGCTTCGGCGGCGGATTCGTCGGTCATCTCACTGCACCCGGATGCGCGGATTGATGACGGCGTAGAGCACGTCGACGATCAGGTTCACCGCCATGACGATCAGCGCGATGATCAGCAATCCGCTCTGGACGACGACATAGTCGCGCTTGCCGATGGCATCGATCATCCATTTGCCGATGCCCGGCCAGGAAAAAATGGTCTCGGTCAGAATGGCGCCCGCCATCAAGGTGCCGACCTGCAGTCCAATGGTGGTGACTACCGGGATCAGCGCGTTGCGAAAAGCGTGCAGACCGATGACGCGGCGCGGCGCCAGGCCCTTGGCGCGCGCGGTGCGGACATAGTCCTCGCCCAGCACCTCGAGCATCGCCGAGCGCGTCTGGCGCGCTATGACGGCAAGCGGGATCGTCGCCAGCACGATCGACGGCAGGATCAAATGGCTGACGGCAGATTTGAAAGCGCCGCTCCTGCCGGAGATCAGGCTGTCGATGAGCATGAACCCGGTCGTCGGCCTGAAGAAATACTGCAGGCCGATGCGGCCGGAAACCGGCGTCCAGCCGAGATAGCCGGAGAAGAAGATAATGAGCAGCAACCCCCACCAGAAGATCGGCATCGAATATCCGGTCAGCGCGACACCCATCGTAGCCTGGTCGAACCACGAGCCGCGCTTGACCGCGGCGAAGATACCGGCAGGAATGCCGAGCAGGACGGCGATGATCAACGCCACTGTGGCCAGTTCCAGCGTGGCTGGAAACAGCGCCTGGAATTCGCCGAGCACTGGCCGCTTGGTGGCAATAGATATGCCGAAATCGCCGGTCAGGACCCTGCCGATATATTCCAGGTATTGGATGACATAGGGCCGGTTGTAGCCAAACTGCTCGATGAGCTGGGCGTAGCGCTCGGGGCTGACGCCGCGCTCGCCCGCCAGGGCCAGGATAGGATCGCCGGGCAGAAGCCGGACGAAAGCAAACGCCGCCAGCGATATGCCGAACACGGTCGGGATGATCAAAGCGAGCTTGTGGAGGAGATAACGGAGCATCTTGCTTCATAGAACGGCGGCGCGGGAAGTCCAGCGCCGCCGTTCAATTTCTCAGGACTTATTCGGTGACGTCGACGCCGTCAAACCGATGAATGCCGAGCGGGTCCATAACGAAGCCCGACACCTTCTTGTTCATCGGCATGAAGACCTTGGAGTGGGCGATGGTCAGCCACGGAGCCTCACGCTTGAACACCACCTGAGCTTCCTCGTAGATCTTGGTGCGCTCGGCGACGTCCGTCGTCGCCTTGCCTTTTTTCAGCAGGGCTTCGAATTCCTGGTTGCACCAGATCGCATAATTGGACTGGCCGATGGCATCGCAACCGAGCAGGAAAAAGAAGTTGTCCGGATCGCCATTGTCACCGGTCCAGCCCAGTTGGAAGGCGCCGTCGCGATCCTTAGCCTTGCCGCGCTGGCGATACTCGGTCCATTCGTAACTGACGATCTCCGCCTTGACGCCGACGGCGGCATAGTCGGCCTGGATCAACTCGGCGACGCGCTGGGCGTTCGGGTTGTAGGGGCGGCTGACCGGCATAGCCCAGATCTTCATCGACAGATCCTTGACGCCTGCATCGGCCAGCATCTTCTTGGCCGCCTCCGGATCATAGGGATCGTCCTTGATGTCCTTGTTATAGGACCACATGGTCGGCGGGATCGGGTTGATGGCCGGCGCGCCGGCGCCCTGATAGACCGCGTCGATGATCGCCTTCTTGTTTACCGCCATGTTGAGGGCCTTGCGGACCTCGACCTTGTCGAAGGGCGGCTGCGTCGTGTTGTAAGCCATGTAGCCGATGTTCAGGCCTTCCTGCTCGTCGACCTTGAGGTTCGCGTCAGCCTGCAGTCCGGCAATGTCGGCCGGCGCCGGGTATGACATGATATCGCACTCGCCCGCCTTCAGCTTCTGCGCGCGTACGGCCGGATCGGGCGTGATGGCGAAGATCAGATCGTCGATCTTCTGTCGCCCGCCATAGTAGCCGTCCCATGCTGCATAGCGCACGACCGCATCGACCTGATAGTCGACGAACTGGAACGGACCAGTGCCGACCGGCTTCTGGGTGAACTGCTGCCTGGTGCCGGCCTTGTCGAGTTGGTCGGCATATTCCTTGGAGACGATCGAGGCGAAATCCATGCCGAGGTCCGGCAGGAACGCGACTTCAGGCTTGT
Organism: Mesorhizobium sp. M0968; assembly: GCF_040319065.1. Classification (NCBI taxonomy): domain Bacteria; kingdom Pseudomonadati; phylum Pseudomonadota; class Alphaproteobacteria; order Hyphomicrobiales; family Phyllobacteriaceae; genus Mesorhizobium; species Mesorhizobium sp. M0968. The sequence continues at coordinate 127,616 of NZ_JAMYNL010000006.1, forward strand.
TCAGCACGAATTTCACCGTCAGGTCGTCGACCTTGACGATTTCCTTCAGGAGATCGGGAAAGCCCATGCCGGTGAAATATTCCCAGCCGGTGCCTTCCAGATAGCTGTACCACGGGCTTTCTTTCTTCCACTGGCGTTCGAAGGAAAAGATCACGTCGTCGGCGTTGAGGTCGCGCGTCGGCGTGAAATAATCGGTCGTCTGGAATTTCACACCCGGGCGAAGCTTGAAGGTGTATTCGAGACCGTCGTCGGAAACCGTCCAGCTCTCGGCCAGGCCGGGCGAGATGGTGGTCTTGCCATGCTCGAACTCGACCAGGCGCGAATAGATGGTGCGCGACGAGGCGTCGAAGTCGTTGCCGCCGCTCCATGGCGACGGGTCGAAGCCGGCCGGCGAAGCCTCCGAGCAATAGACCAGTTGTTTTGCATTGGCCATGCCGCCGAGGACGCTTGCAGCCAGCAACGCGGCTGCAAAAGTCAGTTTCTTTTTCATTGAGCACTCCCTGATGTTCTTCCAAGCCCCTCTATCAGGCTCGCGAAGGCCGCATATAAGCACCGTTTTTCTAGCTTTGGAACTGCTTGTTTGCCTAACCCACGGGAAGCAGAAAAAAATTCCGGCACGCGGCAAATTGTGGAAAAAACGAGCCGAATCCGCAGATCACGACATTATTAGCGACTTCAATTTTTTGTTGATCGGCGATGCCGCCAATTGTGGGAATCGAGCCGTTCGGTTCAAGAGATGCGCATCCGAAAACCGGTCGCGGCCGAGAGGTTTGACGGCAAGTCTTACCGCACTCCAGGTGGCGAGGCTTGCACGGCCGTCGCTTGTGGCAATACATAGATAGGTGGGCAGCGTGCCGGAATTTCCCACGTTCCGGACATTGCGGCAAGCGTGGGATATCGTTGTGATCAGGGCGGTGGTGGCGCGCAAGCATGCCGAAACAATAAGAACGATTGAGGGAGCGACAGGTGGCAAAACCGGCAAAGACAACCAACGCGGCGAAAGCAAAGGCCGAGGCAACATCGAAAGCAGTCAAGTCAAAAGCGGCCGCCGCCAAGCCGACGGCTACCGCGAAGGCAAGCGCGAAGCCGGCGGCGAAGACCACGGCTGGAGCGGCTGCTAAACCGGCAACCGGCAAGACGGCGCCTGCTGCAAAGTCTGCCGCCAAGCCGGCGGCGAAGGCAGTGCCGACAGCGCCACGACTGCCGGCAGGTCCGGCCAAGAGATTACCAAAGGCGATCACGTCGCTGGCCGCCGGCCTGCCGGAAAAACCGTGGCTCAAGAGTTATCCAAAGATCGTGCCGGCCGAGATCGGCGCCCTGCCCTCCAGCTCGATCGGCGACTTTCTCGTCACCGTGTGCAAGCAGTTTGCAAGCCGGCCGGCTTTCGTCTGCATGGGCAAATCGATCACCTATGCCGACCTCGAGCGACAGTCGGCCGCCTTCGGCGCCTATCTGCAATCAACGGGGCTGCAGAAGGGCGCGCGCGTCGCGCTGATGATGCCGAATGTGCTGCAATATCCGGTGGCGATGATGGCAGTGCTTCGCGCCGGCTATGTCGTGGTAAACATCAATCCGCTCTACACGCCGCGCGAGCTGGAGCACCAGCTCAAGGATTCCGGCGCTCAAGCCATTGTCATCCTCGAAAATTTTGCCTGCACCCTGCAAGCGGTGATCGCCAGGACCGCGGTCAAGCATGTCGTGGTCGCCTCGATGGGCGACATGCTCGGCGGGCTCAAGGGAACGATCGTCAACTTCGTTGTACGCCGCGTCAAGAAGATGGTGCCGGCATGGTCGCTGCCCGGCCATGTCAAGTTCAACGCCGCGCTGAAGGCGGGCACAGGCAAGGCCTTCAGGCCCGCAAGGGTCACGGCCGACGACATCGCCTTCCTGCAATACACGGGCGGCACGACCGGCATCTCCAAGGGCGCGATGCTTTTGCACAGCAACATTTTGGCGAACGTCGCGCAGAACGCGCTGTGGGCCGAAGACGCTTTTACCGTCAAGCCGAAGCCGGCGCATCTGAACTTCCTCTGCGCGCTGCCGCTCTATCACATTTTTGCGCTGACGGCGAACGTGCTGGTAGGCATGCAGCAAGGCGCGCAGAATGTCCTCATCCCCAATCCGCGCGACATTCCCGGCTTCGTCAAGGAGCTGCAGAAATACCCGATCCACATCTTTCCGGGCCTCAACACGCTGTTCAATGCGCTGCTCAATAATGAGGATTTTCGCGAGCTCGATTTCAAGCCGCTGATCCTGACGCTGGGTGGCGGCATGCCGGTGCAGAGGGCCATCGCCGAACGCTGGAAGGTGCTGACCGGCTGCCCGATCAGCGAGGCCTACGGGCTCACCGAGACCTCGCCGGGAGCAACGATCAACAAATTCAGCGACGGCGTTTACACCGGCACGATCGGCCTGCCGCTGCCCTCGACCGAGATCGCGATCCGCGACGACGACGGCAACAATTTGCCGCTCGGCGAAGTCGGCGAAATCTGCATCCGCGGACCGCAGGTGATGGCCGGCTACTGGAACCGGCCGGACGAGACCGCCAAGGTGATGACCGAGGACGGCTTCTTCAAATCGGGCGACATGGGCTTCATGGACGAGCTTGGCTACACCAAGATCGTCGACCGCAAGAAGGACATGATCCTGGTTTCCGGCTTCAACGTCTATCCGAACGAACTCGAGGAAGTGGTGGCGCAGCATCCAGGCGTACTCGAAGTTGCCGCGATCGGCGTGCCGGACGAGCATTCGGGTGAAGTGCCGAAGCTGTTCGTCGTCAAGAAGGACCCGGCACTGACCGCCGACATGCTGACGGCTTATTGCCGTGAGAACCTGACCGGCTACAAGCGTCCCAGGTATATTGAGTTCCGCACCGAGCTGCCGAAGACACCGGTCGGCAAGATCCTGCGCCGGGCGTTGCGGGGCTAGGCGCAGCTTGAGCGATTGCATCGCCGGCGCCAACGCCGTGAGCATAGGTTCGCGCCCGGACCCGGCACAGTTCATCCGGGCGAACATGCGGATCGCCCCCGTGCCCACGCTTCCCGAAATTCGGCTTTACACCGCCCATCCGGGAAGCGGGCTCAGGCGGCTTCTCGAATGGAACCAACATGCGACCGAAGAAGACGGACCTGAACCGGAGCCACCGTACTGGGCCTATGTCTGGGCCGGCGGCGCGGTGCTCGCCCGCTACATATTCGACCGGCCGGAGACCGTGGCCGGCCGTCGCGTGCTCGACCTCGGCGCCGGTTCGGGTCTCGTCGGCATTGCAGCGGCAAAAGCCGGGGCAAGCGCGGTCGTCGCGGCCGAGATCGATCGCAACGGTGTGGTTGCGCTCGGCCTCAACGCGACTGCGAACGGCGTCGCTATCATGATCATTGGCGAAGACATCACCAGCGGTCCGCCGCCACCGGTGGATGTCGTGGTGGTCGGCGACCTGTTCTACGCCCATGATCTCGCCGGCCGGGTCGTCCCCTTCCTCGACCGCTGCCTTGCAGCCGGCATCGCCGTGCTGATCGGCGATCCGGGCCGCGCCTATCTGCCCCGCTCGCGGCTTCGCCTGCTGGCCGAATACGAGGTGCCGGATGTCGGCGAAGGCAGGAATGCGGCGATGAAACCGAGCGGCGTGTTCTCGTTCGGACTAGCTAGCTGCGAGTCTAGACTGTCTCGCTGACCCGCGCCGAAAGAAAATCAGGCAGGTCGGCCACCGAATCCAGAATGACGTCGGCTATCTGGGACAGCGATTCACGTGTGCCGGTGCCGGACAGCACGCCGACCGCCAGACCGCAGCCGCCCGCCCGCGCCATTTCAAGATCGTGACGGTTGTCGCCGACCATGGCGATTGCCGAGGGCCTGAGCCCCGTCAGATCAGAGAAGGCAAGGATCGTATCCGGCGCCGGTTTTGGATTGGCCACCGCGTCGTAACCATAGGCGGCGTCGAAAAGCTGCGCGACGCCCAGCGTGACCAGGGTCTTTTCCGCGCCGCTGGTCGAGTCGTTGGTGGCGACACCAAGCCGGTAGGATTTTCTGTGAAGCAGGCCAAGCGTCTCGACCACGCCCGGCAGCGCCACCGCCATTGCCGATCCTTGCGCCGAGGTGATGGCGTTGAAGCGGGCGACGGCAAGCATCTGGTCCTCGTCGGACAGCCGTGGAAACCACAGCTCGACGACGTCCATGTTGGTGCCGGAGGCAAAAATCGAATCCGGCTTGAAGCGCTTGGTGGCGAAGTCGAAGCCCGCCGCCGCAAGCAGCCTGTCTGCTTTCCAGCGATCGCCTTCGGCCGCATCCATCGCCATGAAGTCGGCGATGCCCAGCCATGTCGCGTTGAAATCTACGAGCGTGCCGTCCTTGTCGAACAATATTCCCTTGATGTCCGCCAAGCTTTTCACTCCGGGCCGCGCAAGCGGTGGATGTATTCCACCAGTCCAGCAGTCGAGGCATCCCGCTTTGCGGCGTTCTCCTTGCCTTCAACGACGGGCAGCAGCCCGGTCGCCAGTTCCTTGCCGAGCTCGACGCCCCACTGGTCGAAGGAGTTGATGTTGAACAGCGTGCCTTCGACGAAGACGCGGTGTTCGTAAAGCGCAATCAGCCGTCCGAACGTGTGGGGGTCGAGTTTCCTGTAGAGGATCGTCACTGAGGGGCGGTCGCCGGAGAAGACGCGGTGCGGAGCAATCCTGTCGACATCGGCCGGCTTCATGCCTTTCGCCAGCATCTGCGCTCGGGCTTCCTCAAGCGTGCGGCCCTTCATGAAGGCTTCCGACTGCGCCAGGCAATTGGCAAGCAGAAGGTCGTGGTGATGCTTCAGTTCCGGCTCGTGGCCGACGGCAGCGGCGAGGAATTCGACCGGAATGAAATCGGTGCCCTGATGCAGAAGTTGGAAGAAGGCATGCTGGCCATTGGTGCCGGGCTCGCCCCAGACCAGCGGGCCGGTCGGCGTCGTTACAGCGCCGCCGTCCAGGGTGACGCTCTTGCCGTTCGATTCCATGTCGAGCTGCTGCAGATAGGCCGGCAGCCTGGACAGACGCTGATCGTAGGGGATGACGGCGCGAGCGGGGTATTTGCAGATCACGCGGTGCCACCAGCCAACCAGCCCCATCAGCGCCGGCAGGTTCTTCGCCAGCGGGGCGGTGCGGAAATGCTCGTCCATCTCATGGGCGCCGTCGAGAAAGGCGCGAAAATCCTTCGGGCCGATGGCGATCATCACCGGCAGACCGATCGCACCCCAGACGGAATAGCGCCCGCCGACCCAGTCCCAGAAGCCGAAGACGCGATCGGGCGCGATGCCGAATTTGGCGACCAGGTCGAGCGCCGTCGAGACGGCGGCGAAATGCTTGCCGACCGCTTCCTTGCCGAGCGCCTTCTCGACCCATCTGCGCGCGGTTTCGGCATTGGTCATCGTCTCGACCGTGGTGAAGGTCTTGGAGGCGATGATGAACAGGGTGGTTTCGGCGGAAAGACCCTTCAGCGTGTCGTGGATATGGGCACCGTCGATATTGGATACGTAATGCGCGCGCGGCCCGTCATGATAGGGCGCCAGCGCCAGCGTCGCCATGGCCGGGCCGAGATCGGAGCCGCCGATGCCGATGTTGACGATGTCGGTGATCTTCTTGCCGGTCGCGCCGGCCGCCTTGCCGGAACGCACCGCGTCGGCGAAGGCACCCATCGCGTCGAGTACGGCAAGGACTTCCGCCTTCACGTCCTGGCCGTCGAGCACGATGCCCTTGCCGGTCAGGTTGCGCAGCGCCGTGTGCAGCACGGCGCGGCCTTCAGTGACGTTGATCTTCTTGCCGGCAAACATCGCGTCGCGCCGGCCTTCGAGGTCAGCGGCCTCAGCCAGTTTCTCCAGCAACTCCATAGTCCGCGCATCGACCGCGCATTTCGACCAGTCGAGCAGCAGGTCGCCGTCACTGGCGGAGAATTTCTCGAAGCGCTGCGGATCGGCAGCGAAAGCCTCGCGCATCGAGCCCGATTTGGCCGCACGGTGATCGCGCAATGCGTCGAGCTGCTTTTGAAAGGACGATTGATCCACTGCTTCGCTCCGGTCTCTTGAGATGCATCTTATCAGGCCGGATGTTTCCGGCGCGTGTCGTCGCGGCAAACTATCGGGTCGAATTCCATCTGTTTCAATGCGCAGCGATGCCGCAGCGCAGCGTGGGCCGGCTCAAAGGATCACTGGCATAAATCCCAGCGATCAGAAAAATTGATTGGCGCAACACCTTGTGCCACCGGTACATTCGACTGGTCCAGCCACGTGAAAAAAGCTGGCCATCGAGGAACATCTCCCATGCCACAGCGAAACGACACGGCCATATGGTCCGGCCTGTTCCGGATTTCGGCGGAATCCGGTCAGACCCTGCAGGCGCAGATCCGCCAGGCGATCGTCGCCGCCATCCTCGACCGGCAGATCGCGGCTTCCATGCCGCTTCCGTCCTGCCGGATTCTTGCCGAAAAACTCGGCGTGGCGCGCGGCACCGTGGTGCTGGCCTTCCAGCAGCTGGTCGACCAGGGCTTCCTGGTGGCGCGCGAGCGCCGCGGCCATTTCGTCAATCCCGAAGTGCTGGCGACGCCGGCCAAGCCGCATCAGAAGGCGCCCGACCAGGCCAACGAGATCGACTGGAAGGCGCGTCGGCAGATCGCCGCGAGCGACATGCCGCCGCCGGCCAAGCACGACAACTGGATCAAGTCGTCATACCCCTTCGTCTATGGCCAATTCGACCCGGCGCTGTTCCCGACCGCCGAATGGCGCGAGTGCAACCGCATGGCGTTGGCGGTGCTCGAAATCCGCAACTGGGCATCCGACATGGTCGACCGCGACGATCCGCTCCTGATCGAGCAGATCCAGGCACGGCTGCTGCCGCGACGCGGCATCTTCGCCAATCCGGACGAGATCATCGTGACGTTGGGCGCGCAGAACGCGCTTTACATGCTGGCGACGCTGTTGATGACCAAGGGCTCCAAGGTGGCGATGGAGGACCCGGGCTATCCCGATGCACGTTCGATCTTCCGGCTGGCCGGCGCCGAGATCCAGCCGGTTCCGGTCGACCACTCCGGCATCGTAACCTCGGCCATTCCCAATGATTCCGGCTTCGTCTTCGTCACGCCCAGCCACCATTGCCCGACCATGGTGCCGCTGTCGGCAGAGCGGCGGCAGGAGCTTTTGGCGCGCGCCAACCGGCACAACCAGATCATCATCGAGGACGGATATGACAGCCAGCTCCTGGACGAGGCGCCGCAGCAGGCGCTGAAGAGCCTCGATCGCTCCGGCCGCGTCGTCTATGTCGGCTCGATGTCGAAGACGCTGGCTCCCGGCCTGAGGCTTGGCTACATCGTCGCCTCGGCCGGGCTGATCTCCGAGCTTCGGGCGCTACGCCGCTTCATGCTGCGCCATCCGCCGGCGAACAACCAGCGCGCCGTGGCGCTCTTCCTGTCGCTCGGCCATCACGAGGCGCTGGTGCGGCGGCTGTCGAGCGCCTTCGACGAGAGGCGCAAGCGTCTGGTCCATGCGATTTCCGCCTTCCTGCCGGAGTGGCGCTCGACCGATTCGGCCGGCGGCACGTCGCTCTGGCTCGAGGGGCCGCGCGGCACCGATTCGCGCGGGCTGGCGGAGGCCGCGGCCTCGCGCAGCGTCATCATCGAGCCTGGCGACCGCTTCTTCGACCGCACCGAAAAGCCATCGCGTTTCATGCGCTTGGGCATTTCCTCGATCGCGTTGCAGCACATCGAACCCGGCATCCGCGAACTGGCGACGGCAGCTGGACGCAGGCCGGCAGCGGCCTGATCTCCCTTCCCCGACCGGAGCCTGGCGCATGTAGTGCGGCTCCGGTTCTTTAGCTCCTTGGCATATGCGACGGGACCGGCTGGCACATAGGCTGTGCCAATGCCGGCGGCATAGTCGCTGTATAGAGGGGACGGAGCAGGCCGATGGTGGACCAACCGCCGCGAGTTCCTGCCGATGAAGGTGGAGTGCTTCCATGCCAGTGGCTGTCGAACAGCAGGACACGCCGGCGAACCGTCGTCCACAGCGCTCCGGTCTTCGCGAAACAGGACATGCCATGCGATCAGCTCCTCTGATGGAGGACACCGGACCACGACACCAGGCCATCGAGAGCGGCAGCTACGGGCCGCTGCGCGGGGATGACTGCGAGCGCATCCACGAGGGCGTGCTGACGCTCCTGGAGACGGTGGGTTTCGCCAATGCCATCCCTTCCTGCATAAAGGTGCTGACCAAGGCGGGGGCGGTCCATGGCGACGACGACCGTGTGCGCTTTCCGCGCGCGCTAGTGCTCGACACCATCAAGCGGGCGGCACGACATTTCACACTTCATGGCCAGGACGCCAGGCACGACATGGTGGTCCAGGGCAAGCGCGTGCACTACGGCACGGCAGGTATCGCCGTGCACCTGGTGGATCTGGAGAAGCGCGAGTACCGCGAATCCAAGCTGCAGGACATTTATGATGCTGCCCGCATCGTCGATGGGCTGGACAACATCCATTTCTTCCAGCGGCCGATGGTGGCGCGCGACATCGCCGATCCGCTCGAGATGGATTTCAACACGCTCTATGCCTGTGTGATGGGGACATCGAAGCACGTCGGAACATCCTTCACCGTGCGTGAGAACGTGAAGCCGGCGCTTGAAATGCTGTACGCCATCGCCGGCGGCGAGGAGAATTTCCGCGCCCGGCCATTCGTTTCTAACTCTAACTCATTCGTCGTGCCGCCGATGAAGTTCGCCGAGGATGCCTGCGGCGTGCTCGAGGCTTGCGTTGAAGGCGGCATCCCGATCCTGCTGCTCTCGACCGGCCAGTCCGGCACCACAGCACCCGCGGCGATGGCCGGCGCCGTCGTGCAAGCGGTGGCCGAAGTACTGGCCGGCCTGGTCTATGTCAATGCGCTCAAGCCGGGCCATCCGGCGATCTTCGGCGCCTGGCCGTTCATGTCGGACCTGCGTACCGGCGCCATGGCCGGCGGGTCGGCCGAGCAGTCGGTGGCAACCGCGGCCTGCGCCCAGATGGCGCAATTCTACGATCTGCCCGGCGGCTCGGCCGCTGGCATGACGGATTCGAAACTGCCCGACATTCAATCCGGCTACGAAAAGGGCATCACCAATGTGATGGCCGGCCTCTCCGGCCTCAACCTCGTCTACGAGGCGGCCGGCATGCATGCCTCGCTGCTCGGCTTCTGCCTGGAGAGCCTGGTCATCGACAACGACATGCTCGGTCATTGCCTGGGCTGCGCACGTGGCATCGACGTGACTGACGAGGCCCTGTCGATCGACAGCATCGCCGAGGTCTGCCTCAAAGGCCCAGGCCACTATCTCGACAACGAACAAACGCTCAAGCTGATGCAGACCGAGCATTTCTATCCCGCCTTCGCCGATCGTTCCTCACCGAAGGAATGGAACGAAAAAGGCCGACCTGATATATTGCTGCGTGCGATCACCGAGAAGAAACGCATTCTTGCCGAACGATTTCCGCGCCACGTGCCAAAACAGGTCGACGACAGATTGCGTGCCCGCTTCGGCAGCCTGATCCACCTGCCGCGTACGCATATGGGCGGCTGACCGGAGACGAGTTCGTGCAGCCATACAGCCACCACCCAGAGCCAATTCCGGACGGAAAACCGCTTCACAGTTTTCCTGGAATTGCCCCAGGACCAACCATCGGGCAGAACGAGAAATGAGTGCGCATCCTATCCTGCAAGCCCACACCGACAGCGACGCGATCGATCGGCTGGTGGCGTCTCACCGGCCCGGCCACGGCCTGGTGCGTGCCTTCTATCATGACCCGGCGATCTTCGAGCGTGACATGGAACGTGTCTTTCGCCGCCACTGGCATTGCCTGGCCCATGCCAGCGTTATCCCGAACCCCGGCGATTTCGAGCTGTTCAAATTGGGCGACGAGGCGGTCATCCTGACGCGCGGCATGGATGGCACCGTGCATGCCATGCTCAATGTCTGCCGCCACCGCGGCGCCGAGGTCTGCACCAAGGAGAAGGGCAACGCGAAGATGTTCGTGTGTCCCTACCACGCCTGGACCTATTCCAATGACGGGTCGTTGCGCGCTGCCCGCCTGATGCCGAAGGATTTCGACCGCACAGCGCACGGGCTGAAGAAGCTTCATGTCCGCGTTGCCTCCGGGCTGGTTTTCATTTCCTTCGCGGAGACGCCGCTCGATTTCGATCCAATCGAACAGTCGCTGCGCACAAGCTGTGGCCAGTATGGCTGGGGCGACGCCAAGGTGGCGTATCGCCAGTCCTATCCGCTCGACGCCAACTGGAAGCTCGCCGTCGAGAACTATGTCGAATGCTACCATTGCGGGCCGGCGCATCCGGAATATTCGCAGACGCATGCGCTGGAAAAGCCGGCCGAGATGATCGAGCAGCTCAACGCGGCGATGGAGCAGCGCACCTGCGCGCTTGGCATCGAGATCGGCAGCGCCAACCGCTGGCAGAACTCGGCGGCCGGTCAGGAAGCAATCCATACCTTCCGCTATGCGCTCTATGATGGCGTTTCGAGCGGCAGCCAGGATGGCTCGCCGGTGGCCCCGCTGATGGGCCGCTTCACCGACTATGACGGTGGCGTCACCTCCATCCATCTCGGCGGCACGACCTTCCTCGTGTGCTATCCCGATCACGGCATGATCTACCGCTTCATCCCGAAAACCGCGGGCACCTGCGAGATGGAGCTGATCTGGCTGGTGCGCGGCGACGCGGTCGAGGGCCAGGACTACGATCTGGAGAAGCTGACCTGGCTGTGGAAGGTCACCACCCAAGAGGACAAGAAGATCATCGAGCACACAGCGCGTGGCGTGCGCTCGCACTATTTCGTGCCGGGGCCGATCGCGCCGATGGAATACAACGAACTGCGCTACATCGGCTGGTATCTTGAGGAGATCAGCCGGGCTTGATCGACTCGGCTGCCGCGGGGGGATCCGGCAGATCTTGGCTGTCGCGTCATTCCGCGCTGAGCCCGTATCGGTCGACGACTTCGGCGTTGATCAGCTTGGCATGCAGCGTCATCAGCACGATCTGTGCGTCGAAGCTGTCGCCGGCCTCAAGTGCCGCCTCGATGCGGCGCTCGGCTTCCAGCGTCCGTTGATGGCCATTGGCTTGCTCGAAGGTTTCGGGACCCGCGATGCAATAGCTGCACAATTGTGCCACCGACGCATAGATGCCCGGCGGCGGCTCGTCGGGCCAGTGATCCTTCATCAGATTGACGATCGTGAGTTTTACCCCCTCCGGCACAAGGGCGGGATGCAGATCGGCGCCGCGCAATGCATCGTCGAGCTGCCTCAAGTCGCCCGAGCGACCGAACATTCCAAGGAAGCCGAGGGAAGAACGCCGTTGCGCCATAATGGTCCAACCGTTCCCAACCAGTTAGGTGGTTCACAAGCGGAATACAAAAGCAGCGGCATCCAAAGCGTCGCGTTTAAGTAGATTCAGGCGATGCGCTTCAAGTCCTTGCAGGCATCAGCTACTTACCGCCAGCAACAAGACACCGGCCAGCGCCGATCCGGCAAGCGTCGGCAGCATACCGATCTTCAGCTTCAGAATGGCGATCATCGAGGCACAGGAAAGCAGCGCCGCGCGCCAGTCTATCGATGAAAGCACCGGCACGTCCATTCCAAGCCCGACATTGCGCACTTCGCCGAAGATGACGTGCAAGCCGAACCATAGAGCGAGATTCATGATGACGCCGACGACGGCGGCGGTGATCGCACCGAGCGCCGCCGACAGCGCCTTGTTGCCGCGCAGCGCTTCGATGTAAGGCGCGCCAAGGAATATCCATAGGAAACATGGGGTAAACGTCGCCCACAGCGTGAACAGCCCGCCAAACAGTCCGGCAACCAGCGGCGCCAGCAAGCCCGGCTGGCGGAACGCGGCAACGAAGCCGACGAACTGCAAGACCAGGATGAGCGGACCCGGCGTGGTTTCGGCAAGTCCAAGGCCGTCGACCATTTCACCGGGTGCCAGCCAGCCGAAGTACTCGACCGCTGCCTGCGCGACATAGGCAAGGGCTGCGTAGGCGCCGCCGAAGGTGACGACCGCCATGACACTGAAGAAGCCACCGATTTGCGTCCAGACGCTGGCAGGGCCGGTGAAAGCCCAGACCAGCAGAACAGGCCCCAGCCAGATCGGCAGCCAGATCGCCAAAGTGCGCGGCGCGTGCCATCGTGTCGGCCTGACGTGGGTCAGTTCGCCGCGCTCGAACATCAGATCGACCACGCCCTTTATGTCGGGAACATCGCCCTTGCCATGCGAGGCGCCGGAAAAAAATGCCGGCGCACTACGGTTGCCGATCCAGCCTGCCAGCCCGGCAAGCAGCACGATCAGCGGAAACGGCACGTTCAACGCGTAGATGGCGATGAAGGCAGCGAGTGCGATCGACACCATGACCGGGTTTTTCAGCGCGCGTCTGCCGATCCGGATCACCGCCTCGATGACAATGGCGAGCACGGTCGCCTTGACCCCGAAAAACAGCGCCGAGACGAGTGGTACATCGCCATAGAGCGCATAAAGGCTGCTCAGGACGAGCATGACAAGCGCGCCCGGCACGACGAAGAGAATGCCGGCAACAAGGCCGCCGGCCGTTTTGTGCAGCAACCAGCCGATATAGATGGCGAGCTGCTGGGCCTCAGGGCCAGGCAGCAGCATGCAGTAGTTCAACGCATGCAGAAAGCGCTGTTCGCCGATCCAGCGCCGTTCCTCGACCAGTTCCTTGTGCATGAGCGCGATCTGCCCGGCCGGGCCGCCAAAGCTGAGCACGCCGATTTTTGCCCAGACCTTCACGGCCTGCCGGAAGCTCGGCACAGCGGGCTCCTGAATCTCCGCCGGCTTTTTCGATAGGACGGCGCTCACGATGGCTTGCCCGCGCTGACTGTGCCGGCGGCCGGCCAGTTATGCGTCTCCTCGGTGGCATCGCGGCACCAGCGGAAGAACATATCATAGAGCAGCATGCCGGCCTCGAGCTGCTCCAGATCGTTGCGAAACATCCGTGACAGGCCAAGCGAGGCGGCCAGGAACCCGGCCGCCTGTGGAACAAGATCGAGGCTCGCAGTATCGGCAGCGCGTATGATCGTGGCCAAGCGATCGAGTGCTTCGGATTTAAGCCCGAACTCCTCGATCATGGTGTCGAAGGTGCAGCGTTCGCCGCGATGGCTCCAGAACACGTTCTCAATGTCGAAAGGCACGGCCTGAAAGCGATCGGCGACGGCCGACACTTCGGCCGGCTCGACGAAGAGAAAGACCGCGTGAGGATCGATGAAGCGCCGGATCAGCCAGGGGCAGGCGATGCGGTCGACCTTCGGGCGCGTACGCGTCACCCAAACGGTGCGGCCCTTGGCATCGGTGGGCGGTATCTTGCCGGCGTGAACGAGAAGGCCCTTGGCATCGCGCCACGCTTCAAACCCGCCATCGAGCGATTCGGCGGCAACGCCCTCCTGCCGTAGCCATGCGGCCACGCCTTGCGAGAGCTTTTTTCCCTGTTGGCAGACGACTGTCACTTGCCTGCCGGCGAAGTCGGCAGCCCAGTTCGAGACACTCCTGAAATCACGACGATCCGACCCCGGCAGCAGGCGCGGATCGGCGTTGTAGTCATCATCGATGCGGACGTCGATGATTGCGGGTGCACCCGGCAGCCCAATCAGACGGGACAGTTGCGATACAGTGATAGCGGTTGTTGACGGCATGGCGTCCACCTCCTTGAAAGAGAAGCTTGGACGCGAACATTGGGCTGACGCCTCACGGGGTCGTCGCGATGCACCCCTTGCGATGATCGTGGATTTGTCACGCCCGCTTGTCAAGCATTGCCGTTCTCGCGGGGGCAATCGCTGTTGACAAATGACCGCGTCCAACCCTGTGCCGGGCATTTCTGCCCATTAACGGCAGGCTATCGCAGGTGGAAAGCCGAGGCTTTCGCTCTACGATGTACCCCCACCCCTACCCCTCCTGGCGCTGACCTCGGCAAATTGCCTGCACCGGCGGCTGGTTCGTGCGACGGACCCTGGTCAGTGATTGTCCCTCGGCACGCCGCTTGTATGAGCCACATCCTGGTATTTCACCGCCGGCTTCAGCACCATGCCTTCGGAAAATTGGTCGACCATGCCGCGCTGGATTTCCTGCCAGGGCGTCTGGTGCTTCGGATACTGATAGCCGCCATTGTCTTGCAGCTCGGCGCGGCGCCGCGTGATCTCGTCGTCGCTGACGAGGATGTCGGCGGTGCCCTTGCGCAGGTCGATGCGGACGCGGTCGCCGGTCTTCAGCAGCGCCAGGCCGCCGCCGATGGCGGCTTCCGGCGAGGCGTTGAGGATCGACGGCGAACCCGACGTGCCCGACTGGCGGCCGTCGCCGATACAGGCCAGCGCGTGGATGCCCTTTTTGATCAGATAGGCCGGCGGCTGCATGTTGACGACTTCGGCGCCGCCCGGATAGCCGATCGGGCCGGCGCCGCGCATGAACAGGATGGTGTGCTCGTCGATGCCTTGTGCCGGATCGTCGATGCGGGCGTGGTAATCCTCGGGCCCGTCGAACACCATGGCGTTGCCCTCGAAGGCTTCGGGGTCCTTCGGGTTCGACAGATAGCGCTCGCGGAACTCGGGCGAGATGCCGCTGGTCTTCATGATCGCCGAATCGAACAGATTGCCCTTGAGATTGATGAAGCCGGCATTGGCTTTCAGCGGCTCGGCAACCGTGCGGATGACGTCGAGGTTCTCGTTGACGGCGCCCCTGCAATTGTCACCGATGGTCTTGCCATTAGCTGTCATGGCTTCCGGATAGGGCAGCAGGCCGCCCTTCATCAGTTCGGCGACCACGGCCGGCACGCCGCCGGCATGGTGATAGTCCTCGCCGAGATATTCGCCCGTCGGCTGCAGATTGACGATGAGCGGTATGTTGAGGCCGACCTTCTGCCAATCGTCATTGTCGAGCGGCACGCCGAGATGGCGGGCGATGGCGTTGAGGTGGATCGGCGCGTTGGTCGAGCCGCCGATCGCCGAGTTGACGACGATGGCGTTCTCGAAGGCCTTACGGGTCATAATGTCGGACGGCTTCAGATCCTCATGCACCATGTCGACGATGCGCTTTCCGGTCTCGTAGGCGATCTGGCCGCGCTCGCGATAGGGGGCGGGGATAGCGGCCGAGCCCGGCAATTGCATGCCGAGCGCCTCGGCCAGCGAATTCATCGTGGTGGCGGTACCCATCGTGTTGCAATAGCCGGTCGACGGCGCCGAGGAGGCAACGATATCCATGAACTCGTCATAGCCAATCTCGCCGGCCGACAGGCGCTGGCGCGATTCCCAGACGATGGTGCCGGAGCCGGTGCGCTTGCCCTTGTGCCAGCCGTTGAGCATCGGGCCGACCGAAAGCGCGATAGCCGGAATGTTGACGGTGGCCGCGGCCATCAGCATGGCTGGCGTCGTCTTGTCGCAGCCGATGGTGAGCACTACGCCGTCGAGCGGATAGCCGTAGAGCACCTCTACCAGGCTGAGATAGGCAAGGTTGCGGTCAAGTGCAGCAGTCGGCCGCTTGCCGGTCTCCTGGATCGGGTGGCAAGGGAACTCGAAAGGGATGCCACCCATCGAGACGATGCCTTCGCGCACGCGCTTGGCCAGTTCGATGTGATGGCGGTTGCAGGGCGACAGGTCCGAGCCGGTCTGGGCGATGCCGATCAGCGGCTTGCCGGACATCAGTTCGGCCCGCGTCAGCCCGTAATTCAGGTAGCGCTCCAGATAGAGTGCCGTCATGCCCGGATTGTCGGGATTGTCGAACCACTCCTGCGAGCGAAATTTCTTCTTGTGGGTGGGGGCGCCTGCCATCGTGGTCTCCGTATTTGTATGACAAATCGATATGACAACGCGCGGGAGCAGGCAAGGGGCACGCGCCATCCGAATCCGCTCTTTGGTACGAAAGACATACATCTGCCTCCGCGCCAGGCGGGATCGTGGTTTGTCAGCCCGCTATCCCGGAGAGTTGGAGCGCGTCGCCGCGGACCCTACCTGACCCTTCCGGCCACCCTCCCCCTCAAGGGGCCCACTTGGGGAGGGACATCCGCATCACTCGAACACGATGCTCGGCACTGCAGCCTCGGCCGCGCCGCGCTCTTCATTGACGCGGTCCCAGACCTTGGCGGCGATGTCGCGATAGATTTTCGCCTCAGCGCCATCCGGCTTGGAGATCACCACCGGCGTGCCGGCATCGGAGCTTTCGCGGATGCCCATCTCGAGCGGCACTTCGCCAAGGAAGGTGACGCCGAGACGCTCGGCCTCGCGGCGGGCGCCGCCATGGCCGAAGATGTCGTAGCGTTTTCCCGTATCGGGGGCGAGAAAATAGCTCATGTTTTCGACGATACCCAATAGCGGCACGTCGACCTTTCTGAACATGTTGAGGCCTTTGCGCGCATCGATCAGGGCCAGGTCCTGTGGCGTCGAGACGATGACGGCGCCGGCCAGCGGCACCTGTTGGGCCATGGTCAGCTGGGCGTCACCGGTGCCGGGCGGCATGTCGACGACGAGCACATCAAGCGGTCCCCATTCGACCTCGCGCAGCATCTGCGTCAATGCCGACATCACCATCGGCCCGCGCCAGATCATCGGCGTCTCCTCATCGACGAGGAAGCCCATCGACATGACCTTGAGGCCATAATTCTGCATCGGCTTCAGGATCTTGCCGTCGACGGTCTGCGGCCTGCCACGAATGTTGAGCAGACGCGGCATGGAAGGGCCATAAATGTCGGCATCGAGCACCCCGACCCGCAGCCCGTTGGCGGCAAGCCCAAGGGCGATATTGACGGCGGTGGTCGACTTGCCGACGCCGCCCTTGCCGGAAGCGACGGCGATGATCGCTTCGATGCCGGGTACGCCGCGCTTGCCCTGGCTGTGCGAGGCGGGCGCCTGCGGCGTGGGACGCGCAGGTGCGGCCGGCGGAGCGGGCCTCTGAGCCGGTCTTTGCGGAACCGGCGCCTCCATGCCGCCGCCCTTCTTTTCCGCCGTCAGCGCGACCACGGCGCCGGCAACACCGGGGATCGCCTTGACGACACGTTCGGCCGCCGCACGCAGCGGTTCCATCTCCTGGGCACGGGCAGCGGGAACGGTTATCGAAAAGAACACCTTGGCATCGGCAATGAAAATCTCGGAAACCAGGCCGAGGTCGACGATATTGCCGGTGAAATCCGGCCCATTGACCGTCTTCAGGCGCTCGATAACGATTTCCTTGGTCACGTTTTCATTGGCGGCGGGCATGAGTTTTTCCTCTACTTTTCCGCTCCAGATAATGCAGTTCCGGAACAGAACCAAGCGATGGACCACCAATTGCAGCGGCGTATCGGGGAGGCAGCGAGCATATGACGGCATTTCCAGTGGGAGCAGCCGTCGCCAAATCGTCAGCGCAGCCTATTTCATGAGCATGGAATGACAGCCAGGGAAGGAGACGAATCATGCTCGCAAACAGCAACGCGACGGCAAATCTCGCCGTGAAGGACCTGGCCAAGGCCAGGGCATTCTACGAAGGGGTCCTTGGCCTGAAAGAGGTGCACAATGAAGGTGGCGAACTGATCGTCTATAAAAGCGGCGACACCAGCATCAACGTCTACCGTTCGAACTTCGCTGGGACCAACAAGGCGACGGCTGTGACATGGACGGTCGGCGACGAACTCGGCAAGATCGTTGAGGCATTGAAATCGAAGGGCGTGACCTTCGAGCATTACGACATGCCCGGGCTGACGCTTGAGGGTGACATCCATGTCGGTCACGGCATGAAGGTCGCATGGTTCAGGGATCCGGACTGCAACATCCTGAATCTTGTGGACCGGTAGTCGCCGCGCCAGAGGCGGCTCCAGGCGCCATGATGCTTCACATCACCTTGCCAGACCGACCGCGAAGTAGGTGAGAGCCGCGATCGCCGCGGTTGCCGGCAAGGTGACGATCCATGCGACCACGATGTTGCCGGCAATGCCCCAGCGAACGGCGGAGACGCGGCGGGCGGCGCCGACGCCGATGATAGCGCCGGTGATCGTGTGCGTGGTCGATACCGGAATACCGAGCCAGGTGGCGGCGAACAGGGTGATCGCTCCGCCGGTCTCGGCGCAGAAACCCTGCATCGGGTTCAGCCGGGTGATCTTCGAGCCCATGGTGTGGACGATGCGCCAGCCGCCGAGCAACGTGCCCAGCGCCAGCGCCGACTGACAGGTGATGACGACCCACAGCGGCACGTAAAAATTCGCGCCGAGCATGCCTTGCGAATAGAGCAGCACGGCGATGATGCCCATGGTCTTCTGCGCGTCGTTGCCGCCATGGCCGAGCGAATAGAGCGAGGCGGAAAAGAACTGCATAACGCGGAAGGTGCTGTCGACGGCGAACGGCGTCTGCCGCACGAACAGCCAGGAGACCGCGAGGATCAAGACAAGCGCCAGCAGAAAGCCTGCCGCCGGCGATAGCACGATGGCCGCCGTCGTCTTGCCCAACCCGGCCCAGACGATGGCACCGGTGCCTGCCTTGGCAACCCCGGCGCCGACCAAACCGCCGATCAGAGCGTGCGAGCTGCTGGACGGGATTCCGACGAGCCAGGTGACGACATTCCAGACGATGGCGCCGACAAGTGCTGCGAAGATCACTGCCGGCGTGACGATGCTGGCGTCGATGATGCCGGTTCCGAGCGTCTCCGCTACGTGGAGACCGAAGAACATGAAGGCGATGAAATTGAAGAAGGCCGCCCAGAACACCGCATAGTGCGGCCGCAGCACCCGGGTGGAGACGATGGTGGCGATGGAGTTGGCGGCATCGTGCAGGCCGTTGAGGAAATCGAAGAACAGCGCGACGACGACAAGGCCGACCAGCACGGGAAAGGCTATTGCGGCTTCTGACACTATACGTTCTCGATGACGATGCCGCTGATTTCGTTGGCGACGTCCTCGAAGCGATCGACCACCTTTTCCAGCTGGCCGTAAATCTCGCTGCCGATCAGATAGGCCATCGGATCGCTGCGGCCGTGCCGCTTGAACAGGTCCTTCAGGCCCTGCTCGTGCAGGTCGTCGGCCCGGCCTTCGGCGCGCATGACCTCCTCGGCGATGGCGTTGAGGCGCACCGTATGCGCCCCGACCTTGCCGAGCAGCGGGATCGCCTCGGCCACCAACTTGGCGGCCTCGACGATGACACCTCCCATTTCCTGCATCAGCGGGTCGAATTCCTTCTTCTCGAACAGCCTTACCGTCTTGACGGTTTTGTGCATCATATCGATGGCATCATCCATCGACTGGATCAGGTCCTTGATGTCGCCGCGGTCGAAGGGCGTGATGAAGGAGCGGCGCACGGCCAGCAGCACTTCCGCGGTGATCTGATCGGCTTCGTTCTCGAGATCGATGATCGTCTGGCACCAGCGCTCGATGTCGTTGCCCTGCAAAAGCTGCTGCAGTGCCTCGGCGCCACCGACCACGGTGCGGGAATGCCGCTCGAACAGGTCGAAGAAGCGATCTTCGCGCGGCAGCAGCTTGCGGAACCAGCCCAGCATGTTCGGTACTCCCGTCGTGTCCAGTCCACGACCCCGTCTCATCCACATAGCGCCGCATTCCATCGCGGGAAACAGTAAGCCGGCTGAAAGATGTGGATGCGGACGATTTACACAGGCGGCTTGCGGCCGAAGGCGATTTCCCCGACCTTGCGCGCTAAGATCGGACACAGCGTCCAAGACAGGCTCCGACGGCATGATCGACAAGCTGGAATTCTTCATAGCACTTGCCAGGGAAGAACATTTCGGCCGGGCGGCGGAGGTGTGCGGCGTCACCCAACCGACGCTTTCGGCCGGCATCAAGCAGCTGGAGGGTCAGCTCGGCGTGATGCTGGTGCTGCGCGGCTCGCGCTTCCAGGGGCTGACGCCGGAAGGCAAGCAGGTGTTGGTGTGGGCGCGCCGCATCGTCGGCGATAGCAGGACCATGCGCGAGGAGATGCGGGCGGCGCGCCACGGCCTGTCGGGGCGCATCCGCATCGCCGCGATCCCGACGGCGCTGGCCATGGTGGCGCGACTGACGACGCCGTTTCGGGCAAAGCACCCCGGCGTCACCTTCTCGGTGCTGTCGCGCACCTCGATCGAGGTGCTATCGCTGCTCGGCAATTTCGACATCGACGCCGGCATCACCTATCTCGACAACGAGCCGCTCGGACGCGTCACCAGCGTGCCGCTCTATGACGAGCGCTATCAGCTGATCACCGCGGTCGGGAACCCCTATTTCGACCGCGACAAAGTGACATGGGCGGAACTCAGCCAGCTGCCGCTCTGCCTGCTGACGCCGGACATGCAGAACCGCCGAATCATCGACCAGCATCTGGCCGAAGCCGGCGTGCAGGTGCGGCCGACACTGGAATCCAACTCGATGATCGTGCTGTTTTCGCATATCCGCACCGGCAAATGGTCGTCGATCATGCCGCTTAACCTCTCGGAAACCTTCGGTTTTTCCGAGCCGATCCGGGCGATCCCGATCGTCGAGCCGGATGCCAGCCACACGGTCGGGCTGGTGGCGGCGCGGCGCGAACCGCACACGCCGCTGGTCTCGGCGCTGTTGGACGAGGCAATGGCGCTGGCTGACGATTTCCACGGCCGCCGTTAGGATAGACAATGCTGGTGAACGCGATCGATCGAAGATTTCTATCGAGCAACGGATCGGCTTTATTGATTTAGCGGGTTTCCTCTGATTTCCTAAGCACTTAGCGGAAGACCGCCACGACCAGGGAGGGCGCTGCATGACGATGCAGCCTGCAAGTACCGAGATCGCATCGCGCACCGCGGCGATCATCCACGAGCTGAAAGGCCTCGAAGGCCCGCTGTTGCCGATCCTGCACGGCATACAGGAAGAGTTCGGCTATGTGCCGCAGGACGCACTGCCGATCATCGCCGAGGTGCTGAACATCTCCAGGGCCGAGGTTCATGGCGTCGTCACCTTCTATCACGATTACCGCAGCCAGCCCGCCGGCCGCCATGTGCTGAAGCTCTGCCAGGCGGAAGCCTGCCAGTCGATGGGCTCGGATGCGATTGCCGCCAAGCTCAAATCATTGCTGGGCATCGGTTTCCACGAGACAACCCGCGACGGTTCGGTGACACTGGAGCCGGTCTATTGCCTCGGCCTTTGCGCCTGCTCGCCGTCGGCAATGCTGGACGGGGAGGTGATCGGGCGGCTCGACGACGAAAAGCTCAACGAGATCGTTGCCGAGGTGCGCTCATGATCCCGCGTATCTATATTCCCGGCGATTCCGGCGCGCTGGCGCTCGGTGCGGAAAAGGTTGCCAAGGCGGTTCGTGCGGAATTGGCCGAGCGCGGCATCGAGGCCAAGATCGTGCGCAACGGCTCGCGCGGCGCCTATTTCCTCGAGCCTATGGTCGAGGTTGCGACAGCCACTGGCCGCGTCGCCTACGGGCCGGTGAAGCCATCCGACGTCAAAAGCCTGTTCGACTGCGGCTTCCTCACCGGGGGCCACCACAGGCGCTGGCTGGGCGCACCGGACAAGATCCCGTTCCTTGCCAGGCAGACGCGGCTGACCTTTGCGCGCTGCGGCGTCACCGATCCGCTGTCGCTCGATCACTATAAGGCGCATGGCGGGCTGAAGGGCCTGCAGAATGCAGTGGCGATGACGCCGGCCGAGGTCGTCAAGCAGGTGACCGAGTCCGGGCTGCGCGGTCGTGGCGGCGCCGGCTTCCCGACCGGCATCAAATGGAAAACTGTGCTCGATACGTCGGCCGACCGCAAATACATCGTCTGCAATGCCGATGAAGGCGATTCCGGCACGTTCGCCGACCGCATGATCATGGAAGGCGACCCCTTCGTGCTGATCGAAGGCATGGCGATCGCCGGCATCGCCACCGGCGCGACCAAGGGCTTCATCTATATCCGCTCCGAATATCCGCATGCGGTGGCGGTGATGCAGAAGGCCGTCGAGATCGCCCGCAAGGCCGGCGTGCTCGGCGTCAATGTGCTCGGCTCGGCCAATTCATTCGACATGGAAGTGCGGGTCGGCGCCGGCGCCTATGTCTGCGGCGAGGAGACCGCGCTGCTCGACAGCCTCGAAGGCAAGCGCGGGCAGGTGCGGGCCAAGCCGCCGCTGCCGGCGCACAAGGGCCTGTTCGGCAAGCCGACAGTGATCAACAACGTCATCTCGCTGGCCTCGGTGCCGGTGATCATGGACAAGGGCGCTGCCTTCTACAAGGATTTCGGCATGGGCCGTTCACGCGGCACCATCCCGATCCAGATTGCCGGCAACGTCAAGTATCCCGGTCTCTACGAGGCGGCGTTCGGCATGACGCTGGGCGAGATCGTCGACGATATCGGCGGCGGCACGGCGACGGGACGCCCGGTCAAAGCGGTGCAGGTGGGTGGCCCGCTCGGCGCCTATTTCCCGCGCGCGCTGTTCGACACGCCGTTCGACTACGAAGCGTTTGCCGCCAAGGACGGGCTGATCGGCCATGCCGGCATCGTCGTTTTCGACGACAGCGCCGACATGCTGAAGCAGGCACGCTTTGCCATGGAATTCTGCGCCATCGAGAGCTGCGGCAAGTGCACGCCGTGCCGCATCGGCTCGACGCGCGGTGTCGAGGTGCTGGACAGGCTCGCCCAGAACGTCGAACCGGAAAAGCAGATCGCGCTGGTCACCGACCTTTGCAACACAATGAAGTTCGGCTCGCTTTGCGCTCTCGGCGGCTTCACCCCATATCCAGTGATGAGTGCACTCAACCATTTCCCGGACGACTTTCGGCCGACGCCGGTCGCCGAAGCAGCGGAATAGGAGCGGACAGCCATGAACGCGGCATTCGACATCAAATCGCTGGTCCAGGAAATCGACTACGGCACACCTGCCTCTGAAGCCGAGCAGCAAGTGACGCTGACGGTCGACGGCAAGTCGATAACGGTCCCGGCGGGGACCTCGATCATGCGCGCTTCGATGGAAGCGGGCGTCGAAATCCCGAAACTGTGCGCCACCGACATGCTGGACTCGTTCGGCTCCTGCCGGGTCTGCCTCGTCGAGATCGACGGGCGCGGCGGCACGCCGGCTTCATGCACGACGCCGGTTGGCGAAGGCATGGTCGTGCATACGCAGACCGATCGGCTGAACGCGATTCGCCGCGGCGTGATGGAACTCTACGTCTCCGACCATCCTGCGGCGTGGGGCGAGAAGGCCGGCACTGGCGCCAGCGAGTTCGACAAGGTCGTCACGACGGTCGGCCTGACCGAGAACCGCTATGGCGTGGACGGCCGCAACCACGTGAAGCAGGAAAACGGCGTGGCGCCCGGCCATGGCTCGCTGACCATCGATTACATCGCCCGCGATGAATCGAACCCGTATTTCACCTACGATCCGACGCAGTGCATCGTCTGCTCGCGCTGCGTGCGCGCTTGTGAGGAGGTGCAGGGCACGTTCGCGCTGACCATCGAGGGCCGCGGCTTCGAATCCAGGGTCTCGGCCGGCATGCACGAGGCGTTCGTCGATTCCGAGTGCGTCTCTTGCGGGGCCTGCGTGCAGGCCTGCCCGACCGATGCGCTGAGGGAGAAGACCGTGCTGGCGAAAGGCCTGCCCGAGCGCTCGACCGTCACCACCTGCGCCTATTGCGGCGTCGGCTGCTCGTTCAAGGCCGAGGTCAAGGGCGACGAGGTCATTCGTATGATGCCCTACAAGGCAGGCAAGGCCAACCACGGCCACTCCTGCGTCAAGGGCCGCTTCGCCTATGGCTATGCGACGCACAAGGACCGGATCCTGAAGCCGATGATCCGCGAGCGGGTCAGTGATCCGTGGCGCGAAGTGTCGTGGGAAGAGGCGCTCACCCATACCGCCAACGAATTCCGCCGCATCCAGTACCAGTACGGCCGCACCTCGATCGGCGGCATCACCTCGTCGCGCTGCACCAACGAGGAGACCTACCTCGTCCAGAAGCTGGTCCGGCAGGGCTTCCGCAACAACAATGTCGATACCTGCGCCCGTGTCTGCCATTCGCCGACCGGCTATGGCCTCGGCCAGACCTTCGGCACCTCCGCCGGCACGCAGGACTTCGATTCGATCGAGCAGACGGACGTGATCCTGCTGATTGGCGCCAATCCGACCGATGCGCATCCGGTGTTCGCCTCGCGCATGAAGAAGCGCATGCGCGAGGGCGCCAAGCTGATCGTGCTCGATCCGCGCCGCACCGACATCGTGCGCTCGGCCCACGTCGAGGCGCAGTTCCATCTGCCGCTGAAGCCGGGCACCAACGTCGCCATGCTGACCGCACTTGCCCATGTCATCGTCACCGAGGGCCTGTTCGACGAGGCTTTCATCCGCGAGCGCTGCGACTGGGACGAGTTCCAGGACTGGGCATCGTTCGTGGCGCTGCCGGAAAACAGCCCGGAAGTGGTCGGCCAGCTTGCAAATGTCGATCCCGACGACATACGCGGCGCGGCGCGGCTCTATGCTCGCGGCGGCAACGGCGCGATCTATTACGGCCTCGGCGTGACCGAGCACAGCCAGGGCTCGACCACCGTCATCGCCATTGCCAACCTCGCCATGGCGACCGGCAATATCGGCCGGCCGGGCGTCGGCGTGAACCCGCTGCGCGGCCAGAACAATGTGCAGGGCTCCTGCGACATGGGCTCGTTCCCGCACGAGCTTCCCGGCTATCGCCACATTTCAGGCGACGCGGTGCGCGCCATCTATGAGAGCCTGTGGGGCGTCAAGCTCGACGACGAGCCCGGCCTGCGCATCCCCAATATGCTGGATGCGGCCGTCGACGGCTCGTTCAAGGGACTGTATGTGCAGGGCGAGGACATCCTGCAGTCGGACCCCGACACCAAGCATGTCGCCGCCGGTCTCGCCGCGATGGAATGCGTCGTCGTGCACGACCTCTTCCTCAACGAGACGGCCAACTACGCGCATGTGTTCCTGCCCGGCTCGACGTTCCTCGAGAAGGACGGCACCTTCACCAATGCCGAGCGCCGCATCAACATGGTGCGCAAGGTAATGGAGCCGAAATGCGGCTATGCCGACTGGGAAGCGACGCAGGAGCTCGCCAAGGCGCTCGGCCTCGGCTGGAACTACACGCATCCGTCCCAGATCATGGACGAGATCGCCAAGACAACACCAAGTTTCGCCGGCGTTTCCTTCGACCTTCTCGACCGGGTGGGCTCCGTGCAATGGCCCTGCAACGAGAAGTCGCCGGAAGGCACGCCGATCATGCACATTGGCGGCTTCGTGCGCGGCAAGGGCAAGTTCATCCGCACCGAATATGTCGCGACCGACGAAAGGACCGGACCGCGCTTCCCGCTGCTGCTGACCACCGGCCGCATCCTGTCGCAATACAATGTCGGCGCGCAGACCCGGCGCACCGACAACGTGGTCTGGCATAGCGAGGACCGGCTGGAGATCCATCCGCACGATGCCGAAAATCGCGGCCTGCGCGATGGCGACTGGGTGCGGCTGACCAGCCGCTCGGGCGAGACGACGCTGCGCGCGCTGATCACCGAGCGGGTGTCGCCGGGCGTCGTCTATACGACCTTCCACCATCCCGACACCCAGGCTAACGTCATCACCACCGACTTCTCCGACTGGGCGACCAACTGCCCGGAATACAAGGTGACCGCGGTGCAGGTGGGTGCATCCAACGGCCCGTCGGAATGGCAGCGCGACTATGACGAGCAGGCAAAGCAAAGCCGCCGCATCGCGAAGTTGGAAGCGGCGGAGTAGTCCTTGACCGCGCGCCGCAAAGCCATTGCGCAGATCTCGCGTCTCGCGCGCCGCGCCGGCGGCACTGCGGCCGCCAACCGCATGGTGCCGGAAGAGACGCCGGTGGCGTTCTCCTTTGCCGGCACCACGCATGCGGTGATGATGGCAAGCCCGGCTGATTTCGAGGATTTCGCGCTCGGCTTCTCGCTGACCGAAGGCATCATTGCCTCGCCGGACGAAATCGAAGCGATCGAAGTCGAGGATCACGGCGCCGGCATCGATATCCAGATCCGGCTGAAGGACCAGGCCAACACCCGCTTCGAAGCGCGTCGCAGACGCCTGGCCGGCCCGGTCGGCTGCGGGTTGTGCGGCATCGAATCGATCGAGGAGGCGATGCGCTCGGTAAACCCGGTCGGTGCGTCGCAACTTACACTTCAGGCCAATGACATCGTCCGCTCGGTCAAGCTTTTGTCGAAGCTGCAGCCGCTGCACGCCGAGACCGGTGCCGTCCACGCCGCCGGTTTTTACCTTCCCGGCAAGGGCATCGTCATGGCGCGCGAGGATGTCGGCCGCCATAACGCACTGGACAAGCTGGCTGGCGCGCTGGCCAAAGCTGGTATCGACGGCAGGTCGGGGGCCGTCGTCGTCACGTCGCGCGTTTCGGTCGAGATGGTGCAGAAGACCGCGGCGATCGGCTCGGCCGTCATCATTGCCGTCTCGGCGCCGACGGCACTTGCCATCCGCACCGCGAACGATTCCGGCATGACGCTGGTGGCGCTGGTGCGCGGCGACGATTTCGATATTTTCACCCATCCTGACCGCGTGGTTTCCGGAGTTGCCAAGCATGTCGCATGACGAGGGCCACCTCATGAGCACCAGCGAAAAGCTGGTTCGCATGGCCAACCAGATTGCCGCCTTTTTCCACTCAAAGCCGCGCGAGCAAGGCATTGCCGGCGTCGCCGAGCACATCAACAAATTCTGGGAGCCGAGGATGCGCCGGCAATTGTTCGAGATGCTGGACAGCGGTGGCGAGGGGTTCAACGAGCTTGTCGTCGCGGCCGCGCCACACATCAAGCGGCCGGGCGCGCCGGAGGGCGCAGGTTTTAGCGTCGGCGGAGCGAACACCGAGACTGCCGCCGCGTCACAGAAGTAGGCGCCGCGGGCCCACATTCACACTCTCTGAAGTTTCATCTGCCGCAGGCCGCGCGCCTCTGCTATGATCCGGCGATAAGAAATCGTCGGGTCGGGCGGACAACTCGTGAGGCCGATCGAAACTCGATACGCGCTCAGTGGCGACGTGCGGATCGCCTATCAGGTGGTCGGCCAGGGATCGCTCGATCTCGTCTTCGTGCCGGGTTTCATTTCCAATCTCGACCTGCACTGGGAAGACGAGGGCTACACCCGGCTGTTGAAGCGGCTTTCCGCGTTCTCACGGCTGATCCTGTTCGACAAGCGCGGCACCGGTCTGTCCGACCGCGTCGATGTCCACCACCTGCCCAGCCTCGAAACCCGCATGGACGATGTACGCGCGGTGATGGATGCGACCGGCAGCGGCCGCGCCGCCTTGCTCGGCGCTTCGGAAGGCGCGCCGATGGCAATGCTGTTCGCCGCCACCTACCCGGAGCGGACGCGGGCGCTGGCGCTTTATGGCGGCTATGCGCATTTCCACAAATGGGTGATGCCGCCGGAACGCCTTGAGGCGTTCATCGCGACGGCGGAGACCGCATGGGGCACCGGCGCCACCCTGCCGCATTTCGCGCCCGGCCGCGTCGACGATCCGCGTTTCGCCACATGGTGGGCGCGCTTCGAGCGGCTGTCGGCGAGCCCGACCGCGGCAATCGCCCTGGCCCGCATGAATGCGGCTATCGACGTGCGCGGCGTGCTGGCGGCGATCAGCGCACCGACGCTGCTCATCCATCGCCGCAACGATGCGCGCGTCGACCCGGAGGCCAGCCGCTTCCTGGCAAGGAAGATCCCGAATTCGCGGCTGATCGAGGTGGCCGGGCGCGACCACCCGATCTGGACCGGCGATATCGACCGGGTGGCCGATCTGATAGAGGAATTCCTGACCGGAGCGCGCGCCGTTGCCGAGGCCGAGCGCGTGCTGGCTGCACTGCTGGTCACCCGGATCTACGACACGGCGCGGCTTGGCGACCGCATGTGGAGCGAGCGCAGCCAGCGTTTTCAGGAAAGCTGGCGGCTTACGGTCGGGCGCCATGGCGGCCGCCCGGCCGGCACGCATGGCGAGCTGATGATGGCGCGCTTCGACGGCCCGGCGCGGGCCGTACGCTGCGCGGCGGGGCTGCGCGATGCGGCGCAGGAGATCGGCGTCGCCAGCGCGCAGGGCGTGCATGTCGGCGAGGTCGAGTTGCGTGGGCCGCCGACGGGGTTGACGGCGCGCGTGACGATGCAGCTTGCCGCGCATGCCGGGCGCGGCGACATCCTCGCTTCGCGGCTGGTCGCCGATCTCGCCGCCGGTTCAGGCCTTCATTTCAATGACGCCGGGCGCATCGCGCTTGACGAGCTGGATGAGCCGCTGGCGCTGGTGCAGGCGACCTCGGAACAGCATCTGGAGCCGGCCTGCCGGCCGAAGGCCAAGGCTGCCGAGCCGGCCGCACTGACGGCGCGCGAAAGCGAGGTGGTGAACCTCATCGCCGACGGCAAGAGCAATGCCGCGATCGCCGCCGAACTCGGGCTGAGCGAACACACCGTCAAGCGCCACGTCGCCAATATTCTGCTCAAGCTGGACCTGCCGTCGCGGGCGGCGGCGGCGGCGTTCTCGGCCCGGCATGCTGGCCCGCACGGGCCATAGCAGCCATGGCGCTTTCGGGCGAAGCGGCCAGGCATGCGTAAGCGCTATCACTTCGTCCCATGCAGGCCAGGCGGATGTCGCCGGGAAAGGCGCTGCGAAGGGAGGAATAAAATGCTGAAGTCGACACTCAAATCACTGGTGCTGGCGGCAGGCGTCGGCGCGCTGTTGGCGATCGCTCCTGCCAAGGCCGAAGACGCCTCGGCGACGGCTGCCTACAAGGACATCCAGGCAACGCTCGGCTCGGTGCCGGACATGTTCAAGACGCTGCCGGATGTCGCCGTTGCCGGCGCCTGGGCCGAGATCAAGGGCGTGCAGCTCAACCCGAACACCGCGCTCGACGGCAAGACCAAGGAACTGATGGGCCTCGCCGTCGCCTCGCAGATCCCCTGCCAGTACTGCATCTATTTCCACACGCAGGCGGCCAAGCTCAATGGCGCCAGCGACGAGGAGATCAAGGAGGCGGTGGCGATGGCGGCGATCGTGCGCCACTGGTCGACGATGCTCAACGGCAGCCAGGTCGATCTCGCCACTTTCAAGAAGCAGTCCGACGAGGTGTTCGCGGCCGTCAAGGCGAAGTCGCAGTGAACCACCTGCCCGTCTATGAGCGCCGGGCGGTTCTGATCAACTGAACGCCCGGTGAAGACGGGCCTATGGAGGAAAAAATGCTGACCAAGACACAGACGATAGACGGCGCTGCGATCAAGAAGGCGATTGAGGGCCGTGATGGAAAATTGCTGGCGAGCTTCTATGCCGACGACGCATTGGTGCGGGTGATCGACCGCAACAACCCGCCGAGCAAGCCGCGCGAAATCCGCGGGCGCGCTGCGATCACCACGTTCTGGGACGACATTTGCAGCCGGGCGATGACCCACAAGGTCGACACCACCATTGCCGACGGCAACAACCTCGCCTTCACCCAGGCCTGCTCCTATCCGGACGGGACCAAGGTATTCTGCGCGGCGATGCTGGAGCTGAAGAACGGCCAGATCGCACGGCAGACGGTCGTGCAGGCCTGGGACGAATAAGGAGGCGGCGATGTTCAGTGCCAGATGGCAGATCGACGCCAAGTTCGGCCACAAGCAGACCGTGCTCGAACTGTTAAAGAATGGGAACGCGAGATCGGCTCGCAGGCCGGTCTCGACGACCTCAAGTTCCAGATCATGACCGAATCGGCGCGCGGGAAGCGACGGTCGGGTCACATCACCAGGTCGAAAGCCTCGCCAGTTGAAGGCGTTCTTCGCCAGGATCGGCAAGATCGACGCGCACGCCAAATGGGGCAAGGAGATGGAGCCCTACGTGGTGTCGGGCACCAGCCTGTGGAACATCTACCGCATCGTGGAATAGCGGTTCTCATCCTCGCTTCCGCAGGGCTATCGCATTTGGGAAGATGCCCCCTCACCCGCGCAGCGGCCGGACGAGGGGCAGCACGACGTCTGAAATCACGACGAGCGCACCCCCCTACTCGCTCTCGCCGTCCAGCGCCGGCACCGACACGCCGGCAAGCTCGGCCGCGAGCAGCCGCGACGCACCGGCGCGTGCGATCCGCAGCATCAGCGCCTTGCGCGTCGCCGCTGCCATGCGGTGCTCGGGCGCATCGCGCAAAATCTCGGCGCCGTACCCGTCGGAGAGAATGAAGCCGCACTCCTCCGGAAAGATCTCCTGGGGCACGCCGGGATGGGTGGCGAAGAAGAAGCGGTCGGAATGCAGCCGGTAGTCCGGCCATTTGCGGTCGACCCTGAAATCCTCGACCGAGGACTTGATCTCGATGATCCAGATGTCGCCGTGGCGGGTCAGCGCGACGAGGTCGGCGCGGCGGCCGGTGGCCAGCGACAGTTCGGGCAAGACATGCGCGCCCATCTGCCTGAGCAGCCGCTGCACGCCGCGCCGGACCAGCATGGCGCGCTCCGACTGGCGGCCATCGATGAGCGGATTGAGGGGTAGAGGTGAGATAATCGGCATGGCCGCACCATGCCAGATTTTGTTCACGGTTTGAACCCGGTCGCGGCGGGCGATTATGTACTTTACAAACACGGCGATGCCTGATACCTTGAATCCACAGTAGGAATCCGGGTTATGAGCGTCCTTTCCGAGCCACATTTCCACAACGAAGAAGCTGCTTTTGAGCGGCTGGAAGCGATTGTTTGGTCCGAAGGTCCGATTTGCCCGAAGTGCGGCAACTGCGAACAGGCGCGCATTACCCGAGTCTCTGGCCCAACCGCTCGCACCGGCCTTCGCCGCTGCTTGGAGTGCAAGAAGCAATTCACCGTGAAGGTCGGAACGGTGTTCGAATCAAGCCATGTGCCGCTGCACAAGTGGTGGCAAGCGGCGCACCTTCTTGCGTCCAGCAAGAAGGGTATCAGCGCTCACCAACTGCACCGGACGTTGCAGGTCCAGTACAAGACCGCATGGTTCATGTTCCATCGCTTGCGTGAGGCAATGCGCGATGGCGTCCTTTCTCCGATGGGCGGCGAAGGCAAGCATGTCGAAGTTGACGAAACGTACATCGGTCGCCTGAAAGGCGCTCCGGTAAGGCGTGGCGGTGGCGCTCACAAGAATTCTGTTGTCACGCTTGTCGAGCGTGGTGGTCGCGCGCGTTCCTTCCACGTCGATACCGCCCGCATGGGCAACGTCATGCCCATCGTTCGCGCCAACATCGCTCGCGAGAGCGCGTTGATGACCGACGAAAGCGGCATCTATCGCCGCGCCGATCAGGATTTCGCCTCCCATGATGTCGTTAAGCATTCCAAGGACGAATACGTCCGCTACGAAGGCGAAAAGACCGTCCATACCAGCACGGTCGAAGGCTATTACAGCATCTTCAAACGTGGCATGAAGGGGATCTATCAGCATTGCGGCGAGCAGCATTTGCACCGCTATCTTGCCGAGTTCGATTTCCGCTACAGTAACCGCATCGCGCTTGGCGTCGATGACAACAACAGGACGGTAAAGGCCATGGCTGGCATCGTTGGAAAGCGTTTGAAATACCGGGACTCGTTCGCCGGGTAAGCTCCAAGTCCGTTCATGTGGTGGTGCGATTGATGGCTACTGAAGACCACATTACGCTTGTCATTGAGGGCTTGCCCGAGGATGACGGACAAGTGCGGCTCGCCGCGTTTCTGTCCGAACTCCAGAACCTAAACGCCACGCTCAATCGGCTTGATCGCGATGCAAACGCGGGCAAGACGGCCAGCTATTTTCGTATCGCCGAGCTGTCCTACAATAGTCCGGTTCGCGTCACTCTCGGTCCACATCCGTTGCCGGGTAAGCCGCCTACCGGCCTAATCGTGATTGATAGTCTGAACCGGATTTCTGCGGCGTTGGCGAGCGGCGGCGACCTGCTTGACCTTGATGCTGAATTGCTCTGGGACATCCGGAACCTAGCACGTCCAGTTGGGACGACTGTCAAAAGCGCGACGTTGCTTTTCAACGATAGTCGCATCGACCTTACGCCGCAGATCGTCAGCCGCGTTGACGCCGCTCTTGCGGTCGATGAGGAATGTGAAGGGTTTCTTCAGGGGAACCTTGAACAGATCAACCTTCACCTAGGGGTCAACACGTTCCAAATCTATCCAGATGTTGGGCCAAAGAAGGTAACCTGTCATTTTCCGGCTCGCTTATATGACGAAGCCGTCTCTGCGGTTGGCCGCAAAGTGGAGGTCTTTGGCACACTTCTCTATCGTGCGCGAACCGACTTCCCGCACCAGATTGAGGTAACAAGCATCGAAGCCTACCCCCCCGAATCCGATCTGCCCGATTGGGAAGATCTGAGAGGCCGCGCCCCGGACGCGACTGGCGGCTTGAGTTCTGAAGCCTTTGTCCGGGAGCTTCGCGATGGCTGGCGCTAGTCCAATCTACTATTGGGATACCTGCCTTTTCCTCGCGTGGCTCAACGATGAGAACCGGAAGTCTGGCGAAATGGATGGCGTGCGCGAGGTAATCGCCCGTCATAAACGACGCGAGGTAAAGCTGGTCACTTCGGTCTTGACGCGGGTCGAAGTGCTGCAATCCAGGATACCGGTCGGCGTTGGCAGCAGCTTCACCGACCTGATAAAGCGAATGACGCAATTGGGAATGGACACCAAAGTTGCCGGGCTTTCGCATGATCTGCGTGACCACTATTCGGCAAATGCCGCAGCCCACGCCGGGAAGACACTTTCTACCCCGGATGCTATTCATTTGGCGACAGCCATCCATTACCGTGCCCATGAGTTCCATACGTTCGACAATGGCGGTAGTGCAAAAAGCCTAGGTCTCCTGCCGTTGTCGGGCAATGTTGGAGGACACAAACTCACGATATGCAAACCAGAAGCAAAAAGCCCGCAGCTCGACCTGAAAAGACCCGAAGGAAAATGAAGGCAGACAACCCTTCACAGTCTGCCGCCTTCATTGAGAAGGCGCGCGAAATCGATGCGGATGGTAAGGCCGACAAGGCCGATGCCATAATGGGCAAGCTGGCGAAAACGCCGCCGGACCCTAAACACAAGCCGAAGGGCAAGAAAGCACAATGAGCGTCGTCAGCGGTGTGGTGCTTTGTACATCCGCTGCCGAAGACTGTTCGAGCCCGAACGGTCAACCCGTTCTTTTTGAGCGCATACAGGAATGGCTGGCGGAGCGCGGCCCCTTCCAACAACTTAACAGTGTCGAGGCTAGCTTTGGCGGCAGCAAGCACCCGCAAATGTTTGTAGCCGGCGGCGGCTTCAACCATTTCTCCGAAGACGACTTTGCGGCCTACGTGATGTCGCTGCCTTGGCAAAACCCAGAAAACGTTGTGTTGGTGATCGACCCCGAAGAGGGGGCTACCCGCGTCTTCAGACCTCCCTGTTTGTAAAGTACATAATCGCCTCGCGGCGATTATCTGGCTGACAAACCTAATCTGCAAAATACTGTGGAGCGGGCGCTACAAGGCCCGCCCTTCCACAAGGCGGGCCGCTCGCGTTATGAATGCGTTTCCTACTGGTGAGGGGAGCTATGTTTTCGCGAGGCGTCGCGGTTGATCTAATATTCACCGCTGCAGGCCCGATAGTGGTCGCAGCATAATCAAAAAGGTGGCGAAGCATGGTTACTGAGAATGCAAGTTTGACGGTCGAGCAGACTAGGCTCAATAGGATGCTCACGCGGGGCGTCGTATTTTCCGTCATTTGGCTCGCCGGTTTCGGGTCTTCTTATGCACTCTACCAGGGGCTTCTGGCGCGACGGATGATAAAAATGAATCCCGTGCTTCGGGGAAATGGCCGCGCCTGGTGGTGCATCATTGTGGGAGGGCTTGGGGCCGCAGCCTTATGTGCGATAGTTGGCGCCGGCATTTTCAACGCCATGACACAACCCTAGGTCACGCTGTAACACCGCCTGCCGATCTGGTGTTGGGTCATATTGATTTGTAGGTCCCGTTCAATGAGTGTTTCCGGCGTCATCCTCCCATCATTGGCCGTTTCCCGCCCGCAAGTTTCAAGCTTGCTGATTCATATCAGAATGCTCCTGTCCCGTCGCCGGGCCGCACCTGATATGGCAACTCAGACTTGCCATTGTCATCGACCCGACCTTCAGCTAACCGGCATCATGCCCTCCAGAGCAATAATTCTCGTCTTTGCGCAGCGTTCGCGGATGGCCTTGAGGCGGCCGTATTCCGGAGAGTCGTACCATGCCAGGAGGGACGCCATGTCCGGGAATTCGACAATGACGAGGCGATGAGGTTCCCAATCGCCTTCCAGAACTTTGGTGGCTCCGCCGCGAGCGATGTACCTTCCCCCGTAGCGGGCTTCGGTTGCCGGCACGTCCCGGCGGTATTCCTCGAAAACGGCGGCGTCGGTTACGTCTACATCAGCAATGAGATATGCGGCCATTGACCTTACTCCCCTTGGGAAAAGGCAATTGAAACAGGTCTATTAGCGGCCCCGCAACTAAGCCAGCGGTACTACGCCTCGGAAACGACTCGCGTTCTCCCGGATTGGGGCGCTTAACTGTCTTGGTGGGGGCAGCTCTGGGAGGAGACGAACCATGCCGATGTATCTCACGCGATTCAGCTACAGGCCCGAAACCTGGGCGCGCTTGATGGATAATCCCGAGGACAGACGCGAGGCTGCCCGTTCCTACATCGAGTCGGTCGGCGGAAAGCTGCACGGGTTCTGGTATGCCTTCGGGGAGTACGATGGCTGGAACCTATGGGAGGCGCCGGACAACGTGTCCATGGCCTCTGTCATGCTGGCCATCGGTGCGGGAGGCGCGCTCAGCTCGTACCAGACCACCGTCCTGTTAAGTGTCGAAGAGACGATGGACGCGCTTGGCAAAGCCAAGTCGATCCGGTACCGCCCACCGGGATCGTGACCGCCGCCCCTGCGGAGTGTCGAAGGCTGGGGAACGCTTGCTCTCGAACGGCGCACGTTGCAGCTTGCGTTTTCAATGTCTGCCACGGATTTTAGGAGGAGCATTAGATGACGGAAGATGACGACCGGAAATCGGCGACGCCGGAGGAAATCCGCTCGGCCATCAGAGGCTGGGCGGTG
This sequence comes from Mesorhizobium sp. M0968, assembly GCF_040319065.1. NCBI lineage: Bacteria > Pseudomonadati > Pseudomonadota > Alphaproteobacteria > Hyphomicrobiales > Phyllobacteriaceae > Mesorhizobium > Mesorhizobium sp. M0968. The sequence goes on from NZ_JAMYNL010000006.1 coordinate 162,583, forward strand.
CTTGGGGCAATTATCGTTGCCGTGTTTGGTGCGGCCTACGTCATGATCGATAGTTGAATGGCCGACGATCCTGGTCGCCCCGATGGATTGCCTGAAAAGATCGGCACGGTCCTTGGTGCATTGGTGGTGATCGGCACGTTCGGGCTTCTGGCTTGGGCCGTGCTTCGCGGCGTCCTTTATTAAACCCGGGCCCGTCTGGACTTTCCCCTGCGGCGGCCGCGTCTCAGGCCGATCTCCTCGTAGCAACGGATGGTCTTGGCCGCAGGCCAGAGCGCCGGGCAGCGTCGCCGACTTCATGGGTGATTTCTTCGTCTCCTGGTCCTTGTTCCTGGCCCCATTGATTTTGCAACATAATCCTGCGGGGGCTGTTGCCGAAATGCCATAGTCGCGGGTTTACCAGCACGCAAGTCCAAGGATATAGGCATCGCCCGCTTGGCAAGCAAAGCAAATGCCAGCATGAATGAAGATGAAAAAAGCGGCCGACTCGAGCCGCTGTTGTTTGGGCAGGCATCGGACCTTTTCATGCGCATGAAGTCACTTGCAATCGTCGCGGCCCTGGCGCTGTCGACGGCTGTCGCCGGTTGCAGCACCATCGGCTCGCAGATCTTCACCAACAACTACGGCGCGGTGACCGACGCCGGCTATCACCTGCCGCGCGTTCCGATCGAAAAGGTGCCGTTCAAATACCGCCGGCAGATCGTCGACTACGACACCAGGGAAAAGCCGGGCACCATTATCGTCGATACGCAGAACAAGTTCCTCTATTTCGTCATGGGCGACGGCGAAGCGATGCGCTACGGCATCGGCGTCGGCCGTGAGGGTTTCGAATGGCACGGCACCGCCCATATCGCGCTGAAGCGCGAATGGCCGACCTGGACACCGCCTTCGCAGATGATCAAGCGCCAGCCGGAGTTGGCAAAGTTTGCCGGTGGCATGGAGCCGGGGTTGAAGAACCCGCTCGGCGCGCGCGCCATGTACCTGTTCAACAAGGGCGGCGACATGGGTTATCGCCTGCATGGCAGCCCGGAATGGAATTCGATCGGCAAGGCGATGTCGTCGGGCTGCATCCGGCTGATGAACCAGGACATTATCGACCTCTACGACCGCACCTCGGTCGGCGCCAAGGTCATTGTGATATAAAACCCTTATACGCGGACCGTCTAGGCAACAACACAGACGTCGCAAACAGAAAACCGGGCACTTTGGCCCGGTTTTTTGTTGTCTATCGACGTTGACGATGGAACGGTGCGTCAGGAGACCTGTTCGACGTGCTGCACTTCCGGCACAAAGTGCCGGAGCAGGTTCTGGATGCCGTGCTTCAGCGTCGCCGTCGACGACGGGCAGCCGGCGCAGGCGCCCTTCATGTGCAGGAACACGGTGCCGTTCTCGAAGCCGCGGAAGGTGATGTCGCCGCCGTCCTGGGCCACCGCCGGGCGCACCCGCGTGTCGAGCAGCTCCTTGATGGTGACGACCAGCTCCTCGTCGGCCTTGTCGTAGAATTCGCCGGTCTGGCTGGTCTCGGCGGCGGGGCCGGCCTTGGCCATCACCGGGGCGCCGGACATGAAATGCTCCATGATGGCGCCGAGGATAGCCGGCTTCAGATGCTGCCAGTCGGGGCCGTCCTTGGTCACGGTGATGAAGTCATAGCCGAAGAAGACGCCGGTGACGCCGGGGATTTCGAACAGCCGGCCGGCGAGCGGCGAAGCCGTCGCGGCGCTATCGGCATCGCGGAAATCGGCGGTGCCTTCTTGCAGCACTTCCTTGCCGGGCAGGAATTTCAGCGTCGCCGGGTTTGGCGTCGACTCGGTCTGGATGAACATGGCCGTCTCCGTGCCCGTTGGGGCAGCTAGTTTGGAATAATTCTAATTAGGCTTTATCCGCCCGACATTCAAGGGAAAGGCATCGGGGAGAACGGCTGGCTGGCGGAATGTTTTGCTAGTTCGCTGAAACGATTGGAGATGTGTTGAGATTCAGGTCAGGCCGAGCCGAAAATGGTGGTTTCCGAGAACCGGAGCGGAGCGTACTTTTGGTACGTGAGCACCGGAAGCGCAGGAAGCCGCCATTTGCAGGCCGGCCTCACCTGAATATCAGCACATCTCAGGCGAGGCTGTCGATCTCCTCGTCCGACAGGTTCTGCGGCACCACCGTGACCGGGATAGGAAAGGCGGCGCCCTTGCCGGCGACCGCGCCGACCAGCGGCCCTGGGCCTTCCTTGCCGGCGCCTGCCGCCAGCACCAGAATGGCGATGTCCTGGTCTTCCTCGATCAGCTTGTGGATCTCTTCGGTAGGCTTGCCCTCGCGGACCACCAGTTCCGGCTCGATGCCGAGCTTCTGGCGCACCTTGTTGGCGTAGCTGTCCAGTGCGGCACGCGCCGTGGCGGTCGCCTCCTCGCGCATGATCTTCTCGACGCCCAGCCAGTGCTGGAAATCATCCGGCTCGATGACATAGAGCAGCACCAGCACGCCGCCCGTGCTTTGCGCCCGCTTCGAGGCGTAGGCGACGGCGCGCTCGCATTCGGGCGTATCGTCGATGATCGCCAGGAACTTGCGGCGATGACCGACTTCGCGGCTGAGGCGTTTGGAGACCATATTCACCCTGTTCGATGGTTTCGGCCGCAATCTGCCACCGCCACAGCCCGCCCGCAAGCGACCGGCGGCTGTGGCAATGCTGGTGCAGCTTAAAGCGCGATGCGTTCGACCAGCGACGCGCTTCAGGTTCCTGTTTTATGCATGTCGTTATCGCAAAACCGCTGCACACTTTTGCGCGACATGCATTAGCCTTGCAGCAGGCCGATAATGTCGCGCACGGTCTTCATGGTCGCTTCGGCCAATGTGCCGGCACGCTCGCCGCCATCGCGCAGCACCGCGTCGACATAGGCGCGGTCGCCGGAGATGCGGCGCATCTCGCCGGCGATCGGCGCCAGCTTTTCCACCGCAAGGTCGGCCAGCGCCGGCTTGAACACCGAAAACTGCTGGCCGCCATATTCCTTCAGCACCGCCTCTTTCGAGATTTCGGCGAGGCCGGCATAGATGCCGACGAGGTTTTCCGCTTCCGGCCGGCCGGCAAGCCCGTCCAGTTCGCCGGGCAAAGCCTCCGGGTCGGTCTTGGCCTTGCGGATCTTCTTCGAGATGGCGTCGGCATCGTCGGTCAGGTTGATGCGCGACAGGTCCGACGGGTCCGACTTCGACATCTTCTTCGAACCGTCGCGCAGCGACATGATGCGCGCTGCCGGGCCGCCGATGACCGGCTCGGTCAGCGGGAAATAGCCGTTCACCGTCTCTTCGCCGACCTGCATCTCGACGCCGACGCCAAGCGCTGCGATGCGATGCGAAAAGTCGTTGTTGAACTTCTGCGCAATGTCGCGGGTCAGCTCCAGATGCTGCTTCTGGTCGTCGCCGACCGGTACGTGGGTGGCGCGGTAGACCAGGATGTCGGCGGCCATCAGGGAGGGATAGGCGAGCAGGCCGAGCGAGGCGTTCTCGCGGTCCTTGCCCGCCTTGTCCTTGAATTGCGTCATGCGGTTCATCCAACCGATGCGCGCCACGCAGTTGAAGATCCAGGCAAGCTCGGCGTGCTGCATCACCCGCGACTGGTTGAAGACGATGTGCTTGGTCGGGTCGATGCCCGAGGCGAGAAACGCCGCGGTGATCGACCGCGTCTGGTCCTGCAGATCCTCATGGACGAGCTGTGCGGTCAGCGAATGCAGATCGACGACGCAATAGATACAGTCGGAGGTGTCCTGCAGGGCGACGAATTTCTTGATGGCGCCGAGATAATTGCCGAGATGCAGATTGCCGGTTGGCTGGACGCCGGAAAAAACGAGCGGTTTGAAGGGGGGCTGATCGGTCATGGTGTTTCCCTGGCTTGTGGAGGGCCGTTTCGCGCGCGGCGAAAGTCTTGCGACGGCGCGCTTATGGACGAGAGCGAGGAGACGATCAAGAGGGGCGTTGGCCAGGGCGCGCAGGCTTTGACGTCGGCCGAACAGAAGGCTGTTTGAGGGATGGCGCCGACCAGAAACAAAAACCCGCCTCGGTGGGCGGGTCGTTGGAGCCAATTAGCACCATACCGAAATTAATAGCATAGCTGCCGGCACAAAGCAAGAACAAAATTGGCGCTGATGAATTTTCCCCCTCACGGATCCGGAGATTGCTCCTTGACCGGCTGGGAGCCCTTGCGCCCGATATTGCGGCGGATCATGCCGAAATCGGCACCGCCGGTGGCGAAGGCGGTGACGAAGTAAAGCAGCGCCCCGCCGGCGACGAGCGCAAGCAGCGTCACCGCCTTGATCACCAGCGGCGAGCCGGAGCCGAGACTTGCGGCGAACCAGTGTTCGGCAAAATAGAGCGCCGCGGCCATCACCGCCGCCGACAGCACCAGCCGCGGGATGCGTTTCATGAGCGGCACGTCGCGGCCCCAATGGCCGCGCCGGATCAGCACGGCGAGCAGCATCGCCGCATTGACCCAGCCGGCGACAGCGGAGGCAACGGCAATGCCGGGCGCGCCCATCGTCGGAAACAGCGTCAGTGCCGTCGTAATGTTAACCGCCACCGAGATGGCGGCGAAAATCATCGGCGTGCGCGTGTCCTCGCGAGCGAAATAGCCTGGGGTGAACGCCTTGATCAGCACGAAGGCCGGCAGGCCGAGCCCGAAGATCGCCAGGATTGCCGCGACCGTCGGCGTCGAATTGTTGGCGGCAAAGGCGCCGCGCTCATAGACCAGCCGCACGATCGGCTCGGACATGACCAGCAGCGCGGCCGCCGCAGGCAAGGTCATGAAAAGGGTAAACTCGACCGAGCGGTTCTGCAGATTGGCGGCCTCGACCAGATTGCCCGATTTCAGCGCCCGCGACAGTTCCGGCAACAGCACGATGGCGACGGCGACGCCGACGACGCCCAGCGGCAGCTGGTAGACGCGGTCGGCATAGGCCAGCGATGACACCGCGCTGTCCTGCGCCGACGCGATCGCCGTGCCGATCAGCTGATTGATCTGGGTGATGCCGCCGGTGATCGCCGCCGGCAGCGCCAGGATCAGCAGCCGCTTGACGTTCGGCGTCATCTTCGGCCGCCGGAAGCCGATCGAAATGCCGGCATGGCGCACCGCCGCCCAGACGATCGCCAGCTGCACCAGGCCGGCCGCCAGCACGCCCCAAGCCAGGCCGAAACCAACGGTGCGGGCGTCCGAACCCTTGTACCAGGCATAGGCAAGCACGGCGATAAGGATGACGTTGAGGAACACCGGCGCCACCGCAGCGGCGAAATAGCGGCGCAGCGAATTCAGCATGCCGGCCATCATGGCGCCGAGCGACATGCAGATCAGGTAGGGGAACATGACGGTCGCCAGCGCCACCGTCGTCTCGAATTTTCCCGGCGTGTCGGCAAAGCCCGGCGCCACCAGATAGCGCACGATCAGCGGCATCGCCAGTTCCATGGCGATGGTCAGCGCCAGAAGCGCCGTGAACAAGACGCCGAACACCTCTTCGGAAAAGCGCTTGGCGCCGTCGGTGCCGTGTGTCTCGATCTCCTTGGCGAACAGCGGCACGAAGGCGGCATTGAAGGCGCCTTCGGCGAACAGCCGGCGAAAGGTGTTGGGAAACTGGAAGGCGGCATTGAAGGCGTCGGCGATCGGCCCGGTGCCAAGTGCAGCAGCCATCAGCATCTCGCGGCCGAAACCGAGGGCGCGGCTCATCAGCGTGCCGGAAGCGACCGTGGCGAATTTCTTGACAAGGCTCATGCGCTTGAAGACTGCCTGTGCGATTGGGGCAAATGGAAGGTAACAGTCACTCGGCGGCCGTTTTGGTCTTGCCGCGCTCGGACGCCGTGCCCTCGAGCACCGCGATCAGCCTGTTGCGGATGGTCGCGGTGCGCGACGGGCTGTCGATCTTCTGGCCGGTGAGATCGGTGACGTAGAACGTGTCGATGACTTTTTCGCCGAAGGTGGTGATGTGGGCCGAGGCGATGTCGAGCGACAGGTCCGACAACATGCCGGTGATCTCCGACAGAAGGCCCGGCCTGTCCAGCCCCTCGACCTCGATCACCGAGAAACGGTTCGACAGCGTGTTGCGGATCTCGGCGCGTGGCGGAATACGGAAAACCTTGGCGCCGCGCCGCGGCTTGGTGCGCTTCTCGATCATTTCGGGCAGCCAGCTCTTGCCCGACAGCACGTCCTCGATCAGCCGGCCGACGCGCTCGGCACGGCGGCGCTCGTCCTCGTCGCGGTCGAACTCCCTCGAGATCAGGATGGTGTCGAGCGCGCGGCCGTCCGAGGTGGTGAAGATCTGCGCGTCGACGATGTTGCCGCCGGCCGCGGCACAGGCGCCGGCAATCACCGAGAGCAGGCGCGGATGGTCCTGCGCCAGCACGGTGATCTCGGTCACCGCCTCGAACTGGTGGGTTTTCACCATGGTGGCGAGCTTCTTGCCGGCGTGATCGGCCTCGCGGATGAATTCGGCATGGCGGAGCTGGTCGGGAAGATCGACCGCCAGCAGATAGTTCTCGTAGTGTTGGCCGACATAACGCTTGCGGGCCTTTTCCGGCCAGTCGGCAAGCGCCTCGGCCAGTTGTTCGCGCGCCGCCGCCGTCCGTTTGGCGCGCGACACCTCCGAAAACCCGCCGGTCAACAAAAGCTCGGTCTCATAGTAGAGCGTACGCAGCAACTGGCCCTTCCAGCCGTTCCAGACCCCAGGCCCGACGCCGCGGATATCGCAGACGGTAAGCACAAGCAGCATCTTCAGCCGTTCGACCGACTGCACGATGGCGGCAAAGTCCTCGATCGTCTTGCGGTCGTTGAGATCGCGGGTCTGCGCCGTCATCGACATAACGAGGTGGTTCTCGACCAGCCAGGCAACCGTTTCGGTATCGGCCGGCGACAGCCCCATATGCGGGCAGATGCGCCGGGCGATCCTGGCGCCGGCTTGCGAATGGTCCTCCGGCCTGCCCTTGGCGATGTCGTGCAGCAGCACGGCGACATAGAGCGCCTCGCGGCTCTTCTTCAGCCCCGGCATCAGCGAGTGGGCGAGTGGATGGATCTTTTCCCCGTCGCCGCGCTCGATCTCGGCCAGCACGCCGATGCAGCGGATGAGGTGCTCGTCCACGGTGTAGTGGTGGTACATCGAGAACTGCATCATGGCGACGATCTTGCCGAAATCCGGGATCAGCTTGGCAAGCAGTCCGGCCTCATTCATGCGCCGCAGATTGAGCTCGGCGTTGCGGTCCGAGGTCAAGATATCGAGGAACAGCCGGTTGGCCTCCTCGTCGCGCCTGAGCGCCTTGCCGACGAGGCCGAGAGAGCGGGTCAAAAGCTTCAGCGCATCGGGGTGAAATTCCAGGCCATGCTTGTCGGCAAACCAGAACAGCCTGAGCAGGTTGACCGGATCGCGCTCGAACACCTCGTCGTCGGCAATGTTGATGCGGTGGTTGTCGACGATGAAATCGGCCGTGCCGGCGAGCTTGCGCTTGCGCCGCGAAAAGGTGAGGAAGATACGGTTGAAGCCCGGCACATGCTTGGCCTGCTCTTCTTCCAGCGCGGCGCAGAAAATGCGGGTCAGGTCGCCGACATCCTTGGCGACGAGGAAGTAGTGCTTCATGAATCGCTCGACCGCCGACAGGCCGGGATGGGTGGTGTAGCCCAGCCGCTCGGCAATATCGCGCTGGATATCGAAATGCAGCCGCTCCTCGGCCTTGCCGGTGAGGAAATGCATGTGGCAGCGCACCGCCCATAGAAAATCCTCGGCCTTCTGGAATTCCCTGTATTCGGCGTCGGTGAAGACGCCCTTGTCGACCAGTTCCTCGCCGGTGCGCACGCGGTAAAAATATTTGGCGATCCAGAACAGCGTCTGCAGGTCGCGCAGGCCGCCCTTGCCGTCCTTGACGTTAGGTTCGACCAGGTAACGGCTCTCGCCGGCCTTGGCGTGGCGCTCGTCGCGTTCGGCGAGCTTGGCCTGGACATATTCGGGGCCGGTGGTGCGCACCACCTCGTGGTCGAAGCGCTGCAAAAGCTCGTCATAGAGCTTTTGCTCGCCCCACAGGAAGCGCGCCTCCAGGATCGAGGTGCGGATGGTGATGTCGGTGCGCGACAGCCTGAGGCACTCGTCGATGTTGCGCGTGGCGTGGCCGACCTTCAGCCCCAGATCCCACAGCATGTAGAGCATGTATTCGACGATCTGCTCGCCCCACGGCGTCTGCTTGTAGGGCAGCAGGAACAGCAGATCGATGTCGGACCCGGGCGCCAGCGTGCCGCGGCCATAGCCGCCGACGGCCACGACCGCCATGCGCTCGGCCGAAGACGGGTTTTTGACGCGATAGACATGGGTGGCGGCGAAATCGTAGAGCGCGCGGATGATCTCATCCATCAGATGCGACAGCCGGGCGGCGCAGGCGGTGCCGCTGCCATCGTCCATCAGCATGCGTTCGGCGACCGTGCGGCCGTCGGCGAGCCGGCTTTTGAGAAGCTTGAGGACGCCGCTGCGCGCGGCCTTGCCGGAGCCGTCGCCTGCCGTGGCCGCGGTCAGTTCGGTCATCTCGCGGCGCAAGGCTTCGCCGTCGATCAGTTCCTCGAGCTTCAGGGATATTCTTGCCATAAATGCCGTTCGGCCTCGCCGTTTCGGCGGCGTCTATAGCGCGTTTTCGCGGCGCTGGGTATGGGGCGGACGGACGCGTTCTCCGCAGCCGCCGACAGGAGGATCATCTCGCGCCCGCGGCCGGTTCGGTTAGCGCCTGGCCACGAAAAATCGAAATCGGCCCTTGACCTTCCAGTTACTGGAAGCACTACCTCCGCCGCAACATCGAAATACAGGGGCTTTCGGCATGACGCATTCCGATCACCATCATCACGCCCATGGCAGCTGCTGCTCGGCAAAAGGCGCCCCCTCTGCTGCGGACGCCGTCATCCGCGATCCGGTCTGCGGCATGACCGTCGATCCGGCTGCCGGCAAGCCGACGGCCGAGCATGACGGCCGTCGCTATCATTTCTGCAGCGAGAGCTGCCGCGCGAAATTCGTCGCCGAGCCGGAAAAATACCTGACCGCTACCGATCCCGTCTGCGGCATGAGCGTCGATCGCGCCACGGCCAAGCACTTTTTGCGGCACGAGGGCCGGGGCTTCTATTTCTGCTCGGCCGCTTGCCAGGCGAAGTTCGAGGCCGAGCCGGCAAAATATCTCGGCGACAGGCCGGCGCCGCAGCCGATGCCCAAGGGCACGCAATACACCTGCCCGATGCATCCCGAAATCATCCGCGACAAGCCCGGCTCCTGCCCGATCTGCGGCATGGCGCTGGAACCGATGGGCGTGCCGACCGGCGACGAGGGGCCTAACCCGGAACTGGTCGACTTCACCAGGCGCTTTTGGGTGAGCGCGGTGCTGTCCGTGCCGTTGCTGCTCATCGCCATGGCGCCGATGCTCGGCCTGACGTTTCAGGCCTTCATCGACGACCGCGCGAAGGTCTGGCTGGAGCTGGCGCTGGCCAGCCCGGTGGTGCTGTGGGCGGCATTCCCGTTCTTCCACCGCGGCTGGGACTCGGTCCTCAACCGCAGCCCCAACATGTGGACGCTGATTTCGCTCGGCGTCGGTGCCGCCTATCTCTACAGCGTCGTCGCCACGCTGTTTCCAGGCCTCTTTCCGCACCAGTTCCGCGGCCATGACGGCACCGTACCGGTCTATTTCGAGGCGGCGGCGGTAATCGTCGCGCTGGTGTTCCTCGGCCAGGTGCTGGAATTGCGTGCCCGCGAGAAAACCGGTTCGGCGATCCGTGCGCTGCTCGACCTGGCGCCGAAGACGGCGCGGCTGATCAGCGTGGACGGATCCGAGAACGACGTGCCGCTCGACACGGTCAAGGCCGGCGACCGCTTGCGCATCCGCCCCGGCGACGCCGTGCCGGTCGACGGCATTGTGCTCGCAGGGCGCTCGTCCATCGACGAATCGATGATCACAGGCGAGCCGCTGCCGGTCGAAAAGACCGAAGGCGACAACCTCACCGGCGGCACGCTCAACAAGAACGGCTCGCTGATCATGCGCGCCGAAAAGATTGGCGCCGAGACGACTCTGGCGCGCATCGTCGAGCTTGTCGCCAAGGCGCAGCGTTCACGCGCGCCGATCCAGGGGTTGGCCGACCGCGTCTCGTTCTACTTCGTCCCGGCCGTCGTTCTGGTTGCGATCATTGCGTTCGTCGCCTGGGCGATCGTCGGACCGGAACCCAGCCTGGTGTTTGCCATCGTCTCGGCGGTCTCGGTGCTGATCATCGCCTGTCCGTGCGCGCTCGGCCTTGCCACGCCCATGTCGATCATGACCGCCACCGGGCGCGGCGCGCATGCCGGAGTGCTGATCAAGGAAGCGGCGGCGCTCGAGCGCTTTGCCTCGGTCGACACGCTGATCGTCGACAAGACGGGAACGCTGACCGAAGGCCGGCCGCGGCTGACCGACGTCGTCGCTTTCGAAGGGATGGCGCAAGACGAGCTGCTGGCGCTCGCCGCCGGGCTGGAAAAAGGCTCGGAGCATCCGCTGGCCGAGGCGATCGTCGACGGCGCCCGCGAACGCGGCGTGAATATCCCGGACGCCGGCGGTTTCGAGGCCGTCACCGGCAAGGGTGTTTCCGGCACGGTTTCGGGACAGAAGGTGGCGCTCGGCAATGCCGCGATGATGGCCGATCTCGGCATCGACAGCACACCGGTCCAGGCCAGCGCCGAGGCGCTGCAGGCCGACGGCAAGACCGCGATGTTCGTCGCTGTCGCAGGCATGCTCGCCGGCCTCGTCGCCGTTGCCGACCCGATCAAGGCGACCACCGCCGAGGCGATCAAGGCGCTGCATGACAGCGGGCTGAAGATCGTCATGGCGACCGGCGACAACGAGCGCACCGCCAAGGCCATCGCAGCCAAGCTCGGCATCGACGCGGTGCGTGCCGGACTTTTGCCCCAACAGAAGAACGCGCTGGTCGAGGAATTGCGCGCCGGCGGTGCCGGCGTCGCCATGGCCGGCGACGGCGTCAACGATGCGCCAGCACTGGCCGCCGCCGATGTCGGCATCGCCATGGGCACAGGCGCCGATGTTGCGGTCGAGAGTGCAGGGATCACGCTGGTCAAGGGCGATCTCAACGGCATCGTCCGAGCCCGCACGCTTGCCCAGGGCACGATCCGCAACATCCGCCAGAACCTGTTTTTCGCTTTCCTCTACAACGTGCTTGGCGTGCCGGTCGCCGCCGGCGTGCTCTATCCGCTCACCGGCACGCTGTTGTCGCCGATGATTGCGGCGGCGGCGATGAGCCTATCGTCGGTTTCGGTGATCTCCAACGCGTTGCGGCTCAGAACGTTGAAACTCTGAGTCGACTGCCCAGATAGACCCTGTTCAAAAAAGGAGACGATGAATGACCTTGGCCAAGAAGATCGTGCTGCTGATGATGGCGGCGGGAATGCTGCTTGCCGTTTTCCTCGAAAGCGTTCCGGCGCAAGCCGAGGAGATGAAACACGACATGGGCGCGATGGGCGCGCAGGGCCCTTCGACCGAAGGCTACAAGGCGGCGATGGACAAGATGCACGTCGACATGATGGCGATCGAATATTCCGGCAATGCCGACGTCGATTTCGCCCGCGGCATGATCCCGCATCACCAAGCGGCCATCGACATGGCCAAGATCGAGCTCGCCAATGGCAAGGATCCGGAAATCCGCAAGCTGGCCGAAGCAGTGATCGCCGCGCAGCAGGCCGAGATCAAGCAGATGCAGGACTGGCTCGCCGCCCATCCGGTGAAGTAGGCGTCACGCTGCCGGGGAATCCGGGCGAGAGGCCTCACCTGGATTTCTGCTTCACCTGGATTTGCCTTGGCGACTGTGGTGCTATCCGGGCCTCGGACTGGAGCATGCCATGCCATCGACGATAAGAACGACCACCCTGCCCTGCGGCGAAGCCGTGCCGGTGCTCGGCCAGGGCACCTGGAAGATGGGCGAAGACGGCCGCCGCCGTGGCGACGAGGCCAATGCCTTGAAGCTCGGGCTGGATCTCGGCATGACGCTGATCGACACCGCCGAAATGTATGCCAGCGGCGGCGCCGAGGAGGTGGTGGCGGAGGCCATCGCCGGTCGCCGCGACGAGGTTTTCCTGGTCTCCAAAGTACTGCCGTCCAATGCCTCGCGCGCCGGCCTGAAACGGGCATGCGAGAACAGCCTGAGGCATCTCGCCACCGACCGCATCGATCTCTATCTCTTGCATTGGCCGGGCAGCGTTCCTTTGATGGAAACGGTAGAGGCGTTCGAAGCGTTGAAGGCGGCCGGCAAGATCCGCCATTGGGGCGTCAGCAATTTCGATACCGATGAGATGGAAGAGCTGGTTCGGTTGCCGGCCGGCGGCAACGTCCAGACCAACCAGGTGCTCTACAATCTGTCGCAGCGCGGCGTCGAGTTCGACCTCGCCCCGTGGAGCCGGCAACGCGGCATGCCGCTGATGGCCTATTCGCCGGTCGATCAGGGGGTATTGGCGCGCAACGCCAGGTTAGATGCCATCGCCGCCCGCCACGGTGCGACGCCGGCGCAGATCGCGCTTGCCTGGGTGATGGCGCAGGAGGGCGTGATTGCCATTCCGAAGGCCAGCCGCCCGGAGCATATCCGGCAGAATGTCGCGGCGTTGGACATCGAGCTCACGAGCGAAGATTTCGCCGAAATTGACCGCGCCTTCCCACCACCGAGGCGGAAGTCCGGCTTGGCGATGATTTGAGGGGTGGGGCGGAAGGCAAGCCAAAGCAGCGTTCCGTCACACCCCCCTCTGTCCTGCCGGACAGTCCGGCAGGACAGAGGGGGGGTGCGGTAGAGCGCTATCGGACGAGCACTACTTCCCAGCCAGCCCCTTCAGCCGGTACAGCGCTTCCAGCGCTTCCCTTGGCGTCATCTCGTCGGGATTGATCTCCGCTAGCGCCGCGCCCAGCCCGTCACTCTTCGCCGGCTTCGACGCTTCCCGCTGCGCCGCCACGGAAAACAGCGGCAGGTCGTCGACCAGACGGTTGGCCTTGCCCGAGACCTCGCCTGCTTCAAGCTGGTGCAGCACTTCCTTGGCCCGGCCGACGACGGCCTCTGGCAGGCCGGCCAGCCGCGCTACCTGGACGCCGTAGGAACGGTCGGCCGCACCCTTGCCGACCTCGTGCAGGAAGACCACGTCGCCCTCCCATTCCTTGACCCGCATGGTGACGTTGGAGAGCCGCGGCAGTTTTCCGGCCAGCGCCGTCATCTCGTGGAAATGCGTGGCGAAGATCGCCCGGCAGCGGTTTTTCTCGTGCAGATATTCGACCGCCGCCCAGGCGATCGACAGGCCGTCGAAAGTGGCGGTGCCGCGGCCGATCTCATCGAGGATGACCAGTGCGCGCTCGCCGGCCTGGTTGAGGATCGCCGCCGTCTCGACCATCTCGACCATGAAGGTGGAGCGGCCGCGCGCCAGATCGTCGGAGGCGCCGACCCGCGAAAACAGCCGGTCGACGACGCCGATATGGGCTGATGCCGCCGGCACGAAGGAGCCGGTCTGGGCGAGGATGGCGATCAGCGCGTTTTGCCTGAGGAAGGTCGATTTGCCGCCCATATTGGGCCCGGTCAGCAGCCAGATCGCGCCGGCCTTGGCATCGCCTTGCGGCGACAGATCGCAATCATTGGCGACGAACGGGCCCTCGCCGGAACGCCGCAGCGCCTGTTCGACCACCGGATGACGTCCACCCGAAATCTCGAAGGCAAGGCTCGCATCGACCAGCGGCCGGCACCAGGCCTCGCTCTCGGAAAGCAAGGCAAGTGCGGCCGAAACGTCCAGCACGGCGAGCGCTTCGGCGCCGGCACGGATCGTGTCGGCCTGGCCGACCACTTCCGCCGTCAGCGCCTCGAAAGCGGCAAGCTCGATCGCCAGCGCCCGGTCGGCGGCGTTGGCGATCTTGGTTTCCAGTTCGGCGAGTTCCGTGGTGGTGAAGCGCATGGCGTTGGCCATGGTCTGGCGATGAATGAAGCGCGCCTTGGCGCCGTCGCTGCCGGTCATCAGCGCATGGTGGTTAGCGGTGACTTCGATATAATAGCCCAGCACATTGTTGTGCCTGATCTTCAGCGAGCGGATGCCGGTCTCGTCGATCAGCGAACGCTCCAGCCCGGCGATCACCTTTCGCGACTCGTCGCGCAGTGCCCGCATCTCGTCGAGTTCGGCGTGGTAGCCGCCGCGGACGAAGCCGCCGTCGCGCCTGAGCAACGGCAGCTCGTCGCTGAGCGCCTGTGCCAGATGCGTCGCCAGTTCACTGGGCAGTGCCTTGATGGCTCCCAACGCCGCGGCCAGTTCGCCCGGCAAGGCGGTTTGGCCGAACAGTTCGGCGATGGCGCCGGCCGCTTCGAAACCGGCGCGCAGCGCGCCGAGGTCGCGCGGGCCGCCGCGGTTGAGCGCCAGCCTGGACAGCGCGCGCGGCATATCGGCGACGCTCTTCAGGCTTGCCCGCACCGCCTGGCAAAGGCGCGTCTCGGAGCGGAAGAACGACACCGAGTCCAGCCTTGCAGCGATTGCCGCCGGATCGGTCAGCGGCGCCATCAAGCGGTCGGCAAGCAGCCTTGCACCGCCGCCGGTCACCGTGCGGTCGATCGCCTTGAACAGCGATCCGTCGCGGCTGCCGGACAGCGTGCGCAGCAGCTCCAGATTGGCGCGCGTCGCCGGGTCGATGAACAGCGTCGAACCCTGCTCCTCGCGTTCCGGCCGCGACAGCGGTGGCCGTTCGGCCTTCTGCGTCTTCTCGACATAGGCGATGACGCCTGAGATCGCCGACAGCTCGGCGCGCGAAAATGTGCCGAAACTATCCGGCGTCGCCACCTCGAAGAAGCGGGCGATGCGGCCGGCGGCCGAAGCCGAATCGAACAGCGACGGCGGCTGCGGGCTGGCGACGCGTCCAAGCACGTCGAACACCGGCTTCAGCTCCGGGTCGTAAAACACCGGTTCGGCGACGATCAGCTCACGCGGATCGACGCGGACGACATCGGCGAGCAGCCGGTCGGCGGTTGTCTCGGCGACGCGGAAGACACCGGTCGAGATCTCGATCCAGGCCAGGGCGAAACTTCCTTGGTTCCCTGTCGCGCTGCCGCGCTCCCCGCCTCTTGTATCGCTGCTGCCGCCCTTGACCCGTCCCAGCGCCATCAGAAAACTCGATTCCGACGGCGCCAGCAACTTGTCCTCGGTGATGGTGCCTGGGGTGACCAGCCGCACCACGTCGCGGCGCACCACCGATTTGCCGCCGCGCTTCTTCGCCTCGGCCGGATCCTCGATCTGCTCGCAGACGGCGACGCGGAACCCCTGGCCGATCAGCTTCTGCAGATAATCGTCGGCGGCATGCACCGGCACGCCGCACATCGGGATGTCGAGCCCCTGATGCTTGCCGCGCTTGGTCAGCACGATGCCGAGCGCCCGGCTTGCCTTCTCGGCGTCGTCGAAGAACAGCTCGTAGAAATCGCCCATGCGGTAGAACAGCAGCGAATCCGGGTTCGCCGCCTTGATCTCGATATACTGCTCCATCATCGGCGTCGCCGGCGCGAAGGCCGGCGTGGCGTTGTCGCTTCGAATGGGCGTCTCGTCGTTCAAGAAGCTGCTTCCAAAATTTTGCAAGCCATGCTTGGCGGTTTACAGCGGCGAAGTGTAGCCTTAATCCCGAACCTTCCACAAAAGAAAGCATGCGCACCCATCTCAAGCGGTGCCGTACGGGCGAGGAAACCGAAAGTACCATGGCCAAGAAAACCGAAAGCAACGGGCCCTCCGTCAGCGCCCAGGAGGCATTGGAATTCCATGCCATGGGCCGCCCCGGCAAGCTGGAGATCGTAGCCACAAAACCAATGGCGACGCAGCGCGATCTCAGCCTTGCCTATTCGCCGGGCGTCGCTGTGCCGGTTCTCGCCATCGCCGAGGACCCGAGCCGCGCCTTCGACTACACGGTTCGCGGCAACATGGTCGCCGTCATCTCCAACGGCACCGCCATCCTCGGCCTCGGCAATCTCGGCGCGCTGGCCTCGAAGCCGGTAATGGAAGGCAAGGCGGTGCTGTTCAAGCGCTTCGCCGATGTCGATTCCATCGACCTCGAGGTCGATACCGAGGATGCCGACGAATTCATCAACTGCGTGCGCTTTCTCGGCCCCTCCTTCGGCGGCATCAACCTCGAGGACATCAAGGCGCCGGAGTGCTTCATCATCGAGCAGCGGCTGCGCGAGCTGATGGACATCCCGGTCTTCCATGACGACCAGCACGGCACCGCCATCATCTCGGCCGCCGGCCTGATCAACGCGCTGGAAATCACCGGCCGCGACATGAAGACCACGAAAATGGTCTGCAACGGCGCCGGTGCTGCCGGCATCGCCTGCATCGAATTGATGAAGGCGATGGGCTTTGCGCCTGAGAATATCATCCTTTGCGACACCAAGGGCGTCGTCTTCCAGGGCCGCACCGAAGGCATGAACCAGTGGAAATCGGCGCACGCCGTGAAAACCGGCGCGCGCTCGCTGGCCGAGGCGCTGGACGGCGCCGACGTGTTCCTCGGCCTCTCGGCCAAAGGCACGCTGACCACCAAAATGGTGCAGTCGATGGCCAAGAACCCGATCATCTTCGCTATGGCCAATCCCGACCCCGAGATCACGCCGGAGGAAGTCGCCGAGATCCGCACCGACGCCATCATGGCGACGGGACGGTCCGACTATCCCAACCAGGTCAACAATGTGCTTGGCTTCCCCTACATCTTCCGCGGCGCGCTGGATGTGCGGGCGACCACCATCAACGACGACATGAAGATCGCCGCGGCCAAAGCGCTCGCCGAACTGGCGCGCCAGGACGTGCCCGACGACGTCGCCGCCGCCTATCAGGGCATGCGGCCGAAATTCGGCCCCAACTACATCATCCCGGTGCCGTTCGACCCGCGCCTGATCTCGGCCATTCCGATTGCGGTGGCCAAAGCGGCGATGGACTCGGGCGTCGCGCGCAAGCCGATCCTCGATCTCGACCGCTACGCGCAGGAGCTTTCCGCCCGCCGCGACCCGATCGCATCGACGCTGCAGCGCATCTACGACCGGGTGCGCCGCCAGCCCAAGCGCATCGTCTTTGCCGAGGGCGAGGAGGAGCAGGTGATGCGCGCCGCCGTCTCCTATGTGAACCAGCGACTCGGCACCGCCATCCTGCTCGGCCGCGACGACATCATCAAGGAAAACGCCAGGAACGCCGGCATCGACCTCGGCAAGCAAGGCATCGAGATCATCAATGCGCGGCTGTCGCGGCGCAACTCCGTCTACACCGACTATCTCTACGAGCGCATGCAGCGCAAAGGCTTCCTGTTCCGCGACTGCCAGCGGCTGATCAACAACGACCGCAACCATTTCGCCGCCTGCATGGTGGCGCTGGGCGATGCCGACGGCATCGTCACCGGCGTTACCCGTAACTATTCGACGGCGCTCGACGACATCCGCCGCGTCATCGACGCAAGGCCCGGCCATTGCGTCATCGGCGTGTCGATCGTGCTCGCGCGGGGTCGCACCGTCCTCGTTGCCGACACCGCGGTGCACGACATGCCGGATGCCGTCGAGATCGCCGACATCGCCGAGGAGGCCGCCGGTTTCGCCCGCCGCATGGGCTACGAGCCGAGGCTCGCCATGCTCGCCTATTCAACCTTCGGCCATCCGCAGGGCGAGCGCTCCGAGCGCGTCCAGGAAGCGGTGCGCATCCTCGACAAGCGCCGCGTCGATTTCGAGTATGACGGCGAGATGGCCGCTGACGTGGCGCTCAACGCCCGCGCCATGGCGCAATACCCGTTCATCAGGCTGACCGGCCCGGCCAATGTGCTGATCATGCCGGCCTTCCACTCGGCCTCGATCTCGACCAAGATGCTGCAGGAGCTCGGCGGCTCGACCGTCATCGGCCCGCTGCTGGTCGGCCTGAACAAGCCGGTCCAGATCGTCTCGCTCAATGCCAAGGATTCAGACATCGTCAACATGGCAGCGATTGCGGCGTATAGCGCGGGGGCTTGAGGAGCGGGGGCAGCAGCAGCGCCTCTCCCTTCTCCCCCTGTGGGAGAAGGTGGCCGAGCGAAGCTCGGTCGGATGAGGGGTGTTCCAGCTTGGCACCGGCAGCACTCCGTCCAGCACCCCTCAACCGTCTCGGCGCTGCGCGCCGATCCACCTTCTCCCACAGGGGGAGAAGGAAGAGATGCCGCTACAGAAGCCCCGCCTGCTCGGCCTCGCGGCGCAGATTCTGCCGTGGCCTTGGGCCGATCTGCTGGATGACCAGCCCGGCTGCCAGCGAGCCGAGATCGCCGCAATCCTTGAGGCTGCGGCCTTGCGTGTAGCCGTAGAGGAAGCCGGCAGCGTAGAGGTCGCCGGCGCCTGTGGTGTCGACCAGCTCGCGGATCCTGGTGGCATTGATGGTCACGGTCTCGTCGCCGCGCACGATCACCGAGCCCTTTTCCGAGCGGGTGACGGCGGCGATCTTGCAATCCTTGCGGATCTGGGCCAGTGCCTCGTCGAATGAAGCGGTCTGGTAGAGCGACTTGATCTCGTGGCTGTTGGCAAAGACGATGTCGACGGTGCCGGAGCGCATCAGATCGAGGAATTCGTCGCGGTAGCGGTCGACGCAGAACGAGTCCGACAATGTCATCGACACTTCGCGCCCGGCGGCGTGGGCGAGCTTAGCCGTCTGCCGGATCGCCTCCTTGGCGCGCGGCGGGTCCCACAGATAACCCTCGAAATAGGTGACCGCGGCGCCCGACGCCTTGTCGGCCTCGACGTCCTCCGGGCCGAGCTCGACGCAAGCGCCGAGATAGGTGTTCATCGAGCGCTCGCCGTCCGGCGTGACGAAGATCATCGAGCGCGCCGTCGGCGGTTCGCCGTTAAGCGGCCTGGTGTCGAAGGCGACGCCCTGGGCATGGATGTCATGCGCGTAGATTTCGCCGAGTGCGTCGTTGGAGACCTTGCCGAAGAAAGCGGCGCGGCCGCCGAAGGAGGCGACGCCCGCCGCGGTGTTGCCGGCGCTGCCGCCCGAGGCTTCAATGGCCGGGCCCATGCGGCTGTAGAGCAGTTCGGCGCGCCTCGTGTCGATCAAATTCATCGCGCCCTTGATGATGCCGTTGGTCTCCAGGAACGCCTCGTCGCACTGGGCGATGATGTCGACGATGGCATTCCCGATACAAAGCACGTCATAGTCCGGCATCAATTCATGTCTCCGCCAAAAACCCACCGGCTTTCTGCCACGCCGGGCGCGGGCGGGTCTAGCGGTTTGATGCGGCTTTGCCTAGGCCGCGAGTTATAAATCCGGGCAGAACGCAGATGCTTCGTATCGCGGTTTGCGCTTGTCTCGCGACCTGTCTCCGCCTATCCCGAAATATCGCCCATGGCCTCGTTTGACATGGAATTGGAAACGCCGTGATCCTCGACGCCGCCCGTGCCGCCTTGAGCCGGCTGTTCTCACCCGAATTCCGTTCCGTGTTCCTGAAGACGCTGGCGCCGACCTTGCTGGCGCTGGCGGCGCTTTGGTTCGGGATCAAGAGCCTGTTCGAATGGCTGGCCTGGCCGTGGATCGATGCATGGCTGCCCGCCCTACCCTCCTGGGCCGGTTGGCTGGGCGCCGTCGTCGTCGGCATCGGCCTTGCGCTGGGCTTGGCGCTGCTCATCGCGCCGGTGACGGCGATCATCGCCGGCCTGTTCCTCGACGACGTCGCCGAAGTGGTCGAGCGCACGGATTATCCAAACGACCCGCCCGGCCGCGCCGTGCCGCCGTTGCGCTCGCTGGTGCTGGCGATCCGCTTCTTCGGCGTCGTCATCCTCGGCAATATCGTCGCCCTGCTGCTGCTGCTGGTGCCGGGCATCAACATCGCCGCCTTCTTCGTCGTTAACGGCTATCTGCTCGGGCGCGAGTTCTTCGAATTCGCCGCCATGCGCTTTCGCCCGGAGGCCGAGGCCAAGGCGCTGCGCAGAAAGCACTCGATCACCGTGTTCCTGGCCGGGCTGGTGGTCGCCGCTTTCCTCGCCGTGCCGCTGCTCAACCTTCTGACGCCACTGTTCGCCGCCGCCATGATGGTGCATCTGCACAAGGCGATCTCGGCACGGGAAGGGAGCTATCTCAGCAGAAAACCCCTGCCCAGTTCGTCGTCGTCCTCGACGATGAATTCGGCCCGCCCTGAGTAATAGGCGCGGCCGCCGACGCGGGCGATGATGGCATCATGCGGCCCGGCTGTGGCCGTGCGTACGACCGCGCCGGAAAAGCGCGAGCCGGCAATGCTCTCGAACAGCCGCGCCCGGCCAATCTCGATTTGCCCCTTGGCGTGCATGGCCGCCAGCCGCGCGGTGACGCCCGAGCCGGTCGGCGAACGGTCGACCTCGGCTTCAGCGAAAACGCAGATGTTTTTGGTCGGCGTATCGGAGAACGCATCCTGTCCGTCGGTCAGGATTGTGCCGTAGAGAAAGGCGAGATCGGCATGGTCGGGATGCGACAGCGGCAATTCGGCCTTCAGCTTATCAGTCAGCGCGGTCGCTGCATCGACGAAATCGCGCACCCGGTTCCTGCCAAATTCCAGCCCGAACTGGCGGCAGTCGGCCAGTGCATAGAAGGCGCCGCCATAGGCGATGTCGAAGCCGACCGGACCATAGCCCGGCAGCTCGATCCGCTGGTCGCCGACGAACAGAAACGCCGGCACGCTTTCGAAGGACACCGCGCCGGCCTTGCCATCCCTTACCTCGACTGCAGCCGAAATCAGCCCGCATGGCGCCTCGATATTGACGGTCGTCAGCGGCTCGCGTGGCGCCACCAGCCGCTCGTCGACCGCGTAGCGACCGAGCGCGACGATGGCGTGGCCGCACATCGTCGAATAGCCCTCATTGTGCATGAACAGCACCGCGAGGTCGGCGCCCGGCAGGTCGGGCTCGACCAGCAGTGCGCCATACATGTCGTAATGGCCGCGCGGCTCGAACATCAGGATCTTTCTGAGATGATCGAGATGGTCGCGCACATAGGCACGCTTTTCGAGGATCGTGCCCTTGGGAATATCGGGGTAGCCGCCGGTGACGATCCGCAGCGGCTCGCCGCCGGTGTGCATGTCCACGACCGTGAGGGTCATTTGCCGGACCCGACCTAGGCGGAAGGTTTGGCAAACAGCGCCTGCAGCTTGCCGAACGGCATGGCGGCGCGGGTGAAGCCGAAGGTGCCATCCTGCTGGATCTCGCGCGCCGCGGTCTCCAGCATGCCGAAGGCGAAATTGGTCAGCCATGGGCCGAGCGAGACGCGCTTTACCCCCGCCATGGCCAGGTCGGCGATGGTGAAGCCGGGCCTGGCCATGACGTTGACCGGCTTGGTCAGCGCCGAGCAGACGGTTCGCACCATCTCGATGTCGCCCAGCCCCGGTGCATAGAGCACGTCGGCGCCGGCCTTCTCGAAGGCCTGCAGCCGCTTGATCGTATCGTCGAGGTCGGGCTTGCCCCACAGGAAATTCTCGGCCCGCGCGGTGAAGACGAAATCGCGTTTCAGTGCCCGTCCCGCTTCCGCCGCCGCCGCGACGCGCTCGACGGCATGCGCGAAATCATAGATCGGCTTGTCGGGCTCGCCGGTATGGTCCTCGATCGAGCAGCCGGCGAGGCCAGCCGCCTCGGCGGCGAAGATGGTCTCGCCGGCACTTGTTGCGCTGTCGCCCTTGCCCTTTTCGAGATCGGCCGAAACCGGCAGCCCGGTCGCCGCCGACACTTCACGGCAATGATGGATCATCGCCTCGAACGTCACCGCGCCATCGGGCAGGCCGCGCGAAAAGGCAAAGCCGGCGCTGGTCGTGGCCAGCGCCTTGAAGCCGAACGAGGCCAAGAGCTTGGTCGTGCCGACGTCCCAGGAATTGGCCATGACGAAGATCGAGGCATGCAGGTCGCGAAAAATCTTGCCCTTGTCCATGGATGCTCCCCTCCAGTGCAGAATGTGAGGCAAATTCTAGCCCGGCGGAAGGCGCCGGGCAAACAAATGCGGTTGGCTCAGAAGCGTTTGGCGTTGTCATCTGCCAATCGATCCAGCGCGTCGGAATCCTTGACGTAGCGCGAAGCATTTTTGTCCCAATGATAGGTGACGGAGATGTCGCGCGAAGACGCCTGTGGCGGCGGCTGGCCGTCGCAGCTTTCTTCTCCCGGCAGCGTCGCGTCGGTCACCGTGACCTTGATGGCTGCATAGGGCTGGCCGTCGGCGATCACCTGGAACGCCGCATTCTGTGTCCTCCTATGAGTGCAGAGGTTTTCGTCGAACGTATAGATCATGTCGATCAGCTCGAACCTGTCGTTGCGGACCATGATCAGCGGCGTGATCCCATAGCCCTGGCTCGAATTGAAATGCATGCTCATGCTGATGATGGCGTCATCGCCGGGCCCGATCGACAGCTTGCCCGGATCGCGAAAGTAGGTGCTGCGGTCGACGGCGACATTGACCGCGTCGAGCAAGGCCGGCTTGCCGGTGATGTCGTAGAGTGCCAGCACGGCATAACCCTCGGCGCTGTCAGGCGAGTCGCCGAGGTCGAGCAGCATCGCCAGCCGGTCCTTGCCGCCGGCCTTGATGCCGAGCACGTCGCCGCTGGAAAGACCCGACGTCGCCGGCGGCGAGCCGTCGTAGTCCGGTCCAGCGACGTGGCGCATCTCGATCGGCATCGAACCTCGGAAAAAACCGTCCTTGTCCGCGGTCAGATCGGGAATGACCATCCTGGCGAGATCGAGATAGGTAACATCGCCGTGGCCGGGGACGGCGCTGCCGAGCTCCGGGAAACTGACGGCCTCCGCGCTGGCCGTCGTCCAAAGACAGGGCAGCAGCAGGCAGGCAAAGATGAAACGAAGCAGGGAGAAGGTCATGCGCGCGCGCTCGTTATCTTGGGCGCGCGCAAGCTAGAGCATTTTGCGACCAAGAGGAAACACCTGGCGTTGCCTCACTATGTTGGCTTGGCTTGGCTCGCCAGGGTCTGCTGAAAAACCGGCACCAGCTGATCCATGGCGGCTGCGAGCCACGCGCCGAGCTCGTCGGGCAGAGTGTCGTGGATCCAGACCAGGCGGCTCCGGCCCTCGCCCTCGGCAAAGACCTGCATGAAGGTATTATCGTGGGTGACCTCGTCGCCGAGCCATCCCCACACGATCCGCCGGCTCTGCTCGTCGCGGGCGATGAGCCGCTCTCGCACAATCTTGCCGTCGGCGAAAGTAAGGGCCCGTACGTCGCCCTCATCCACCCGCCAGTCGACGAAAACGCCTGGGGCTATCCGTTGGGCGCCGCCGGCGAAGTCGCCCACCGTCCCGTCGCATCCTCGATACGGCGACCGCACTGTTTTCTCTGGAGGGGGTCCGTGCAGTCGGGATCGACCGCATCATCGCCGAGGCCGGCGTTGCCAAGGCGACGTTCTATCATCACTTCGCGGCCAAGGACGACCTCGTCCGCGCCTATATCGAGGAGCTCAGCAAGGGAGGACGGGCGGCAATCGCGAGCCTTGGCCGGCCACCTCGCCAGATGATCCTTGCCATAGTTGATCTCATCGCCGACGCGGCGGATCAGCCGGGCTACCGCGGCTGCCCGTTTCAGAACGCCGCTGCTGAATATCCGGACCCCAGCAGCCCGGTTCGCCAGGCGATCGATCAGCATCGTCACTGGAAGTGGGGCACCCTCAGGGACTTGCTGATCGCCGACGCAGATCCCGATCCGGACCGCACCGCGGACGCGCTAACGGTGGCGGCCGACGGCCTCCTTGTCGTCAGTCATCTCGACAGGCCGGCCAATCTGCGCAGTCTCATACGCGACACGGTCGACCGAGTACTTGGGGCGCCGCGCCCGGTCTGAGATCGGGCGCGCATGCAGGCTGCGCAAAGGCGATCAGTGGATCGGCACCAGCCCGGCCAGTTCACGCATGTCGTCGAACAGGATGCCGCCGGCTTCGATCAGCCCGTCGCGGTCGGAAAGCGGGTCGCCGTGGTAGGAATAGACGCGCATGCCGGCGGCGATGCCGGCTGCCGTGCCGGCGACGCTGTCCTCGATGACGATGCAGTCGGCGGGTGCGAAGCCCATCGTCGCTGCCGCATGCAGGAAGAGGTCGGGGAACGGCTTACCGCGCGAGACCATGGTCGAGCTGAACAGCGCATGCTCGAACAGCGGCAGCAGCCCGGTCTGACCGAGCGTGATGTGCATTTTCGATACCCGTGCCGACGAGGCGACGCAGGTGGCGATGCCGGCGGCGTGCACGGTTTCGATGAACTCGCGAACGTAGGGGATGGCCTCGACGCCATGCGCGAACAGGTCCGGCAGGCCGGCGTTCCAGCGCTCGACGAAATCGGCGCCGAGGCTGACGCCGGTCGCCTCGACTTCCTTCTGCACCGAGACCATGCTGCGGCCGGAGAAATTCTTCCGGCAATATTCGAAGCTGGCCGGAAAGCCGGCCGCGGTCAGCCATTCGGCGAGGCGCCGATTGGCCAGGTTCTCGGTGTCGACCAGAACCCCGTCGCAATCGAAGATGACGAGCTTGGGTATTTTCATCAGGCCGTGCCGGTCGATCCGAAGCCGCCCGAGCCGCGCGCCGTACCGCCAGCCAATGTGCGCTCCTCGACGGTCGCCTGCGTCACCGGGGCGAAGACGATCTGGGCGATCCGCATGCCCCGCGTCACCGCGAAATCCTCGTCGCCGAGATTGATCAGCAGCACCTTGACCTCGCCGCGATAGTCACTGTCGATGGTGCCCGGCGTGTTGAGGCAGGTGAGCCCGTGCTTGAAGGCGAGGCCCGAACGCGGCCGGACCTGGCCTTCGACGCCCTCCGGAATTTCCAGGACCAGCCCGGTCGGCACCAGCGCGCGCTTTCCCGGCAGGATCAAAAGCGGCCTGTCGTCCGGGACGGCGGCGCGCAGGTCCATGCCGGCGGCGCCCGAGCTTTCATAGGCCGGAAGCGGCAAGCCCTCGCCATGCGGCAGCCTGACGAAGCCGACAGCCGGACCGATGACGGAGGTGGGATAAAGTGCTGCGCGCATGAGGCTGATCCTATCGTCGCGAACGCCGGCTCAGTCAACTCGGCGGCAATGCTATCAACGGCTTTCTTTCAGTGCGGTTCCGCCTCAGCGCAGTTCCATCGGAACGACCGTGGTCTCCTTGATCTCCTCCATGACGAAGGAGGCCGAAACGTCGGATAGTGCCACCTTGGC
The DNA here is from genome assembly GCF_040319065.1 of Mesorhizobium sp. M0968. Taxonomy (NCBI): domain Bacteria; kingdom Pseudomonadati; phylum Pseudomonadota; class Alphaproteobacteria; order Hyphomicrobiales; family Phyllobacteriaceae; genus Mesorhizobium; species Mesorhizobium sp. M0968. Next base: position 187,709 of record NZ_JAMYNL010000006.1, read on the forward strand.
GATCAGCCGTTGATAGAGCCGGTCATACGCCTTCACATCGGCGACGCGGGCGCGCAGGACATAGTCGAGATCGCCGGACATGCGGTAAGCGCCGGTGATCTCGGCAAAGCCGGTCACCGCCGCCCGGAATCTTTGCAGCCAGTCGGGATCGTGGTTGGAGGTGCGGATCAGGATGAACACCGAAAGGCCGAGCCCAAGCTTGTCGGCATCGACCAGCGCCACCCGGCCGGTGATGACGCCGTCCTCCTCCAGCCGCTTCACCCGGCGCCAGCAGGCATTGCGCGACAGCGATATTCTTGCCGAGAGCTGGTCGACGGACAGCGTGCCGTCGCGTTGCAGCTCGGCCAGCAATCTCCGGTCTATTTCGTCGATTTCCGGCGCCATGTGGGATGTTTGTCCCAAAATTCAGCCTTTCACAAGGACAATTTGAGACCGATGAACCGAACACCCATGCCAGTATACTCATCGCCGGCTCTTCATGCCGGCAGGAGGGATCGACATGACCGCACGGCTCGCAAGACTTTTCACCTCTCACCCGGCCGCGGTCGGCGAGAGTTATTTCGGCCATATGGCTTTCGCCGCATGGTTCTCGTCGCGATTGTTCATGGCGGCCTTTGCCGCGCTCGTTCATGCTTTCTTGCCGTTTCTGTTCGAGACCACGGCAAGCGGCATCATCCGTGAGCTCTATGAGCGGACGCACAACAGAGGACGGTAAGCCGCAGAGGTACCGAGCGCAGCGAGGCCGCTGGACAGCGCCGACCCTCAACAGGCCCCGCAGCGCAATCCCGATCAAGCGCCGCCATCGTCGAATGCCGAGCCAGGCTTGTATCCACGCGCCAATCCGCCATTTTGAGGATCGCGGCGCGATAGCCCGGAGCATTCACCATGGATATCGTCTTTTCCTCGACCACCAAACTGGCCGCGGCCATCCGCGACCGTACGGTTTCCGCAATAGAGGTGCTGGACGAGCATCTGGCGCAGATCGACAGGCACAATAAGGCGGTCAATGCCGTCGTAACCCTCGATCGGGACGGTGCGCGGCAACGCGCCGTCAAAGCCGACGACGCGCAGGCGCGCGGCGAGGCCCTTGGGCCGCTGCATGGCGTGCCGTTCACACTGAAAGACACGCATGAAACCGCCGGCATGAGAACCGCCGTCGGCTTCCCGGCCTTCGCCGACTATGCTCCGAGGGCAGACAGTCCGGTCGTTGCCCGGCTGAAGGCGGCAGGCGGCGTGCTGGTGGGCAAGACGAACGTGGCGACGATGCTCGGTGACTGGCAGTCTGACAATCCACTGTTCGGCCGCACCGGCAACCCCTGGAACCTCCAGCGCACCGCCGGCGGCTCCAGCGGCGGTGCGGCGGCGGCGCTCGGCACTGGTATGACGCCGTTCGAGGTCGGCACCGACATGCAGGATTCGATCCGGCTGCCGGCCGCCTTTTGTGGCGTCTACGGCCTCAAGCCGACCGAGCACCGCGTCTCGCTCGCCGGCGCCTTCCCCGACCCGGGCGGGGCGCCGCGCAGCGTGCGGCTGATGTCCTGCCTCGGACCGCTGGCGCGCAGCGTCGAGGACCTGGCACTGATCTACGGCCTCATTGCCGGGCCGGATGGAAGCGATACCGACCTTGCGCCGGTACCGGTCGAAACCATGCCGGAGCTGGATCTCAGAAATTTGCGCATTGCCGTCGCGCCGTCCTTTCCGGGCTTTCCGGTGGCCGGCGAGATCAGCGCGGCGGTCGAAAGTCTGGCAAAGGAGCTTCAGTCGGCAGGCGCCATCGTCGAGGATGCCAAATTGCCGGAGCTCGACCTGCACGACGACCTAGCACAAGGCGGTGCGCTGATCGGCATGATGCTGGAGGCGGCGCAGCCCAAACCACCGGAGAAGCCGACGCCGGTCTCGCGCTGGTTCGAGGCGCTCGCCCGCCGCGACCGCTCCATCCTGGCGTGGGAACGGTTCTTCGACGGCTGCGACGCCTTGCTGTGCCCGGTCGCCATGGCCACCGCCTTCCCGCATTGCGAGCCGGGAACGCCGATCGAGGTCGACGGCAAGACGCAAAGCTACTGGATGCTGCCGGCCTATGGCGCGGTGTTCAACTACAGCGGCCATCCGGCACTGTCGCTGCCCTGCGGACAGGACAGCAATGGCCTGCCCATCGGACTACAGCTTGTTGGCAAACGCTGGTCGGAGCGGTGCCTGCTCGGGATCGCCAGGGCAATCGAGCCGCTGGCCGGCGGCTTTCGCCGTCCGCCCGGCTATTGAGTAAACCGCGCCAGTCCGTAGGGATCAAGCAGCGGATCGCGCTCGCCGTCGAGGATTTCGCGGGCGGCGAACAGGGCGACGGCCGGCGCCAGCGTGATGCCGGAATGCATGACCGCAACATAGACGCCGCTCGTGCCTTCGGCGCGGCCTATGATCGGAAAGCCATCGACCGGCGTCGGCCGATAGCCAACGGTGTGGAAATCGAGTTCCAGCCCATCCGCGCCGCGCAGCATCGCCTTCATCGCCGCAAACAGGTCGCGGGCGGTGGCCGGGGCATCCATGCCGGGATCGGCGCCACCGAAATCCGAGCCGGCGATGACGCGGCCTTCCGCCGTCTGGCGCATATGCAGGCGGTCGCCGATCACCAGGCCGTTGAGCAGCTTTTCGTAGGGGCGCGAATGCACGATCAGGCCGGGCGGCGTTTCGATCGGCAGTTCTATCCCGGCTGTGGCAGCGATTGCCGGAGAGCCGGCTCCGGCCGCGATCACCACCTCGTCGGCAGCAATCCGCCCGCCGGATGTATCGACGCCGGCAATCCTGCCGTTGGCTTGCACCAGAGCGGTGACGGTCGTCCCGGCTACAATTCGCGCGCCGCGCCGTTCGGCGTCGGCCAGCAGTGCTTGCGTGGCGGCGACCGGCTCGGCAACGCCTTCCTCGGCGACATAAAGGGCGAAATCGGGAAGCTCGGTCAGATTGGGCTCGATGCGGGCCGCTCCGGCACGGTCGACACGCTCGATGCCGTAGCCCCATGCGGAGTGCTCGGCCGCATAGGCTTCGAGTTCGGGACGTGGCAGGTCCCAGCACAGGCCGCCGCACCATTGCAACGGGATGCCGGGCACCTCGTTCGCCAGTCGCGTCCATTCGGCCATCGATCGAGTCCGTAGTCGGAAGTAAGGCTGCGGATTACCCCAGCTGGCATTGATCCAGGCAAAGGAATTCGGTGTCGCGACGCCGCCGGCGCCGCTGCCGGCAACGACCGTCACCTTTGCTCCAGCCCTGGTCAGGTGCCAGGCGATGGAGGCGCCGATGATACCGGCGCCGATGACGATCACTTCTTTCGCAGCTGTCATGCTTCACTCCTCGTTCCAACGCCACCACTGCGATGCCATTGCCCGTGGGTTCTGCCAAGAGCGAGCCGTATCAAATGTGCCTCTTGACTTTAATACGTACGTACGTATTTTACCTGGCATGGCTAGACATTCACTTCGCGAAAAACTTCTCGACGCCGGTTTCAAAACCATCTGGAGCTCCGGCTATTCGGCCGCCGGCGTACGCGACATCGTCGCCGCGGCCGATGCCCGTCCGGGGTCCTTCACCAATCATTTTGCCTCCAAGGAGGCGTTCACCGGCGAGGTGCTGGACCGCTATTTCGCCTATGTGAGCGGTTTGGCGGAGCAGGCCCTTGCCCGGGACGGCACACCCCCGGTCGGGCGCTTGCGCCGCTATCTCGAAATCATCACGTCGAAGCTGGAGGCGCATGATTGGGCACGGGGCTGCATGATCGGCAATCTCAGCCTCGAGACGGCTGCTCACAGTGAGGCGCTGAGGCTGCAACTCGTCGCCATCTTCGAACGCTGGCGCAAGCCCTTTGCCGAATGCATCGCCGAGGGCCAGGCGGCTGGCGACATCACCGACGCGTTCGATGCCGAGGACCTCGCCGATTTCCTGTTGAGTTCCTGGCAAGGCGCGATGCTGCGCATGAAGGTGGAGCGCAGTCCCGAACCGCTCGAGCGTTTCAAGAATATCGTCTTCAAAACAGTCTTCGTAAAAAAGGAGCTGATCCGATGAACCCGAAACTCGAAAAGCAGCAATCCCGCACAACGGTGCCGCGCTCGGAAGTCGCGGTACTCGATTCCACCATCTCCTATGTCGAGGCAGGTACTGCCGGTCCGACGGTGCTATTCCTGCACGGCAACCCGACGTCGTCCTACATCTGGCGCGACATCATCCCGCATGTGGCGCCGTTCGGCCGCTGCATTGCGCCCGACCTGATCGGCTATGGCCAATCCGGCAAGCCGGACATCGACTATCGCTTCTTCGACCACGTCCGCTATCTCGACGCCTTCATCGAGACGCTTGGCATCAGTGACGTGGTGGTCGTCGCGCAGGACTGGGGCACCGCGCTCGCCTTCCATCTCGCGGCCCGGCGGCCGCAGCGGATCCTCGGCCTCGCCTTCATGGAATTCATCCGCCCCTTCGAGAGTTGGGACGATTTTCACCAGCGTCCGCAGGCGCGCGAATTGTTCAAGGCAATGCGCACGCCTGGCGTCGGTGAGAAGCTTGTCCTGGAAGACAACGTCTTCGTCGAAAAGGTGCTTCCGGCTGCGGTGCTGCGCACGATGAGCGATGAGGAAATGGCCTCCTACCGGGCACCGTTCCCGACGCCCCAATCGCGCAAGCCGATCCTGCGGCTGCCGCGCGACCTGCCGATTGAAGGCCAGCCCGCCGATGTCGCTGCCATCAGCGAGTACGACCATCGGGCGCTCCGGCTCTCCTCCTACCCGAAGCTGCTTTTCTCAGGCGATCCGGGGGCCCTCGTCTCGCCGCATGCGGCACGGGAATTCGCGGCCGGCCTGAAGAACTGCCGGTTGATCGATCTCGGACCCGGCGCGCATTATCTACAGGAGGACCATGCCGACAGGATCGGCGCCACAATTGCCGAGTGGATTCCGGAGGTGGCCTTCGAGAGCCGAGCGACCGAATCGGCCTGACGTCGGGACGTGAACCGGCGGCAGCCGGAGAGGTCGACAGCTTAGCTCTGCCGGTGCCAAGCGATGGAGGCGCCAATGATGCCGGATCCAATGACGATGATGTTCTTGCTCACGGCCGTGTACCTTCAAACGCCCAGGACTTCTTGCCCTCATTGCCACCATGCTACAGACTTACCAAGGGCGTTGCCGGGACCGCTCTCGAAGCGGGTCGATGACGATCGCCTCACTGGAAACGTTCAGCTCAATCACATGAGGGTCATTTGCGCCGCTGGATAAAAGGGTTGGTTTTTGCTGCAGCCGGAGCCGCCATTGTCTATGCCGTCTTCTTTGGCCCGCTGCCGTTCGTTCGATCTTGGTGGCAGGACGACAACTGGCTGGATCCTTTGCATAAACGCCATCGCATCGCTGACGGTTTGGTGCTGACCGGGGCGTTGGTTGGGAAATCGCGGGCAGAAGTTGTTGCCATGCTCGGCGAGCCGCCGAAGACGGACTATTTCGAGGACTGGAGTCTGGTTTATATTCTTGGTTCGGAAAGAGGATTTTTTTCGATCGACTCTGAATGGCTGGTTATGCGCCTGGATGACGTTGGCTCGGTCACGCAGGCGGCTATCGTCAGAGACTGAACCTGCTGCCGGGGTATCAGCGGTGTTTCCGTTCGACACGCTGGAAAAGCGCTGCTAGAAGCCCGCGCCACAGACAGGATTCCATGAAATTGGCTGAAGACATCGAACAAGCGGTATCGCGCCGCCGCACTTTCGCGATCATTGCCCACCCCGACGCCGGCAAGACGACGCTCACCGAAAAACTGCTTTTGTTCGGCGGCGCCATCCAGCTTGCCGGCGAGGTCAAGGCCAAGAAGGACCGCATCCAGACCCGCTCGGACTGGATGAAGATCGAACGCGAGCGCGGCATTTCGGTGGTCACCTCGGTGATGACCTTCGAATACGAGGACACCGTCTTCAACCTGCTCGACACGCCCGGCCACGAGGATTTCGCCGACGACACCTATCGCACGCTGTCGGCGGTCGACAGCGCGGTCATGGTCATCGACGCCGCCAAGGGCATCGAGCCGCGCACGCTGAAACTGTTCGAGGTCTGCCGGCTGCGCGACATCCCGATCATCACCTTCGTCAACAAAATGGACCGCGAAAGCCGAGACCCATTCGACATCCTCGACGAGATCGAGCAGAAGCTGGCACTGGATACAGCGCCGATCACCTGGCCGATCGGCCGCGGCAAGACCTTTTCCGGGACCTACCATCTGGCGCTGAACGCGGTGCGCAAGGGCGACGCCGAAAAGGAGCGCACGCCGGTCAATGGACCCGATTCCAACCGCGTCGCCGGCCTGTTGCCGGAGAACGAGCGCGAGGCCTTCATCGAGGAGCTGGAGCTGGCGCGCGCGGCCTGTCGCCCGCTCGACCTCGATGCCTTCCGCGAGGGCCATCTGACCCCGGTCTATTTCGGCTCGGCGCTGCGCAATTACGGCGTGCGCGACCTGATCGAGGCGCTCGGCGCCTACGGGCCGCCGCCGCGCGCGCAGGAGGCCGACAGCCGCAAGGTCGAGGCGACCGAGGACAAGATGACCTCCTTCGTCTTCAAGATCCAGGCCAATATGGACCCCAATCACCGCGACCGCATCGCTTTCGTGCGCGTCTGCTCCGGCAAGCTCGAGCGCGGCATGAAGGCCAAGCTGGTGCGCACGGGGAAACCGATGAGCCTGTCGGCACCGCAATTCTTCTTCGCCCGCACCCGCGTCACGGCCGACGAGGCGTTCGCCGGCGACGTCGTCGGCATCCCCAACCACGGCACGCTGCGCATCGGCGACACGCTGACCGAGGGCGAGGAGATCCTGTTTCGCGGCGTGCCGAATTTCGCGCCTGAAATCCTGCGCCGCGTTCGCCTCGGCGATGCCATGAAAGCCAAGAAGCTCAAGGAAGCGCTGCACCAGATGGCCGAGGAAGGCGTCGTGCAATTGTTCTCGCCGGAGGACGGCTCGCCAGCCATCGTCGGCGTCGTCGGCGCCCTGCAGCTCGACGTCTTGAAGGAGCGGCTAAACTTCGAATACACACTGCCGGTCGATTTCGAAATGTCGCGCTTTTCCGTCTGCCGCTGGATATCGGCCGACGACAGGGCCGAGCTCCAGCGCTTCATCGAGGCGCATCGCGGCGACATTGCCCGCGACCTCGACAACGATCCGGTGTTCCTCGCCCAGCACGCCTTCTCGCTCAACTACGAGGCCGAGCGCTGGAAGGCGATCCGCTTCACCGCGGTCAAGGATTATCAGGTCCGCGACAGGGCGGCTTGAGCTGTTGGTTTTCCCTTCTCCCCTTGTGGGAGAAGGTGTCGCCGAAGGCGACGGATGAGGGGTGTTCCAGAAAACACCAACGTCTCATTCCGTCCCACACCCCTCAACCGTCTCGGCGCTTCGCGCCGATCCACCTTCTCCCACAGGGGGAGAAGGCAAGATCGCGTTCCATTCACCCCTTGGCTGCCTCTTCGATCTTGGCGATGTCGATCTTGCTCATCTGCATCATCGCCTGCATCACGCGGCCAGCCTTTTCCGTGTCGGGGTCCAGCAGCAGCCTGGGCAGCTGTTCGGGAACGACCTGCCAGGAGAGGCCGAATCTGTCCTTCAGCCAGCTGCACTGGCTGGGCTGGCCACCGCCCGCGATGAGCCTGTCCCAGAAATAGTCGACCTCTTCCTGCGTCTTGCAGTCGATGGAGAGCGAGACTGCCTGGGTGAACTTGAATTGCGGGCCGCCGTTGAGCGCCTGGAACTGAACGCCGTCGAGCTCGAATGAGACCATCAGCACCTTGCCCTCATTATCGCCGCTGCCCTTGGGCCAGCGCATCACGCTCAGCACCTTCGAATTCTTGAAGATGGAGATGTAATGGTTCATGGCCTCCTCGGCCTGGTCGTCGAACCACAGGCAGGGGGTGATCTTTTGCATTCGCTTGCTCCTCGGGCTGGTTTTGGCTTGTTTCGCTCGCAAACGGCCGGCTGGCAATTGATGCCCGGTCCGCCGTCTGCTCAAGGACGCTCGAGCAAACCACGATCCGACAGCGCTTCTGACTTTTTTACGGCCTGGACCGGCTGCGTCTTTGGCTGGCCGCTCGTTCCGCACCCTGGCGCAGCGCAAAATTGTGGCCAGACCAGAGTGTGCCGTCTATAAGGCCTGCGGCTCAATTCCGGTTTTCCGCACCTTTGGGCGCGACGCAGACAGCAAGGACAGTTCAATGCCCGCCTACCGTTCCCGCACCACCACCCATGGCCGCAACATGGCCGGCGCCCGCGGCCTGTGGCGCGCTACCGGCATGAAGGATTCGGATTTCGGCAAGCCGATCATTGCCGTGGTCAATTCCTTCACCCAATTCGTGCCGGGCCATGTCCATTTGAAGGATCTCGGCCAGCTGGTTGCCCGCGAGATCGAAAAAGCCGGCGGCGTCGCCAAGGAGTTCAACACCATTGCCGTCGATGACGGCATCGCCATGGGCCATGACGGCATGCTCTATTCGCTGCCGTCGCGCGAATTGATCGCCGACTCGGTCGAATACATGGTCAACGCGCACTGCGCCGACGCGATGGTCTGCATCTCGAATTGCGACAAGATCACGCCCGGCATGCTGATGGCGTCGCTGCGCCTCAACATCCCGACCGTCTTCGTCTCCGGCGGGCCGATGGAGGCCGGCAAGGTGGTGCTCGCCGGCAAGACCCAGGCGCTTGACCTGGTCGACGCCATGGTCGCAGCCGCCGACGACAAGGTGTCCGACGAGGACGTCAGGATCATCGAGCGCTCGGCCTGTCCGACCTGTGGCTCCTGCTCCGGCATGTTCACCGCCAATTCGATGAACTGCCTGACCGAGGCGCTCGGCCTCTCGCTGCCCGGCAACGGCTCGACGTTGGCCACGCACGCCGACCGCAAGCGGCTGTTTGTCGAGGCCGGTCATCTGATCGTCGATCTCGCCCAGCGCTATTACGAGCAGGACGATGACACCGCGCTGCCGCGCAGCATCGCCTCGAAGGGCGCCTTCGAGAATGCCATGACGCTCGACATCGCCATGGGCGGCTCGACCAACACGGTCCTGCACATCCTCGCCGCGGCACATGAGGGCGAGGTCGACTTCACCATGGAGGACATCGACCGGCTGTCGCGGCGGGTGCCGGTGCTGTGCAAGGTGGCTCCGGCCAAGGCTGACGTCCACATGGAGGATGTCCATCGCGCCGGCGGCATCATGGCCATCCTCGGCCAGTTGGATAGCGCCGGGCTGATCAACCGCGACCTGCCGACGGTGCACACCGCAAGCCTCGGCGAAGCGCTCGATCATTGGGACATTTCGCGCACCACCAGCCAGAATGTCCGGGATTTCTTCCTGGCGGCACCCGGCGGCGTGCCGACGCAAGTCGCGTTCAGCCAGGACCGCCGCTGGGACGATCTCGATCTCGACCGCGAGAAGGGCGTCATCCGCTCGGCCGAACATCCTTTCTCCAGGGATGGCGGCCTTGCCGTGCTGAAAGGCAATCTGGCAATCGATGGCTGCATCGTGAAGACGGCGGGCGTCGATGAATCGATCCTGAAATTCACCGGTCCGGCAAGAGTGTTCGAAAGCCAGGACGCCAGCGTCAAGGCGATCCTGTCGAACGAGATCAAGGCCGGCGATGTCGTCGTCATCCGCTATGAAGGGCCACGCGGCGGACCCGGCATGCAGGAAATGCTCTACCCGACCAGCTATTTGAAGTCGAAAGGTCTCGGCAAAGCCTGCGCACTGATCACCGACGGTCGTTTTTCCGGCGGCACCTCCGGCCTGTCGATCGGCCATGTCTCGCCGGAAGCCGCGGAAGGCGGTCTGATCGGGCTGGTCAGGGAAGGCGACACGATCGAGATCGATATCCCCAACCGCACCATCAGGCTTGCTGTCGACGACGCCGAACTCATCGCCCGTCGCGCCGCGATGGAGGCCAGGGGAACGGCTGCCTGGAAGCCCGAAGAAAAGCGCAAGCGCAAGGTGACGACAGCCTTGCGCGCCTATGCGGCGATGGCGACAAGTGCCGCCAAGGGGGCGGTGCGGTACGTGCCGGAATAGAGGCTTTTCCTTCTCCCTTTGTGGGAGAAGGTGGATTGGCGCGCAACGCCAAGACGGTTGAGGGGTGCTGGACGGAGTGCCGCCGGCGCCAAGCTGGAACACCCCTCATCTGGCCGCTTCGCGGCCACCTTCTTCCACAAGGGAAGAAGGGAAGGGCCGCGCCTGAAGGTTCCGCCTTGCGGCAGCACGCTGCATGGAAAGAAACGGCTTTTTTGAACGAGGTGGCGCTAGATGGATTTTGACCTTGTGGTGCGCGGCGGGATGCTGCCCGACGGCAGGATCGCGGATATCGGCATCGTCGGCGAAACGATCGCAGCGATAGAGCCCGAGCTGAACGTCAGCGCCGGCACGGCGATCGATGCCCATGGCAATCTGGTCTCGCCGCCCTTCGTCGATCCGCATTTCCATATGGACGCCACGCTTTCGCTCGGCATTCCGCGCATCAATGTCTCGGGCACGCTGCTCGAAGGCATCTCGCTTTGGGGCGAGTTGAAGCCGCTTCTGACCCACGAAGCGGTGCGCGACCGTGCGCTCGCCTATTGCGACTGGGCGGTGTCGATGGGCCTGCTCGCCATCCGCACCCATGTCGATGTTTGCGACGACCGCCTGCTGGCGGTCGAAGCGCTGCTCGACGTGAAGAAGACGGTTGGCCCCTATATCGACCTGCAGCTGGTCGCCTTCCCGCAGGACGGGTTTTACCGCTCACCGACGGCGCGCGACAAGACCATCCGGGCGCTCGACATAGGCGTCGATGTCGTCGGCGGCATTCCGCATTTCGAGCGCACAATGGCCGACGGCACGCGCTCCGTCACCGAGCTCTGCGAAATCGCGGCGAAGCGCGGCCTGATGGTCGACTTGCATTGCGACGAGACCGACGATCCGCTGTCGCGCCACGTCGAGCAGCTTGCCTATGAGACGCAGCGGCTCGGGTTGCAGGGCAGAGTGGCCGGCTCGCACCTGACATCGATGCATTCGATGGATAATTACTACGTTTCGAAGCTATTGCCGCTGATTGCCGAGGCCGGCGTTTCGGCGATCCCCAATCCGCTGATCAACATCATGCTGCAGGGCCGCCACGACACCTTTCCCCAGCGCCGCGGACTGACGCGGGTCAAGGAGATGCTGGCGCAAGGCATCCGCGTCGGCTGGGGCCAGGATTGCGTGCTCGACCCCTGGTATTCGCTGGGCACCGCAGACATGCTCGACGTCGCCTTCATGGGCCTGCATGTCGCGCAGATGTCGAGCCCGGCCGAGATGGCGCGCTGCTTCGATATGGTCACCAACGTCAATGCCGCCATCATGGGCCTCGACCACCTTGGCCTGGCGGTCGGCAAGCGCGCCAGCCTGGTCGTTCTCGATGCCGGCAACCCAGTCGAGGCGCTGCGGCTGCGCCCAGAGCGTCTCTGCGTCATCGCCAGGGGCAAGGTGGTGGCCGAGCGCAGCCGGCAGGACACGCGGCTTTCGATCGCTGGAAGGCCGGGCACGGTGAACCGGCGCCACGCTTAAAGCGCGTCGCGTTTGAACGGACCCACGCGACGCGCTTTAAGGTCTTGTTTTTAAGCGTGTCGTTATCGCAAAAACCGCTGCACACTTTTGCGCGACATGCATTAGTCCAGCCGATTTCCGGCGCTGGTCTTACCGAATTCTCGATTTTCGCCTCGTCATGGCCGCAGCTTGCGACTACGACGCGGGTCACCGTACCCCACGGCGAGGAACCGGTAACGGAATGGCGCAGCCCGCAGCCCAGTACTCAACGATCATGAACGTGCTGCTGGCCGGCATCCTGCTGATGCTCGCCGGCGACTTCCTGTTTGCGCTGAACGACGCGATGGGCAAGTGGCTGGTCGCCAGTTTTTCCGTCGGCCAGGTCGTGCTGATCCGCTCGATCGGCGCGTTTTTCATACTCGGGCCGATGATTGCACATCAGGGTGCGGCCAAGCTGTTTCGCATGGAGCGGCCGGAGCTGCAGCTGCTTCGCGTGGTGATGACGACGCTCGACACGGCGCTGTTCTACGCGGCGGTCGTCTATCTGCCGCTCGCCGATGTGATGAGTTTTTACATGGCCGGGCCGATCTATGTCGCGGCGCTGTCGCACTTCCTGCTCGGCGAAAGGGTCGGCTGGCGCCGCTGGGCGGCTATCCTGGTCGGTTTCTGCGGCGTGCTGATCATGCTGAAGCCGTCCTCGGCCGCGTTCTCGCTGTCGTCGATGTTCGCGCTCGCCGGCAGCATTTCCTTTGCCTTCGCCATCATCCTCAATCGGCGGCTGCGCGGCACCAGCGACACCTCGCTGGTTACCTGGCAAACCATCGGCACGCTGCTGGTCGGCGCTGCGTTGACCCTCGGTAGCTGGAAGACGCCGTCCTCGCTCGATTTCGGCGCCATGCTGCTTCTCGGCATCGTCTCCTGCGGCGCGCATCTGATGATCACCAGGGCGTTGAAGCTGGCGCCGGCCTCGACCTTGGCGCCGCTGCATTACAGCCTGCTGTTGTGGGCAGTGGTCTTCGGCCTCGCCTTCTTCGGCGATGTGCCTGGGCCGCGCATCCTGATCGGCTCGGCCATCGTCGTGCTGGCCGGCCTGTTCATCTTCCACCGCCAGAAGGTGGTCGACACGGTACCGCCGGAAAACGTGCCGAAGGGTGTGAATTAACCCCGGCGCACCGCTGCGAGATGCCGCGAAAATTCCGGCATCTCCATCAGTGCCTTGCAGCGCGCAAACCGGCCGTCGGCATAGGCGCGAAAGTTGTCGGCCGTATTTTTGTTGGCAAGCTGGATCAAGCCCCAGAGCGTCCACAACAGGTCGCACATCGCCTTGTAGATGACGATGCGGGCGCGCTCCGCCGGTCTCGGCTCGCCGCCGAAATAGGCCAGCATCATCTCTTCGTCCTGCGCGGCGTCGAATTGCCCTTCGACCGAGAGGTCGCCGAGATCCCAGAGCGGATCGTTCATCCCGGAATATTCCCAATCGACGATCCACATCCTGTCGCCGGTATCAAGAAAGTTCTCGCATAGCGGGTCGCAATGGCAGGCGACGATCGACAGAGGTTGAGCCGCAAGTGCTGAGCGCACTGCCTCCGCCTCGCGGACCACATCGTGGTAGCCGGCAGGCAGGGCGACGTCCCTGGTTGACAGCACTTTCAAATAATCGTCGATCATCGCAAACAGCTCGAAGCGGAAGGGGAACACCGCGCCGGATGTGTGCAGTCTGCGAAAGGCCTTGCCGGCGCGTGCCGGGCTGCCCGGCCGAATCTTGAACTTTTCCGGTGACATCGTCTCGGCACCGGCGATGAAGCGGGTCACCAACACGCCGGTCTCGGCATCGACATGCAGCACATCGGGACTGACGCCGGCCTTCGCCGCTTCCCGCGCCGCCACTGCCTCGTTGGCGCGGTTGATGTATTCCTCGGTACCCTTGCCGGGGATACGCAGGCAGAAATCCTTACCCCTGAAGACGAGGTTGGTGAGACCGCCGAGCCGTTCCAGAGGGCCGTCATAGCCCGCCAGCATCGGAATGGCCACAAGTGCGGCGCGCGCCCGGTCGTCCGCCATGGATTTCGCTCCTTTCCCCGTGTTATTGGGACGACGACGGTTCCACAGTTTTCGCCGTTTGGCTATGATCGCGTTGCGGATCGATACCAGGCGACGGAAAGCGATGACGGACAGCAATCAGCAGAGCGCACTCGCCGCAGCCTATGCGGCGAAGCGGCCGGAAGACGTCGCGGCTCTTTACGACAGGTGGGCCGGCACCTATGACGCCGACATGTCGGTGGCTGGCTATCGCCATCCCACCATCTGCCTTGCCTTGCTGGCCCGCCATCTGGCGCGCGGCGCCGCTCCTCTGCTCGATGCCGGCGCCGGCACCGGGCTCATCGGCGAATGGCTTGCCATTACCGGTTATCCGCAGGTCGAGGCGCTCGACATCTCGGAAGGCATGCTGGCGCAAGCCGCGCGCAAGGGCGTCTATTCAGCGCTGCACTGCCTGGCGCTTGGCGGACCGCTGCCCTTCGTGGACGACGCCTATGCCGGGATCATCTCAGCCGGCGTCTTCACGTCCGGCCATGTCGGGGCCGAGGGTCTGGACGAGCTGATCCGCATCTGCCGGCCGGGCGGGGTGATCGTGCTGACAGTGAAGAACACGCTGTGGGATGCCGGGTTTGCCGCGCGGATCGCCGAGCTCGAGGCGCAAGGCACCGTCACGCGCGCCGAAGAGACGCCGCCCTATGTTTCGATGCCAGGCGAGGCCGATACCGTGCCGAGCCGGGGGCTGGTGCTCATCGTGAACTGAGGCTGAAACCGGAAGGCTCTATGCCTTCACCTTTGCTCCTGCCGGATCGTAAAGCGGCTCGAGGTGTATCTTAGCCGGCGTCCGTTCCATTGCCACCACCAGCTCGTAGTTGCCGGAGGTAAGGAAATCATCGTTGACGCCATCGGCATTGCGCACATAGCCGTAGCCGATGTTCTTGCCGATGGTGTAGCCATAGCCGCCGCTGGTGAGATAACCGACCGCCTCGCCGTTGCGCAGGATGGTCTCGCGCCCGAGCAGCACGACGTCTGGATCATCGACGGTGAAGCCGGCAAAGCGTTTGCTGAGCGTCGAGCCATCGAGCTTTTCAAGCGCCCGCCGGCCGAGGAAATCGGTGTTCTTCCTGAGCTTCACCGCCCAGCCGAGGCCGGCCTCCTGCGGCGTGTCGTTGGGTGTAATGTCAGCGCCCCAGGCGCGGTAGCCCTTTTCCAGCCGCAGCGATTCCAGCGCCCGATAGCCGACCGGGCGAATGTCGTGGACAGCGCCCGCCGTCATCAGCGCGTCGAAAACCTCGCCCGTCGCCGCGATCGGCGCATGCAGTTCCCAGCCGAGTTCGCCGACATAGGTGACGCGCAGTGCCCGGACGGCGTGACCGGCAATGGCGATCTCGCGAACATGGCCGAACGGAAAGGCGGCGTTCGAGACGTCGGCATCGGTCACCGCTGACAGCACGTCACGGGCGCGCGGCCCCATCAGCGACAATGTGCCGAAATCCTCCGTGACGTCGGTCAGCGTCACGTCGAACTCCCTGCCGATATGATCGGCAATCCAGGAGAAATCATGCGTGCGGAAACCGGTGCCGGTGACGATGTAGAATTTTTCCTCACCGAGCCTCGCCACGGTCAAATCGGCCTCGATGCCGCCGCGCGTATTGAGGAGCTGCGTGTAGGTCAGCCGGCCGACCGGCTTGGCGACGTCGTTGGCGCAGATCCAGTCCAGCGCCTTCAGCGCGTCGGCTCCGGTCATTTCGTATTTGGCGAAAGACGACTGGTCGAAAATACCGATCTTTTCGCGCACGTGGCGGTGCTCGTCGCCAACCGCCGGGAACCAGTTCTGCCGGCCCATCGAATAGACGTCCTTCGGCTTGATGCCTTCCGGCGCGAACCAGTTCGGCCGCTCCCAGCCAAGTTTCGAGCCGAACACGGCGCGATGTTTTTGCAGCCGCTCGTACAAAGGCGAGACGATGCGCGGCCGGCCGCTGACATATTCCTCATGCGGGAAGCCGATCGTGTAGTGCTTGCCATAGGCTTCCAGCGTGCGGTCGCGGACCCATTGCCGGTCGCGGTGGAGATCGGAGAAGCGGCGGATGTCGACCACCCACAGATCGAGCGGCGCCTCGCCGTCGACGACCCATTGCGCCAGCACCCAGCCGGCGCCGCCGCCGGACGCGATGCCAAAGGCATTGAAGCCGGCGCCGACGAACATATTGGCGCATTCCGGCGCCACACCGAGGATGAAATTGCCATCCGGCGTAAAGCTCTCCGGCCCGTTGATCATCTGCCTGACGCCGGCATTGGCGAGCGCCGGGACACGCTCGATCGCCTGGCTCATATGCTGCTCGAAATGATCGTAATCATCGTCGAACAGCCGGAACTCCCAATCGTCCGGCACATCGCCGCCCGGTAGACCGGTCGTCCACGCCTGCGGGTTCGGCTCGTAGCCGCCCATCACCAACCCGCCGACCTCCTCCTTGAAATAGGTGCGGCGATCGGGGTCGCGAATTGTCGGCGCGTCGGTCGGCAGGCCATCGATCTTTTCGGTGATGATGTACTGGTGCTTCACCGGCTGCAGCGGCACGTTTATCCCGGCGAGCGCACCCACCTGCCGCGCCCATTGCCCGGCGCAGTTCACTACCTTGTCGCAGGCGATATCGCCTTTGCTGGTCTTTACCGCGGTGATGCGGCCGTCTCTCATTTCGAAGCCGGTGACCCGCACCTCCTCGAACAATTTTGCGCCATGCATGCGCGCACCCTTGGCCAGCGACTGGGTGATGTCGGAAGGGCTTGCCTGACCGTCGGTCGGCAGCCAGGACGCGCCGACGAGGTCGCCGGTTTCCAGCAGCGGCCACATTTCCTTGACCTCGGCCGGCGACAGCAGATGCATGTCCATGCCGAAGCTCTTAGCCGTCGTTGCCAGCCGCTTATACTCGATCCAGCGGTCGCCATTGGTGGCGAGGCGCAGGCAGCCAGTCATCTTCCAACCGGTGGCGAGGCCGGTTTCGGCTTCCAGCCCCTTGTAGAGATCGACCGAATATTTGAGCACGCGCGTGATCGACGCCGACGAGCGCAGCTGGCCCACCAGCCCGGCAGCATGCCAGGTCGAACCCGAGGTCAGTTTGCCCTGTTCGAGCAGTACGATTTCGGCCTTGTGGTCGCGCGCCAGATGATAGGCCGTCGAACAGCCGATGATGCCACCGCCGATGACGACGATCCCGGCCTGGGCGGGCAAGGTCATGTCCGCGTCCCGTATTTTGTCCTGTAGTTTTCCAGGGCGGCTTCGAGCCGCGCCAGGTTTTCGTCGGCGTAGGCGGCGTAGTCGACACCGGGCGCGTCGAGGTAAAGCTCGGAAACCATGCCCCACATCGCCTCACGCAGCAGCGACGCGCATTGCATGGCGGCGTGCGAGCGCCGTATCGCCGGGTCCGGCTCCTTCATGAAATAGGCGGTGAGGAAGGCGAAGGACTCCTCGTCGCTCATGCCTGCATTCGACGCCGCGCCGGCAAGGTCGAACATCGCGGTGTTGAAGCCTGCATATTCGAAATCGATGAGCCACAGCCTGTGACCGTCGTCGATTATGTTAGCCGGCAAGAGGTCATTATGGCCGAAGACGATCGGAAGCAGCTTTTGCGCACGCTCGAGCTCGTCCGCCAGCGTCAGCAGGCGCGGCAGTTCGCCCAGCTTGCGGCTGCGGCCTTCCTCCAGCGTGCGCGCATAGTCG
The DNA here is from genome assembly GCF_040319065.1 of Mesorhizobium sp. M0968. NCBI lineage: Bacteria > Pseudomonadati > Pseudomonadota > Alphaproteobacteria > Hyphomicrobiales > Phyllobacteriaceae > Mesorhizobium > Mesorhizobium sp. M0968. The sequence goes on from NZ_JAMYNL010000006.1 coordinate 204,998, forward strand.
CGAATGACATGGAATACCCAGAACATGAAGCCGGCGCCGGAGACATGACCGGGCATCTCCCGGTGGAAACCGCGCAGCAACGCGGCAACGCGGCCGAGATCGGCGCGCACGTCCTGCGCGACATAGGCCTTGGCGCCGAGATACTCCGTCACCATGACGCCGGGTCCAGTGTAATGGACGGCCGGAGCGAAGCCTGCCGCGTGCGCTGCCCGCGCCGTCATCATCTCGCGCTCGCGAAAGACATGGTGGAACGGATAGTCCTGGCCGAGCCGCACGACGTGCCGCCCGGCCGCGTCCTTGACCAGATAATTGGCATTGCTCAGCCCGCCCGGCAGCGGCGCGATGCCGATGCTGCCGGTCCAGCAAGGCAGCGCACGGATGCGGTCTTCGACAGTCACGATCTCGTCCAACATTGGGTCAATTTTCCACGCATGTCACGGCTGGCCAGCGATGACAATCGGACGGAGGAATGGAGGCAACGCGAAGATCTCGTCGGTGCAGATCTCGGGATCGGTATCCCGCACCGCACCGACGAGCCCCTTTGTGCCGGGTTCTTCGACGCCGGCATCCGCCCCCGCGGATCCTGAATTTCGGTACCCTTGCACCCGACGATCTCCCGGGCGTTCGGGCAAGCGATTTTTCGTGCGGCTCAGCCGTCGTCCTCCGTTCCGAGCCTGTCACAGCGATAATGTCGCGCCACGCTGGAGGCGTTGTCAACGCGAAATTGTGGTATTTTCTGGTTTTTTGCCCGAATTTTGCTAAATTCCTTGGAGTTAGTGGCATTTATGCCGTAGAAGCGGTCAGCGGTGCAACAATCCGACCGGATGGAACCGATGGTCCACTCGAAGCGGCATGGCGAAATCCTGCGCCTCCTCAAGGAGGAAGGCACCGTGACCATTGCGAGCCTGGCCGACCGGCTGGGCGTCTCGCTGGAGACAGTACGCCGCGACGTCAAGCCACTGACCAGCGACGGTTCCATCCTCAAGATGCACGGCGCCGTCGGCCTGCCGTCGATTGCCGGCGAAGCGCCGTTCGAGCGGCGCATGCGCGAGAACGCCGATGCCAAGCGAGCAATAGCGCGCATGGTCGCCGCCACCATCCGCGACGGCGAATCGATCATGCTCGACACCGGCACCACCACCTCTTTCCTGGCCCGGGAATTGCTCGGCCACCGGCGGCTGACGGTCGTCACCAACTCCTCCGACATCGCCCGCACACTGGCCACCGTCAACGGCAATAAGGTCTACATGGCCGGCGGCGAGCTGCGCAGCGATTCCGGTGCTGCCTTCGGCGTCTCGGCCATCGAATTCGTCAGCCGCTTTTCCGTCAGCCATGCAGTGATATCGACCGGTGCGGTCGATGCCATAACCGGCGTCATGGACTATGATCTGGAAGAGGCCGAATTCGCCCGCATGGTGCTGTCGCGCGGCCAGCGTTCGCTTGTCGTCACCGACCATAGCAAATTCGGCCGCCAGGGCCTTGTTCAGGTCTGCGGCTTCGGCGGCTTTTCCGAACTCGCGACCGACCGTCCGCCGCCGCACGACATCGGCGCCGCCCTCGCCCAGGCCGGCGCACGGCTCAGCATTGCCGATGGCGGAAGCGAGGGCTGACCTCTATCGTGAGCTCTGTCGGGAGATCTGCTCCAGCACCCACTTCCCAGCGCCGCGTCTGCCGTGTTTAGTCCGGCCATGGCTTTCACCATCCGCCAATTGCAGTTCTTCATCGCCGTCGCCGAGCAGGGCACGGTGTCGGGCGCCGCCCAGAACCTGTCGATCTCGCAATCGTCGGTCACCGAGGCGATCAAGGAGCTGGAGCACGATCTCGGCGTCGAGCTGTTCGAGCGCCACCCGCGCGGCTTGAACATCACCCATAAAGGCCACCAGTTCCTGCGCCATGCGAGGAAGATCCTGGCCGACGTTTCCGATGCGCGCCGCGCCTTCTTCGGCGAACAGGCCGCGGCAAGCGGGCGGCTGCAACTTGGCGTCACCTCGCTGGTCGCCGGCTATGTGCTGTCCGATCTTCTTGCCCGCTACCGCCGCGCCTATCCGGGTGTCGAGGTCTCGGCAATCGAGGACAATGGCGACTATCTCGAGCACCTGTTAATTGGCGGCAAGCTCGACATTGCCGTCATGGTCACCTCGAACCTGCGCGACCGCACGGCACTGCAGTCCGAAATCCTCGAAGTCTCGGCCTACCGGCTGTGGCTGCCGCTCGGCCACCCCTTGGCCGGTGCCGACATCATCGGCATCGGCGACATCGCCTCGGAACCGCTGATCATGCTGACCGTCGACGAGATCGAGGAGAATACCGGAAAGCTGCTGACGGCAATCGGCGCCAAGCCGCATGTCGCCTTCCGCACCCGCTCGGTCGAAGCGGTGCGCAGCCTCGTCGCTACCGGCGCCGGCGTGGCGCTGCTGCCCGACCTCGTCTACCGGCCATGGTCGCTGGAAGGCGACCGCATCGAATCGCGCGATATTTCGGGGTCGTTGCCGGTCGTCCAGGTCGGCATGGTCTGGCGGCGCGGCTCCGGTCTGCCGCAGGCGGCGCGCGACTTCATCGGACTTGCCCAGTCGCAGCGCATGGTGCGCCAACGGCCCGAGAAGATTGGCCGCTGACGTATCGGAAAAATCGATATCGGCTTTCTGATAAATGAATTTGCGAAACCGGAAATTTCGCAGCACTTTTCGGTCAGGGAACAAAGCTGCCGTTAGAGCGCGACGTGCGTCCAATTGGACGCACATAGTACGCTCTAAGACTTTTAGTTTTCGCATCGGGCCTTCCGAAAATCGATTTCCGATTTTCGGGCCGATGCGAGGAGCACGGCCCTTCAGGGCCGCGCATCCAACGTTTTTGAACGGGCGCATGACCTTCTTCCGAAACCCGAAACCGGTTTCGAGGTCATGCAAAAATGGGAGATCGACGATGAATTCATTGCTGAAATCATGCACTGCCTTGACGGTCGCGCTGAGCTTCTCCGGCCAGGCCATCGCCCAGGTGAAGGAGCTCGGCAAAGGCGAAGGCGAGGTCAATATCGTCGCCTGGCCGGGCTATATCGAGCGCGGCGAAACCGACAAGGCCTATGATTGGGTCACTTCGTTCGAGAAGGAAACCGGCTGCAAGGTCAACGTCAAGACCGCCAACACCTCCGATGAGATGGTCTCGCTGATGAACGAGGGCGGCTTCGATCTCGTCACCGCCTCGGGCGACGCTTCGCTGCGCCTTGTCGCCGGCAAGCGCGTCCAGCCGATCAACACCGACCTCATACCGAGCTGGAAGACGGTCGACAACCGGCTGAAGGATGCGCCCTGGTTCACCGTCGGCGGAGTCCATTACGGCGTCCCCTATCAGTGGGGGCCGAACGTGCTGATGTACAACACCGAAGTGTTCAAGGAGGCGCCGAAGAGCTGGAACGTGGTCTTCGAGGAAATGAAGCTTCCCGACGGCAAGTCGAACAAGGGCCGCGTCCAGGCCTATGACGGGCCGATCCACATCGCCGACGCCGCCAATTACCTGATGGCTCACAAGCCGGAGCTCGGCATCAAGGATCCGTACGAACTGACCGAGGATCAGTACAAGGCGGCGCTCGACCTGCTGCGGGTCCAGCGTACGCTGGTCGGACGCTATTGGCACGACGCCGCCATCCAGGTCGACGATTTCCAGAACGAAGGCGTCGTCGCCTCCGGTTCCTGGCCCTACCAGGTAAACACGCTGATCGCGGCCAAGAAGCCGGTCGCCTCGACTATCCCCGAGGAGGGCGTCACCGGCTGGGCCGATACCACGATGATGGAGGCCGATGCTGCCCACCCGAACTGCGCCTACATGTGGATGGAGCATTCGCTGTCGCCAAAAGTGCAGGGCGACGTCTCCGCCTGGTTCGGCTCGCTGCCGGTGGTGCCCGCCGCCTGCAAGGGCAACGAACTGCTCGGGGAGGAAGGCTGCAAGACCAACGGCTACGACAATTTCGACAAGATCAAGTTCTGGAAGACGCCGGTCTCGAAATGCGCCACCCAGAACGACCAGTGCGTGCCCTATTACCGCTGGGTGTCGGACTATATCGGCGTCATCGGCGGGCGGTGAGTTCGCCTCACCTACGAAGTTCGGCGCTGCCCCTCACCCTTACCCTCTCCCGGTGAAGAACCGGGGGGCCGCCAACGTTGGAGCGCCTCCCTTCTCCCCGTCCACTATACGAGGAGAAGGTGCCGGCAGGCGGATGAGAGGCAGCGCTACCGCCTGAAATTTGATGAGCCTGACAGATCAGGACAGCCCCATGACCTCCGCCGTTTCCTTCCAAAACGTCTCTCGCCATTTCGGCAGCGTGCGTGCCGTCGACGCGGTCGATCTCGACATCGTGCCGGGCGAGTTCTTCGCCATGCTCGGGCCTTCCGGCTCGGGCAAGACGACGTGCCTGCGCCTCATCGCCGGTTTCGAGCAGCCGACGGCGGGCTCGATCTCGATCTTCGGCGAACGCGCCGAGGGCGTGCCGCCCTATCGCCGCAACGTCAACACCGTGTTCCAGGATTATGCGCTGTTCCCGCATCTCAACGTGCTCGACAACGTCGGCTATGGGCTGATGGTCAAGGGCGTCGGCAGACCGGAGCGGCAAAAGGCGGCGGAAGAAGCGCTGGCGCTGGTGCGGCTTCCCGGCTACGGCGCCCGTCGCCCTGGCCAGCTTTCCGGCGGCCAGCGCCAGCGCGTCGCGCTCGCCCGTGCGCTGGTCAACCAGCCCAAGGTGCTGTTGCTCGACGAGCCGCTCGGCGCCCTCGACCTCAAGCTTCGCGAAAACATGCAGGAGGAGTTGAAATCGCTGCAGAAGGCGCTCGGCATCACCTTCGTGTTCGTCACCCACGACCAGGGCGAAGCGCTGTCGATGGCCGACCGCGTGGCCGTCTTCAATGACGGCAAGATCATGCAGATCGGCACGCCGGAAGACATCTACCAGCGCCCCAAGACCCGCTTCGTCGCCGATTTCGTCGGCTCGTCCAACGTGCTGCCGCCGGATTTCGTCCAGCGCTATGCCGGCCAGTATCGCTGGGGCAGCCTGCGGCCCGAATCCATCCGTATTGGCCGGGCCAACGGCGAAGGGGTTGCCGCCCGCCTGGTCTCGACCAACTATCTCGGCGCCACGACAAGACTGGCGCTCGATGCAGAGGGCTTGCGACTGCATGCCATCGTGCCGGCGGGTGCTGTGCTGCCGGGGGAAGGCGAGGCGGTGGTGCTCACCTTCAAGCGCGAGCATTTGCATTTGATGGACGAGCTCGGATGAGCCTCGACACCGTCATGCCGCGCGCCACGCCGCCCGCCATCCTGCCGCGAAGCGGCGGCCTGCGTGGCGCGGTGTCGGATATTTTTTGGCGACAGCCGAAGCTGCTGTTGCTCCTCATGCTGCTGCCGCCGGTTTTGTGGCTCGGCATCGTCTATATCGGCTCGCTCTTCGCATTGCTTTTGCAGAGCTTCTTTTCGATCGACGAGTTCTCCGGCCTGATCAACCGGCAATTCACGCTGAAGACCTATGGCGACCTGCTGCAGGCCGCCAATCTCGACATTATCCTGCGCACGGTGACAATGGCGGCGCTGGTGACGCTGGCGGCGGCGGTCATCGCCTTTCCCATCGCCTATTATGCGGCGCGCTATGCGCGCGGCCGTTGGAAGGCGCTGTTTTATCTCGGCGTCATGCTGCCGCTGTGGTCGAGCTACCTGGTCAAGATCTATGCCTGGAAGCTGATTCTCGCCAAGGAAGGCATCCTGACCTGGCTGCTGGCCAAATTGCATCTTCTGTGGCTGCTTGATGCCTGGCTGTCGCTGCCGGTCGTCGGCGGCAACTCGCTGTCGGTCTCCTCAACCGGTACCTTCATCGTCTTCGTCTATGTCTGGCTGCCGTTCATGATCCTGCCGGTGCAGGCCGCACTCGAGCGCGTGCCGGGCAATTTGGTCGAGGCTTCGTCCGATCTCGGCGCCTCGCCCGGGCAGACCTTCGGCAACGTGCTGTTCCCGCTGGCGCTGCCCGGCATCGTCGCCGGCTCGATCTTCACCTTCTCGCTGACGCTCGGCGACTACATCATCCCACAGATCATCGGCACCTCGCGGCTGTTCATCGGCCAGGCCGTCTATTCGCAGCAAGGCACCGCCGGCAATATCCCGCTCGCCGCCGCCTTCACCGTGGTGCCCATCGTCATCATGGGCTTCTACCTCTGGGGCGCCAAGCGCATGGGGGCTTTCGATGCGCTCTGACCGTGGCCCATCCGCGCCGATCGGCCTGAAGCTCGCTGCCACCGGCGGCCTGCTTTTCCTGCATTTGCCGATCCTGCTGATCTTCGTCTATGCCTTCACCACCGAGGAGAAGAGCTTCGTCTGGCCGCCGCCGGGCCTGACCACGCAATGGTTCGCCGTCACCTGGAACCGCCCCGACGTCTGGCAGGCGCTGTCATTGTCTGTGCGGGTCGCGGCGATCTCGACTACCATCGCGCTGGTCCTGGGCACGCTGTGCGCCGCTGCCGTGTCCCGCACAAAATTCTTCGGCCGCGAAACCATCTCGCTGCTGGTCATCCTGCCGATCGCGCTGCCCGGCATCATCACCGGCATCGCGCTGCGCTCGGCCTTCGCGCTGGCCGAAATCCCGTTCTCGTTCTGGACGATCGTGCTCGGCCACGCCACTTTCTGCGTGGTCGTCGTCTACAACAATGCGGTCGCCCGCTTCCGCCGCACGTCCGGCTCGATGATCGAGGCGTCGATGGATCTCGGCGCCGATGGTTTCCAGACCTTTCGGCATGTCGTGCTGCCCAACATCGCAACCGCGCTGCTGGCCGGCGGCATGCTTGCCTTTGCGCTGTCCTTCGACGAGGTCATCGTCACCACCTTCACCGCCGGCCAGCAGCAGACGGTGCCGATCTGGATGCTCGAAGAATTGATCCGTCCGCGCCAGCGTCCGGTCACCAATGTCGTGGCGATGGTGGTAGTGCTGGTGACGCTGCTCCCCATCCTCGCTGCCTATTACCTGACCCGCGACGGCGACCAGATCGCCGGTTCGGGCAAATGATCTCGTTCACAAGGGAGAGACTTCCATGGACACGCAGATGCTGATCGGCTCGAAATTCGAAAAAGGCACCGAGACCGAGGAGCCGATCCTCAACCCGAAGACCGGGGCGACCATCCTCAATCTGCCGGAGGCCAGCCCAGCGCAGATCGAGGCGGCCGTGCTTGCTGCCGAAAAAGCCTTCGTCACCTGGTCCCGCACAACACCGGCGCAGCGCGCCGGCTATCTCCTGAAGATCGCCGATCGCATCGAGGCTGCTGCACAGGATTTCGCGGCGCTCGAGGCGCTGAACTGCGGCAAGCCGATCAATGCCGTGCTCAATGACGAAATCCCGGCGATCGTCGACTGCTACCGTTTCTTTGCCGGCGCGGTCCGCTCGATGCCCGGCCAGGTCGCCGGCGAATACATTCCCGGCCACACCTCGATGGTCCGCCGCGACGCCATCGGCGTTGTCGCGTCGATCGCGCCGTGGAACTATCCGCTGATGATGATGGCCTGGAAGCTGGCGCCGGCGATTGCCGGCGGCAACACCGTCGTCTTCAAGCCGTCGGAACAGACGCCGCTGACCGCGCTGAAGCTGGCGAAAATCCTTGCCGAAATCCTGCCGGAAGGCGTCGTCAACGTCGTGCTCGGTCGCGGCGACAGCGTCGGCAACACGCTGATCAACCACCCGAAGGTCAACATGATCTCGATCACCGGCGACGTCGCCACCGGCAAGAAGGTGCTGCAGGCTGCCGCCAAATCGGTCAAGCGCACGCATCTCGAGCTCGGCGGCAAGGCGCCGGTCATCGTCTTCGACGACGCCGATCTCGGCGCGGTGGTCAACGGCCTGCGCGCCTTCGGCTATTACAATGCCGGCCAGGACTGCACCGCGGCCTGCCGCATCTACGCCGGCAAGAAGATCTACGACAAGCTCGTCGCCGACCTCTCCACTGCGGTCTCGACCATCAAGTATGATCGCCCCGACGATACCGAGAACGAGATCGGCCCGCTGATCTCGCGTCGCCAGCGTGACCGCGTCTCGAGCTTCGTCGAGCGCGCCTCTGAGCTCAAGCACATCGAGATCACCACGGGCGGCAAGCCGGGCGAGGGCTCCGGCTTCTTCTACCAGCCGACCGTCGTCGCCGGCGCGCTGCAGGAGGACGAGATCGTGCGCCGCGAAGTGTTCGGTCCGGTGGTCTCGGTCACCCGCTTTTCCGAAGTCGACGAAGCGGTGAACTGGGCCAATGATTCTGACTACGGCCTGGCGTCGTCGGTGTGGACCAAGGATGTTTCGCGGGCCATGGCGACGGCCGCCCGGCTGCAATATGGCTGCACCTGGATCAACACCCATTTCATGCTGACCAACGAGATGCCGCATGGCGGGTTGAAACAATCCGGCTACGGCAAGGACATGTCGCTCTACGCGCTGGAGGACTATACCGCCGTCCGCCACGTCATGGTCGCTCACGGGTAGCGCCCGCGAGGAGACGCCTATTCTTCCGCCTCCTCCGCCTCGCCTGCGGCCGGCGCGACCAGCAGCACTGCGGCGCCTAGGAGCGCGGCGATGAAAGAGCCGGCGAGGATGCCGACCTTGACCGCGTCCTGCAGGGCGGCGTCGCCGGCGAAGGCGAGCAAGCCGATGAACAGGCTCATGGTGAAACCGATGCCGCAGAGCAGCGAAATGCCGACCATGTGCAGCCAGCCGGCATTGACCGGCAGATCGGCGAAGCCAAGCCGGATGGCAAGCGCGGAAGACCCGAACACGCCGACCAGCTTGCCCAAGACGAGGCCGGCGGCGACGCCGAGCGTCAGCGGCTCGGCCAGGGCGGCAGCGCTGAGACCGGCGAGCGAGACGCCGGCGTTGGCAAAGCCGAAAATCGGGATGACGAAAAAGGCGACGACTTTGTGCAGGCCGTGTTCGAGCCGGTGCAGCGGCGAATGGTCGAGATCATGGCCGCTGCCCGGCGATATCTTCAGCGGTATGGTGAGGGCCAGCGCGACGCCGGCGAGCGTCGCATGGACGCCCGATTTGAGCACCAAAACCCACAGAACGATGCCGAGCAAGATGTACGGCAGCAGCGTCAGCACCCGCATGCGGTTGAGCACCACCAGCAGCGCGATCACGGCGAAGGCGGCGCCGAGATAGGCAAGCGAGAGGCCGCTGGTATAGAACACCGCGATGATGAGCACCGCGCCGAGATCGTCGATGATGGCAAGCGCCGTGAGGAATATCTTCAGCGAACCCGGGACGCGGCTGCCGAGCAGCGACAGCACGCCGAGCGCAAAGGCGATATCGGTGGCGGTTGGGATCGCCCAGCCGGACAGAGCGGCTGGATTGTTGCGGTTGATGGCGACGTAGACCAGTGCCGGCGCTGCCATGCCGCCGGCGGCGGCGATGCCGGGCAGCACGCGGCGCGGCCAGGTCGACAGCTGGCCGTCAAGCATTTCGCGCTTGATCTCGAGACCGACCAGCAGGAAGAACACCGCCATCAGGCCGTCATTGATCCAGTGCGAGACGCTGAGCGGTCCGAGATAGGCATGGAGGGCGGAGAAATAAGCCTCGCCCAGCGGCGAATTGGCGACGATCAGGGCCAAGGCCGCCGCAGCCATCAGGATGAGGCCGCCGGCCGCCTCGCTGTCGAGGAATTCGCGCAGCATGGAGACCAGCCGCTTTTCGTCCTGCATGTCGCCTCCGTCGTATCAGCGGCAAGGTCCGACACCGCCAAGCGATGATGCGCAAACAGCGCTGGCCGGGCAAGCCTGTAATGAGAGCCCTTTAGCGCGGCGCGCGCTTGGCGAGGATGCGTTGCAGCGTGCGGCGATGCATGTTCAGGCGGCGTGCGGTTTCCGAGACGTTGCGGTCGCACATTTCGTAGACGCGCTGGATGTGTTCCCAGCGCACGCGATCGGCCGACATTGGATTTTCTGGCGGCGCTGCGCGTTCGCCCGCGGTGCGGGTCAGGGCGGCAAAAATATCATCGGCATCGGCCGGCTTCGACAGATAGTCGATGGCGCCGAGCTTTACCGCCGTCACCGCGGTGGCGATGTTGCCGTAGCCGGTGAGGATGATGGCGCGGGCATCGTCGCGCTTCTCGCGAATCGCGGCGACGACGTCGAGGCCGTTGCCGTCGGCCAGCCGCATGTCGACGACCGCATAGGCCGGCGGATTGGCGCGCGCCTTGGCAACCGCCTCCTCGACGCTCTCCGCCGTCTCGACCACGAAACCCCTGGTTTCCATGGCGCGGGCAAGCCGCGTCAGGAACGGCTTGTCGTCGTCCACGATCAGCAGCGAGGTGTCCTCGCCTTCGACCATTGCGCCAATCGTTTCGTCAGTACTCATCGTGCTGAAAATCCTGCTGCCTGATTTTTACGCAAATATAGTTTCGCAACGCTATTGTCCAATTTAGGCCGTGTCGAACATGGTGGCCGAAGCCTGCTCGGGATTGAGGAAGACGCTGCGCGGCCACGATATCTGCACGATGGCGCCCTCGCCGGGCTCGCTTGAATTGCGGAAATCGAGCGTCGCGCCGGAGCGTTCGAGCAAGGTTTTGGCGATGAATAGGCCGAGGCCGAGGCCGCCGCCAGCTTCGGTGCCTTGTCGCGTCGACATATAGGGTTCGCCGATTCGGTCGATGATCTCCGGTGGAAAGCCCGGCCCGTCGTCGATGATCGAGAAGCTGACGGCGGCCTCATTCCAGTTCCAGCGCACTGTCACGCTGTTGCGGGCGAAGTCGACCGCGTTCTCGACCAGATTGCCGAGGCCGTAAATGACGCCGGGATTGCGCCGGCCCACCGGTTCCGGGCCGATGCGCTCGCCCGGCCGAAGCTTGATCGAAATGCCGAAATCACGGTGCGGCGCCGTCACCTCCTCGACCAGCGAGGTCAGCGGCAGGCGCGAGAGGTGCACCTCGCTCTCGGAGGACAGGCTGGTCAGGCGCTTCAGGATTTCGCGGCAGCGCTCGCTCTGCGAACGCAGCAGCTTCACGTCCTCGCCGTATTTCGGATCTTCGCCAAGCGCCTTCTCCATCTCCTTGGCGACAAGCGTGATGGTGGCGAGCGGCGTGCCGAGTTCGTGTGCGGCGGCCGCGGCGAGGCCGTCGAGGGCCGAGAGATGCTGTTCTCGCTGCAGCACCAATTCCGTGGCGGCAAGCGCGTTGGCAAGCAGCCGCGCCTCCTCGGCCACCCGGAACGCATAGATCGCGGTAAAGGCGATGGAGCAGAACACCGCCATCCACATGCCGGCGACATAGATGAACGGCATCGCCAATGGCGCCCCCTCATGCCAGGGCAGCGGCAGGTGGTAAAAGACCAGCAGCGTCGCCGCCACGATCACCAGCGCGCCGAGCATGGCGGTCAGCCGCAGCGGCAGCGACGTCGCCGAGACGACGACGGGCACGGTCATCAGCAGCGAAAACGGATTCGTAAGGCCGCCGGTCATGTAGAGCAGGCCGGCAAGCTGCAGGCTGTCGAAGGTCAGGATGGCAAAGGCCGAGAACGGGGTAAGCCGATGCGCCGCCGGATAGCGGAAAGTCAGCAAAAGGTTCATCCAGGCCGAACAGGCGATCAGCGCAAAACACATGCTGACCGGTAGCGGAAATTTCAGCCCGTAAGCGACCACAAGCACGGTCAGGCTCTGGCCGACGATGGCAAGCCAGCGCAACCTGATCAGCGTGTTGAGGCGCAGCCGCTGGCTTTGCTGGAAGTCGGGTGCGTGCAGGATGTTTATCATGGCCAGTGATTATAGAGGGGAAACAGCCGGAGGTCTTTTCCGAAAACCGTCGAAGCTGGGCCTCGGTTCGGGATGACAGTCTGGAAGCATCAGGTACCGCGCGGCTTGGCGCGGCTGGTGGCGGCGGCGAGAAGCGGGTTCTCCGGCCAGACATGCCTGGGATAGCGGCCGCGCATCTCTGCCCGCACATCGGCCCAGGAGCCGCGCCAGAAGCCGGGCAGGTCGCGCGTCGTCTGGATCGGCCGGTGCGCCGGCGACAGCAATTCGAGCGTCAGCGGCACAGTGCCGTTGGCGATCGCCGGATGCCGGTCGAGGCCGAACAGTTCCTGCACGCGGATCGCCAGCACCGGCCATTCGCCGTCATAGCGGATCGGCAGCCGGCTGCCCGACGGCGCGTCGAAATGGGTCGGCGCCAATGTGGCGATCTTGCGCTGCAATTCGTGCGGCACCAGCGTCATCAGGCCTTGCGAAAGCACGCTGGGATCGATTGCCGCAAAGGATGCCGCGCCGGAAAGGAACGGCAGCAGCCAGTCGTCGAGGCGCTCGAGGAGCGCGGCATCGGAGACATCGGGCCATGGCACGCCGAGGCCGCGATGCAGCCAGCCGAGCCGCTGCCGCAACGTCTCCGCCTCCCTGTTCCACGGCAACAGGGACAGGCCGTGTTCGCGCAAGGCGTCGAGGATGGCGCGATCCGCGTCGGCACCGGTCGGCGCCGGCAGCATGCGTTCGGACAGCGTGATGGCGCCGAGGCGAACCGTTTCGCGCACCCGCACCGCGCGCATGTCGCGGTCGAAGCTCACCTCGCGGCGGGCCTCGATCTTTTCCGCCAGCGCAGTGCGGATGTCGGCCTCATCGATGGCTGCCGCTGCGGTGATGCGGGCGTTCTGCGCCTTGCCCTGCAGGTCGGCGACGACGAGCCAGGTCTCGCCGGCCAGCGGATCGGAGGCGTCGAGCATGGCGCCCGAGCCGTTGGCAAGCACGAAGCGGCCACGCTCGCCGCGCGCTTTGGCGACCCGATCCGGCCAGGCATGGATGAGGAGAGCGCCGGCTGTGCTGCCCTCCCCCTTGAGGGGGTCGGAAGGACGGGCGAGACCCGTGGCTCGCCCCGGCGCGTCGATCCGCGTAGCGGATAGGGGTGGGGCCGCTTCGGGCACGCCATCGACGACCCCGCCCCGTCTCGCTCGTCTCGCTGCGCTCGGCTCGCTCGCCGACCCTCCCCTAGAGGGGAAGGGTGAAGCCTGCTTTGCCAGCCTCTCAGCCAGCTGCCGGGCGGCGGTGGCGCGCGGCGATCTTTCGGCGCGAAAGCGCAGCAGCCGCCGTTCGAGATCGGCACCATCGCCGCCAAGGCCACGCTCGGTCAATAATACGGCGAGCATCGCCGCCTCGAGCGCCTCTCCGGTCCTTGCCGCCTCGGCGACCATATGGGCAAGCCGCACCGGTAGCGCCAGCCTACGCATCGCGGCACCGGCATCCGTCAGGCGTCCTGCCGCATCGACAGCATCGAGCGCACGTAGCAGTACCCTCGCCTCGGTGAGCGCCGGAGCCGGCGGGGGGTCGAGGAAGGATAGACTGGTCGGATCGGCGACGCCGAACGCTGCGCTATCGAGCAACAGGCCGGAAAGATCGGCCTCGAGGATTTCCGGCGGCGTGAAGGCCGGCAGGGCCGCCGTCTGCTCGGCCCGCCACAACCGGATGGCGACGCCCGGCTGCGTGCGCCCGGCACGGCCGGCGCGCTGGTCGGCGGAAGCGCGGGAAGCACGTACCGTCTCCAGCCGCGTCAGGCCGCTCGCCGGTTCATAGCGCGGCAGCCGCGACAGGCCGGAATCGATGACGACGCGCACGCCGTCGATGGTGATGGAGGTTTCGGCGATCGACGTCGCCAGCACGACCTTGCGGCGGCCGAGCGGCGCCGGCTTGATCGCCGCGTCCTGCGCCTTGTTGTCGAGCATACCATAGAGCGGCACGATGTCGGTATCGGCGCCGACCTTGCCCGCCAGCCGCTCGGCGGTGCGCTCGATCTCGCGCTGGCCGGGCAGGAAAGCGAGCACGCTGCCCTCCTCCCCGGCAAGCGCCGAGCGGATCGCCTTGGCCATGGCGTCCTCGATGGTGACGCCGGCCGGCCGCTCGTCATAGCGGATGTCGACCGGGAAGGCGCGGCCTGCGCTCTCGATCACCGGCGCGCCGGACAGCAATTTTGCGACACGCGCGCCGTCGAGCGTTGCCGACATCACCAGCAATCTGAGTTCGGGCCTCAGCGCACCCTGCACGTCGAGCGCCAGCGCCAGCCCGAAATCGCCGTCGAGCGAGCGTTCGTGGAACTCGTCGAATAGCACCGCCGCGACACCAGGCAGTTCCGGGTCGTCGAGGATCATGCGGGACAGCACGCCTTCGGTGACGACGAGAACCCTGGTTTTTGCGGAACTGCGGTTTTCCATGCGCATGGCATAGCCGACGGTTTCGCCGGGCTCTTGGCCGAGCAATTCGGCCATGCGGCGGGCGGCAGCGCGGGCGGCGAGGCGGCGCGGCTCGAGCAGGATGATCTTTCCGGCGCCGAGCCATTCAGCGTCGAGCAGCGCCAGTGGAACCAGCGTCGTCTTGCCGGCACCGGGCGGCGCCACCAGCACGGCGCTGTTACCATGGCTCAGCGTTTCATTGAGCGCCGGCAAGACAACGGAGACCGGCAGGTCCGGCAAGGGTTTTGTCGTCATTGTGCTATGCTGTGCAGCCAGTTGGCAGCAACCGCATATCAGCGGTGGCGGTCGCGGCGCAACCTCGGCGCCGACTCAAAGCCTGGTCCGCGAAAACGGGTTCCAGCGCACCGTGCCGAGCCGCACCTCCTCGCGCACCATGGTCAGCAGGCCGGAACCGCCGACCACGGCCAAGCCGACCAGCGACAGAAAATCCGGATATTCCCTGAAGAACAGCGCACCCAGAACCACCGCCCAGACGATCTGCGAGTAATGCGTCGGCGCGATGCGGTTGGCCGGTGCGTATTTGACCGCCAGCAGATGCAACAGCTGGCCGCCGGCGGTGAAGGCGCCGGCCAGTACCAGCCAGGCCCATTGCCTGCCATCCGGCAACGAGAACGAGGTAGCCGCCGCACCGGCGCCGTTGAAGAGCAGGCCGTAGCCGATCAGCACGCCGAGCATCGTCGTGCGCTTTTCCTGCGCGGCGAGCGAACGCATCAGGATCACATTGGTGGCGGCCAGGAAGGCGATGATGAACGCCGCCAGATGACCAAGATGCAATTCGCGAAACCCCGGCCTGACGACCAGCATGACCCCGGCAAAGCCGGCGACCACCGCCAGCCACCGCCACGGGCCGACCTTCTCCTTGAGGACCAGCGTGGCTAGGATGGTGACGAACAGCGGCGCCAGAAAGATGAGCGCATAGACTTCCGCCAGCGGGATGGTGGTGAAGGCATAGACGCTGAGCACGCCCGAGGCGATGCCGGCCCAGGCCCGGGCCTGTACCGCCCAGGGCCGGTTGGTGCGCCAGAAATCGAGCCAGCGCTCGCCTGCCGGCCTGGCAAAGAGCAGAAAGCAGCCGGCAAACAATGTCGAGAAGAAGCCGATCTCGAAGACGTTGAACTGCCCGCCCAGGCTTTTGACAACGGCGTCGCTGCACGAATAGCTTGCATAGGCGATGAGTGCGAGCAGAATTCCGTTGGGCACGTTTTTCCATTTCCGGGAGAGATGAGAGTGAAGATATTGGCGCTTGGCGCGCATTCGGACGACATCGAGATCTTCATGTTCGGTACGATGGCGGCCTATGCCGCGCAAGGCGCAGAACTCTTTTTTGCCATAGCCACGGATGGCACCAGGGGCGGCTACGGCGATCCGTCAGCGCTGGCCCGCACGCGCCGCAAGGAGGCGATGGCGGCGGCCGGCCTGCTTGGCGTGACGCCGCGCTTCCTTGACTTTCCCGATGGCGGGCTGGTCGCGGATGCCGCGCTGATCGGGGCGCTCAAAGCACTGATCGGCGAGATAGGGCCGGATCTGGTGATAACGCATGCGCCGAACGACTATCATGGCGACCACCGCGCGCTGTCGGATGGCGTGCGCATCGCAGCGTCATTCTCGGTGCCGGTGCTACATGCCGACACGTTCGGCGGCACCGGGTTTTCGCCAACGCACTACGTCGACACCTCCAGGCATTTCGATCTCAAGGCGGAGGCGATCAGGGCGCACCAGTCGCAGGATCCCGAGCGTTTCGTCGACGCGGCGCGCACGCAGAACGCCTTTCGCGCCGGCCAGTGCAACGGCCCGGCCGGATCGTTTGCCGAGGCCTTCCGCTTCGAGCCAGTCTTCCCCTTCGCCGATATCCGCGCGCTGCTGCCGCCGGCCCCAGTGATCCGTCCGGTGGCTGTCAGCAACAAGACGGTGACCTAGACAGGTCGCCGCAACTTCTCACGTTGCTTTCCTGTCCAGCATGCTGCGGTGCAGCAACGAATTCGCTTGCTTTGTTTAGTAAAAATTGCATCACTCAACAAATTACTAAACATCCGGTGCGCCGCCGCGTCGTTGTGTTTGGGCCCCGGAGGAGGGGTTTAGCGGGCTCTTGAAACCGTCATCCGGACGTGTTTCGCAAATGGGAGGAAGGCATGAAATCGACCTTGAAATTGGCGTTGGGACTGGCATCGACACTCTTTGCGTCGACAGCCGTTTCGAATGTCGCGCGGGCAGAAGATCTGACGCTTTGCTGGGCAGCCTGGGACCCGGCCAACGCGCTTGTGGAATTGTCCAAGGACTTCACCAAGGAAACCGGCATCGGCATGAAATTCGAATTCGTGCCGTGGACCAACTATGCCGATCGCTTTCTCAACGAGCTGAATTCGCACGGCAAGCTGTGCGACCTCATCATCGGCGACAGCCAGTGGATCGGCGGTGCCGCCGAGAACGGCCATTACGTCAAGCTGAACGACTTCTTCGACAAGGAGAAGATTAGCATGGATGATTTCGTGCCGGCGACCGTCGTCGGCTATTCGGAATGGCCGAAGAACTCGCCGAATTACTGGGCGCTGCCGGCCATGGGTGACGTCGTCGGTTGGACTTACCGCAAGGACTGGTTCTCCAAGCCGGAGCTGCGGAAGGAATTCAAGGAAAAGTACGGCTGGGATCTCGGCCCGCCGACGACCTTCGACCAATTGAAGCAGATCGCCGAATTCTTCCAGAAGCGCGACATCGACGGCAAGACCGTCTATGGCGCGTCGATCTACACCGAGCGCGGCTCGGAAGGCATCACCATGGGCGCCATGGACGTGCTCTACAGCTTTGGCTTCCAGTACGAAAACCCGAAAAAACCCTACGAGATGGAAGGCTTCGTCAACTCCGATAAATCGGTGAAGGGCCTGGAGTTCTACAAAGCCCTCTACGATTGCTGCACCCCTCCCGGCGCCTCGAACAGCTACATGGGCGAAGGCGTTGATGCCTTCAAATCCGGCCAGGTGGCGATGCACATGAACTTCGCCTTCACCTGGCCAGGCCTGCAGAAGGACGAGAATGTCGGCGGCGACAAGATCGGCTATTTCGTCAATCCCAAAGGTCCGGACGGGGACCAGTTCGCCCAGCTCGGCGGCCAGGGCATCTCGGTGGTCTCCTATTCCGACAAGCAGGAAGCCGCGCTCAAATACATCAAATGGTTCGCCAACAAGGACGTGCAGTCCAAATGGTGGTCGCTCGGCGGCTATTCCTGCCTCAACGCGGTCGTCAAGGACCCCGCCTTCCCGGCCAGCCAGCCCTATGCGCAGACCTTCCTCGACTCGATGGCCATCGTGAAGGACTTCTGGGCCGAGCCGAGCTATGCCCCGCTGTTGCAGGCATCGCAGAAGCGCTTCCACGACTATGTCGTTGCCGGGCAAGGCTCGGCCAAGGATGCGCTCGACGGCCTCGTCAAGGACTGGACCGAGGTCTTCCAGGACGATGGCAAGATGTAAACGGCTCCTCCCGAGCCCATGACCGAACCGTCCCGTGCCACTTGGCACGGGACACAGTTCAGATAAATTCCATTGTCGAGACGAGCCAAGTGACCGAAGCAGGACTGACCATGCTCAATCGGACGGCGGACAGCGTTGCCCGGGCTACGCCCGAGCCGTTGGCCCGCAAGGTCCGGGGCATCAGCGACAAGGGCCTCGCCTGGCTGTTCATCTCGCCGACGATCCTGTTGCTGTTAGCTATCAACATCTTTCCGCTGTTCTGGGCAATCTATCTGTCCTTCACCAATTTTCGCGCCAATCGGCCCAACGAGGTTGTGAAGAACCTCGGGCTGGCCAACTACAAGCGCATCCTCGCCGACCAGGACATCTGGATCGCCATGCAGACGACGGCGCATTTCGTGTTCTGGACCATCCTGCTGCAGACGCTGATCGGCTTCACTCTGGCCTGGCTGATCGACCGCAAGTTCCGCGGCCACGCCTTCTGGACGACCATCATCCTGGTGCCGATGATGCTATCGCCGGCGGTGGTCGGCAATTTCTGGCGCTTTCTCTACGAGCCGCAGATCGGGCTGTTCGCCTACGCCGTTTCGTTCGTCACCGGCATTCCGGCAACCGAGATCAGCATGCTCTCCAACGTGTCACTGGCGCCATGGTCGATCATCATCGTCGACACCTGGATGTGGACGCCTTACGTAATGCTGATCTGCCTCGCCGGCCTGCGCTCGATCCCCGAATACATCTACGAAGCGGCCGAGGTCGACCGCGCCTCCAACTGGCGGCAGTTCTGGTCGATCACGCTGCCGATGGCGCTGCCCTTCATCATGCTGGCGGTGCTGTTTCGCGGCATCGAGAACTTCAAGATGTTCGACATGGTCAATTTGCTCACCGGCGGCGGGCCGGGATCGACCACCGAAGTGGCCTCGATCACGCTGAAGCGGCAGGCCTTCGAAAGCTGGCGGACGGGCTATTCCTCGGCTTTCGCCATCATCCTGTTCGTCGCAGTGTTTGGCCTCGCAAACATCTACGTCAAGGCGCTCAACAAGGTGAAGCAGAGATGAGCCTGACGTCAGCCCATTCCGTTGTCGCGCCGTCGGCCACGTCGAAGCGCGTCGCCGGCGCCATCATCGTCGCCTACGCGCTGATCTCGATCGTGCCGCTGCTGTGGATCTTCGCCACCAGCTTCAAGACGCCGCCGGATTCGATCGCCTATCCGCCGAAGATCCTGTTCCAGCCCAGCCTCGAGGGCTACTGCAATTTGTTCTCGACCCGGACTCGGCAAACACCGGAATACATCAACTCGCTGGGACCGGCGACGGGCCTGTGCGACGAGACGGTGCGCAAGCGCAATATGGTGATCGCCGGCCCGTCCAACTTCATGCCGCGCTTCGTCAATTCGCTGATTATCGCGTTCGGCTCGACGTTTTGCGCGGTTTTCCTCGGCACGCTGTCGGCCTATGGTTTTTCGCGCTTCAAGGTGCCGCTCGCCGACGACCTTCTGTTCTTCATCCTGTCGACGCGGATGATGCCGCCGATCGCGGTCGCCATCCCGATCTACCTGATGTACCGGGAGCTTGGCCTGTCGGACACGGCTCTCGGCATGATCCTGCTTTATACGGCGGTCAACGTGTCCTTGGCGGTGTGGCTGCTGAAAGGCTTCATCGACGAGATCCCGCGCGAATATGAAGAAGCGGCGATGATCGACGGCTACACCAGGCTGCAGGCGTTCTGGCGCACGGTGCTGCCGCAGGCGACCACCGGTATTGCCGCAACCGCCATCTTCTGCCTGATCTTTGCCTGGAACGAATATGCCTTCGCTGCGCTGCTGACCTCGGGCACGGCGCAGACCGCGCCGCCCTTCATTCCGACCATCATCGGCGAAGGCGGTCAGGACTGGCCGGCGGTCGCGGCCGGCACGACGATCTTTCTGGTGCCGATCCTGGTCTTCACCATCCTGCTTCGCAAGCAATTGCTGCGCGGCATCACCTTTGGCGCGGTGCGTAAATGAGCATGACCGCAAAACGCAAATCGCGCTGGCCCGTCTGGGCCAGGCGCGGGCTGATGGAAAACGTCGCCACCGCGATCATCGCCATCGGCTTCCTGATGCTGTTCCAGCCCTTCGCACTGGTGCTCTACACCTATTCCTTCATCACCATGCTTGCGGGCACGGCGATGTTCATCATCGTCTCGAAATTTCCGGAGTAGACGATGGCCGAGATCAGGGTCGAACATCTGAGGAAGGCATTCGGCGATTTCGTCGCCGTGCAGGATTCCAACTTCGTCGTCGAGGACGGCGAATTCTTCGTCATGCTGGGGCCGTCCGGCTGCGGCAAGACGACGACGTTGCGCATGATCGCCGGGCTCGAACTGCCAACCGGCGGCAAGATCCTGCTTGGCGGCGAGGACGTCACCATGCGGCGTGCCCGCGAGCGCGACATCGCCTTCGTCTTCCAGCTGTTCGCGCTCTATCCGCACATGAATGTGCGGAAGAACATCGGCTTTCCACTGCTGGCGCAAGGCGTGCCAGGCGCTGAAATCCGGAGCCGAGTGGAGGAGACGGCGAAGCTTTTGCGGATCGACCATCTGCTCAACAAATCGGTCTCCGGGCTTGCCGGCGGCGATCGCCAGCGCGTGGCGCTCGGCCGCGCCATCGTACGGCGGCCAAAATGCTTCCTGATGGATGAGCCGCTCGGCACGCTCGACACCGAATTCCGCGACCTGATGGTCCATGAATTGCGAGAACTGCACAACCGCATTCACGCCACCACCGTCTATGTCACGCATGACCAGATGGAAGCGATGTCGATGGCCGACAAGATCGCGGTGATGAACCACGGCGTCATCGAGCAGTTCGGCACGCCGCGCGAGATCTACGACCGGCCGGCGACGATGTTCGTCGCCGACTTCATCGGCTCGCCGCCGATGAATTTCCTCGGCTTCGGCGGCGGGCTTTCAAAGGGCGCCAGGGAAATTGTTGTGCAAGGCGCGAAGGTGGCCGTGCCGGAGATCCGCGAGGACGTCGCGCCGGCCGAGATGGCGCTTGGCATCCGACCGGAGCACATCCGCTTCGATGACGCTTCGAAGCTGCGCGGTGCTATTTACGGCACGGAATATCTCGGCACCACTCAGATCGTCGCGGTGGAGACAGCGGACGGCATCATCAAGGCCAGGGTGCCGGCCGAAATCCGGCTCAATCCGGGCGATCATGTGGGCCTGGCGCTGAGCAGCGCGCGGCTGTCGCTGTTCGCAAAAGGATCCGGGCGTGCGGTGCGCACCGAAATCCATGACTCGGCCTCCCAGGGGAGAGCACATCATGGCTGACGTTCACATCAAAAGCGTGACCAAGGCTTTTGGCGAGCATGTCGCCGTCGACAATCTCGACCTGCATATCGCCGACGGGGAATTCGTCGTGCTGCTCGGGCCGACCGGCGCCGGCAAGACGACGACGCTCAGGCTGATCGCCGGGTTGGAGCGTCCGGAAGCGGGCTCGATCCATATTGCCGGCCACGACACGACGACGCTGTCGCCGGCCGAGCGCGACACCGCTTTCGTATTCCAGCAATATTCGCTCTATCCGCATCTGTCGGTTTACGACAACCTCGCCTTTCCGCTGCGCTCGCCAGCACGGAAAATGCCGGAGGATCAGATCCGCCGCCGCGTCGAGGACGTGGCCAAGATGGTGCGCATCCACCACAAGCTGAATAATCGCTCGACCAAACTCTCTGGCGGCGAGATGCAGCGCGTCGCCATCGGCCGCGCCTTGGTGCGCAAGCCGTCGATCTACCTGATGGACGAGCCGCTGTCGTCGCTCGACGCCAAGCTGCGCGCCGATCTCAGGCTAGAGCTGAAGCGCATCCAGGCGGAACTCGGCGCCACAATGCTCTACGTCACGCACGACCAGATCGAAGCGATGACCATGGCCGACCGCATCGGCATTCTCGCCGACGGCGTGCTGGTGCAGATCGGTTCCCCGCGCGCGATCTATTCTGAGCCGGCAAACCTACACGTCGCCGCACGGCTCGGCCAACCGGCAATCAATTTGTTGCCGGTCGGACTGCTGCCGGATGGCGGCGCGCCGGCGGGAACAAAGACGATCGGTGCTCGCACCGAACATCTTTCGATCGAGAAGGCGGCGAACGGCCATGCCGACGGCGTCGTCGATTGGGTCGAGCATCTCGGCGACCAGAACCATCTGCATGTGACGGTGGGGACCAGGAAGCTGGTGACGCTAACCGACCCCGACACCGACCTGGCTCAGGGCGACAAGATCATGATCCGCTATCGCTCGCCGCTGTATTTCGGCCCCGATGGGCGACGGCTGATGTGAGCGCTGCGCGAGTGTTTTCCTGGCACCTTTCAACCGGCAATTTCGGGCACCGGACTGGACCAATTCGATGAAGCATTTTTTCAATCGCAGGGATACGATCGTAACTGAGGCCCTGGACGGCTTCCTCGATACTACCGGCGCCGGCGATCTCGCTCGCCTCGACGGCTATCCCGAGATCAAGGTCATTCTCCGCGCGGACTGGGATAAGACCAAGGTTGCGGTCATTTCCGGCGGCGGGGCCGGGCACGAACCTGCCCATGCCGGCTTTGTTGGCATTGGCATGCTGACGGCGGCGGTTTCGGGCGAGATCTTTGCTTCGCCGAGCGTGGAAGCGGTATTGGCCGCCATCCGCGCGGTGACCGGTCCCGCCGGGTGTCTGCTGATCGTCAAGAACTATACCGGCGATCGCCTCAACTTCGGCCTGGCAGCCGAGAAGGCGCGCGCCGAAGGCTTCCGGGTCGAGATGGTGATTGTCGCCGACGATATCGCCCTGCCGGACATTGCCCAGCCGCGTGGCCTGGCCGGCACCTTGTTCGTGCACAAGATCGCCGGCCACCAGTCGGAAGCCGGCATTGACCTGGCGGCGATTGCCGGGGCGGCGCGGGCAGTGGCGGCGGATATCGTTTCGCTCGGCATATCGCTGTCATCCTGCTCGATCCCCGGCCAGAGCCATGAAGAAAGATTCGGGGCGGACGATGCCGAACTCGGCCTCGGCATCCATGGCGAACCGGGCGTTGAGCGGATTGCGGTGCAAAGTGCCGAAAGGCTGGTTGCGATCATGTCGGAGCGCCTTGCCGCGCGGCTTGATCCGGTCAGCCACTACGCCTTGCTGATCAATAATCTCGGTTCGGTGCCACCGCTGGAAATGTTGCTTGTCGCCAATGCGGTACTGGCTTCACCGCTGGCGCAAAAGGTGACGCTGACAATCGGGCCCGGGCAGCTTATGACCGCGCTCAACATGAACGGCTTTTCCCTGTCGCTGATCCGGCTCGATGCGTCGCGCGAAGCGGCGTTGCGGGCGCCGGTAGGCCCCCACGCCTGGCTGCCGGCAAGAGCCGTTCGCCAAGCCAGCGTCGTGCCGATGGCCAAAGCCGCCGGCCCGAACAACGCGTCGAAAGCCAGCCAGGACGCACGCACCGACCGGTTGGTTGTCGCGGTCTGCGAACGGCTGATCTCGCTTGAAGGCTCGTTGAACGGACTGGATGCCAAGGCGGGAGACGGTGACACCGGATCGACAGTGGCGGCCGGTGCGCGCAGTGTGCTTGGCCGCATTGCAACACTGCCGCTCGCTGACCCTGCCGCAACGCTCGCCGTCGTCGGCGACATCCTGAGCGCCAGCATGGGCGGCTCTAGCGGCGTGCTGTTGTCGATCTTCTTCACCGCCGCCGCGCAGGCGCTGGAGTCTGGCGAAACGCTTCCCAAGGCGCTTCTCGCCGGCCTCGATCGGATGTCCTTCTATGGTGGAGCGAGGGTCGGCGATCGCACGATGATCGATGCCCTGGAACCCGCCTTGAGGGCGCTGGATAGGGGGAGTCTGGAAGATGCGGCGGTCGCGGCGCAACGCGGCGCCGAGGCCACCGCTGCCATGCGCAAGGCCAAGGCCGGGCGGTCCGCTTATATTGGCAGCCAGCTCGACGGCGTGGTCGACCCCGGCGCCTTTGCCGTCGCCGAGGTCTTCACTGCCCTCGCTGCGTTGCTCGAACCCGCTTGACTGGGGAAAAGAATGCTTCAATTGCCGGATATGCAATTTTCTCGTACTGCCGGCAGCGCAGGGGCCAGGAGCATGGGTGATATGGCGGCAGCGGATATTTCCAGGCTGATCGAGGCGGCGGCAAACACGATCGCCGCACATGCCGACGAGCTGACCAGTCTCGACCAGGCCATCGGCGACGGCGACCATGGGCTCAACATGAGACGCGGCTTCGAGGCAGTGCGGGCCGAGGCCGGCGCGTTTGCGACAAAGCCGTTGCCCGAGGCGCTGAAGGCGATCGGCACCAAACTGGTGATGACCGTCGGCGGAGCCTCCGGTCCGTTGTTCGGCACGCTGTTCATGGCGCTCGGCAAGGAGATTTCCGCCGCGCCGGGTCGCGCCGACCTGGCGGCGGCCTTCGGCAAGGCGATCGAAGCGGTTGCCGCCAGAGGCAAGTCGCAGGCCGGGCAAAAAACCATGTTAGATGTGCTGCAGCCGGTGCATGAGGCCCTGCTGCAGGGAAAGACGGCAGCGGACATCGTCGAGATCGCCGACAACGCGGCCGACGCGACCGTGCCGATGAAGGCGCTGCGTGGGCGCGCCTCGTTCCTTGGCGACCGTTCGATCGGTCATATGGATGCCGGCGCACGCTCGACTGCGCTTCTGGTGCGGGCCGTAGCCGAGGCAATCGAGAGGCGCGCATGAGCAATGTCGGCATCGTCATCGTATCGCATTCGCCGCTGGTCGCCGAAGGCACCGCCGACATGGTGCGGCAGATGGTCGGCAACGAAGTGCCGCTTGCATGGTGCGGGGGAAACGGCCATGGCGGGCTGGGAACCAATGTCGAGGCGATCATGGACGCCATCGACAAGGCCTGGTCGGAGGCGGGGGTCGCGATCCTCGTCGATCTCGGCGGTGCCGAGACCAATAGCGAGATGGCGGTCGAGATGATCGGCGAACCACGCGCCCAGAAGATCATTGTCTGCAATGCGCCGATCGTCGAAGGCGCGGTGATGGCGGCGACCGAGGCTTCCGGCGGCGCCTCGCTCAGGGAAGTGGTGGCGACGGCGCACGAATTGTCGCCGTCGTGAACGAACGGGAATTTTGACAAGCATGTCCGCAGCAGCCGAAGCCAGCGTCCTGATCACCCATGAGGTGGGACTGCATGCGCGTCCTTCGGTGAAGTTCACCAAGCTTGCCAAGACGTTTTCGGCCGACGTCGAGATTGCGCTCGCCGCCAACGGGCCATGGTTCGACGCCAAGAGCATCGTCAAGGTGATGGCGGCGAAAGCGCCGAAAGGCACTGTCCTGCATATCAGAGCCAAAGGGGACGGCGCCGGCGAGGCGGTCGGCGCACTGGTCGAGCTGGTGCGGCGCGATTTCGACGAAGGCAAGGACCATGCCCGAACCGCTTAGGCTGCAGGGCATTTCGGCATCGGCCGGCTATGCCGAGGGGCCGCTGTTCAATCTGGACCAGGCTGCTGTGCGTTATGTCCGCAAGGCGACTGCCGCGGACGAGAAGGCGGCGCTTGAGGCCGCCATCTCCATTGCCGCAGGCCGGCTCGCGACATTGATGGAAACCAGCGACAGCGAGGCGGCCGGTATCCTCGAATTCCAGCTCGCCATGCTGGAGGACGACGCGCTGACCGGCCCGGCCTTTGAGCGAATTGCCGAGGGCATGGCTGCTGATGTGGCTTGGCGAAAAGCGCTCGACGCCGAGATAGCCGGCTATGAAACATCCGAGCAGGACTATTTCCGGGCGCGCGCGGCCGACATGCGCGACATACGCGACCAGGTGCTACGCGCGCTTGCCGGGGGCGGCGACATTGCCGCGCCGGCAGGTGCGATCTTCTACGGCGAGGATATCGCACCGACGCGCTTCCTCGAAACCGACTGGAGTGCCGGCGGCGGCATAGCACTTACGGCCGGAAGTGCCGCAAGTCATGTCGCAATGCTGGCACGCTCACGCGGCGTGCCAATGGTGGTGGGGTTGGGGCTCGTAGCGCGTGGGGTAGCCGGGCCCGGTGCTTCGCCGGCTCACCTTGCCGGAATCGCACTGCTCGATGCCGAACATGGCGGCATCGTGTTGGCGCCTTCGAAAGTGGAGATCGACGCATTCCGGCGATCGTCGTCGTCTTTCGCGGCGCATCGCGACAAAGCGGCAGCCTATTTGACAAGGCCGGCAGCAACGAAGACCGGCATAGCGGTCCACGTGCAGGTGAATATTGCCGATCCGTCCGATGTCGACCGCATCGATGCTGCGGCGTGCGACGGTGTCGGGCTGATGCGGACCGAATTCCTGTTCGGCAAGACGCTGCCGGACGAGGAGACGCAATATCGCGCCTACCGTAGAGTGCTGGAATGGGCAGGCGACAGGCCGGTGACGATCCGTACTGTCGATGCGGGCGGCGATAAACCTGTGCCGGGCCTGACCGTCGAGGAAGGTAATCCATTCCTTGGCCTGCGCGGGATCAGGCTGTCGCTGATGCGTCCGGAGGTCTTTGGTGTGCAGATCCGCGCCTTGCTACGTGCCGCCATGCACGGCAATCTGAAGGTGATGTTCCCGATGATCGCCGTTCCGGAAGAGTATGAACACGCCACCGCGCTGTTCGCTGAGGAGCAGGCTGACCTTTTGGCGCGCGGCATCGCGCACAAAATGCCGCCGCTTGGCATCATGGTCGAGGTGCCGTCGGTGGCCATCGCACCGGAGGCATTCGCCAAGGCCGCTTTCTTCTCGATCGGTTCGAATGATTTGACCCAATACGTGATGGCCGCCGCGCGCGACAATGCGTCGGTCGCACATTTGAATTCCGTCAGGCATCCGGCCGTGCTCCGGCTGATCGCCTCGGTTGCCGCCTTCGGCCGCGAGCATAATATCCCGGTCAGCCTGTGTGGCGATGCCGGCGGCGACCCCGCCTCGATCCCGGCGCTGCTCGAAACCGGCCTGCGTGACCTCTCCGTCGCTCCCGCCCAACTCGCGATGGCCAAGGCGGCCATCGCGGACGTTTCGATCTAGGCCCCGGTATGGCAGACAAGGCGTCGCAATCCGGCCCCGAAGAGGCGATCCGCGCCTACAAGACGATCCTGTCGCAGGTGATCGACCAGCGCCCGTCCGGCATGCGCCAGCGCCTCGCTGATGCGCTGGGCAAGCATCGCAGCTTCGTCACGCAGATTTCCAGCCCGGCCTATTCGACGCCGATCCCGTCGAAGCATTTGCCGGCTATCTTCTCCGTCTGCCATTTCAGCCCGGCCGAACGCGATCATTTCCTTGAGGCCTACCATCGGGCGCATCCGGGAAAGATGTCGCTGGCCGCAGGCTTGCGCAAGACACGCCATGTCTCGCTGATCGTTCCCGATTTCGGCGACGACAAGCAGAACGCGGCGCTCGACCGGGCGGTCAACGATTTCATCCAGAAGATCACCAGCATCGCCGGCAAGGGCAGCTGACGCTGGGCTATTTCGGGAGGACGGCCATGAAGAAATTTTTGAATTCGGTCGATACGGTGCTGACCGAGAGCCTCGACGGCTTCGTTGCCGCGCATGCCGATATCCTGGCGCTTGGCGAGGAACACAAATTTGTCCGCCGCAAGCTGCTCACACCGGGCAAGGTGGCGCTGATCTCCGGCGGTGGCTCGGGTCACGAGCCGCTACATGGCGGGTTCGTCGGGCACGGCATGCTGGATGCGGCCTGCCCCGGCCAGGTATTCACCTCGCCAACGCCTGACCAGATGATGGCGGCGGCCGAAGTCGTCAATACGGGCGCCGGCTGCCTGTTCATCGTCAAGAACTACGAGGGCGACGTGATGAATTTCGACATGGCCGCTGAAATGTCGGAAGGCGTGATGCAAATCGTGACCAATGACGACGTTGCGGTCGAAAACTCGTCCTACACCACCGGCCGGCGCGGCGTCGCCGGCACGCTGGTGGTCGAGAAAATCGTCGGCGCGGCGGCCGAACAAGGCATGGCACTGGAGCCGTTGAAGGCGCTCGGCGAGCGCGTCAACGGCGCGACGCGCTCGATGGGCGTGGCGCTGACCAGTTGCACCGTGCCGGCGGCGGGCAAGCCGACCTTCGATATCGGCGACGGCGAGATGGAGTTCGGGGTCGGCATCCACGGCGAGCCTGGGAGGCGGCGCGACACATTGAAAAGCGCCGATGCTATCGCCGAGGAGATCTGTACCGCAATCCTGGGTGACCTGGGCGACGGTGCCAGAGGCCAGGCGCTACTCTTCGTCAACGGCTTTGGCGGCACACCGTTGATGGAGCTTTATCTGATGTACAACAGCGCCCGCAAAATCTTCGAGAAGCACGGCGTGACGGTGATCCGGTCGCTGGTCGGGTCCTATGTGACCTCGCTCGATATGGCCGGCTGTTCGATCACGCTGAGCATGCTCGACGACGAGGCGGCTGTTTGGTGGGATGCACCGGTACATACGGCCGCGCTGCGCTGGGGCATGTAGCGGCGGAGAATGCCCCAGAAATAGTCGGTGACAAGACCGGTACCGGCAACGCCGCGCATCGCCAGACAGTTGCCCTCCTCACCCTGCGTAAGATAAAGAATCTGCGGGTTTGGGGAGTTCGAGCATGCGTTACAATTGGGATCGGGCGCCGACGGGTTTCGAGCGCCATGGAAAGGTGCTGGCAGCCGCCTTGCTGATCGTCGGCGGGGTCGGACTTATGCTCGCTGCCCTCCCGCTTTAGGGACAACAAACTCGGGTAGCGGACTACGTCTCAGCGCGTTGCCTCAGTGCGCCTGGCCAGTCACGGCGATGAAACGGCGGTCGCGCCCTTCAAATCCCTGGCTGAAGCGCTGCACGAGCCGCAAGCACGCCCGGTTTTCCATCCGGGGTGAATGCGTAAGATTCCGACAGGCTGTAGGAAGTCGGGCAATTCCTCGAACCGGGCACCGCCTTGTCCTCATGCAGCAGCTTGATCGGCTTGCCGTCCTGACCCTGCAGCGTCAGGCGAAAGCCGAGCGCCTTGCCGGTCGTTTCGCCTTGCAGCGTCGCGTCGAAACTCGCTGAACAATCCGCCGTGCTGTCGGCACGGATCTGCTCGAGCTGGATGGTGCCAAGCTCGTCATAGGCCGGCGAAAGCCATTTTTGCGAAACCTGCTCGAGGCGCGCAATGTCATTGTAGGCGACCATGTCGTCGGGAAAGGTGAACCTGTCCAAGGCAGTCCGCTCGCCGCGCGGCGCGATGGCATATTTGGCCAGCAAGGGCGCCGCCAGTTCGGCGGCCTGTGCCCTCGCCTGCGCAAGCGTCAATGTCGAATCCTCCGTCTCGTCGGCGATGACGATCGGCTTGCCGCCGACGAACTCATCGGTCCGCGTGTCGATGATGTCGATCTCCGACCAGCCCGAATCCGAAGCACCGGCATCGAGCGTGCCGTACTGTTCGAAGGCGAAGTAGTTGCCGTCTGGCGAAAAGCCGATGACGCGCCGAGCCGCCGCGTCGCCTGCCTGAGCAGCTGAAGCGAGCACCACCGCCAGCGTCGCAACCGCGGCAAACCCAAGCTCATATCGCAATTTCATCGCGCCCTGCCCCTAATGCCGAAAATTCGAACGATACCGGCCCCCAGACCACCATGACCCGCACTTGCGGCCAAGTTAGAACGACGGCAAACGAAACGCACAAATACATGGTTACACAAACCAGCATACGCTATTTCAAGGACAGCAAACATTCCTGGGGAGGAAGCTGGATGGCGTCACGCTACCACGAGGTCTATGACGACTGGAAACGCGACTCGGAAAAATTCTGGGCCGATGCCGCGGGCGAAATCGACTGGTTCTCGCCCTTTGAGACGGTGTTCGACGCCCATGCCGGCGTCTATGGCAGGTGGTTCATTGGCGCCTCGTGCAACACCTGCTTCAATGCCGTCGATCGTCATGTGGCGGGCGGCCGTGCCGACCAGATCGCGTTGATCCATGACAGCGCGATTTCCGGCACAATCAGGAAGTTCACCTATACCGAGTTGAAGCGCGAGGTGATCGCGCTGACCTCGGTGCTCAAGAATCGTGGCATCCAAAAAGGCGATCGCGTCATCATCTACATGCCGATGGTGCCGGAAGCAGCCTTCGCCATGCTTGCCTGTGCGCGGATCGGCGCCGTGCATTCGGTGG
Source organism: Mesorhizobium sp. M0968 (assembly GCF_040319065.1). Lineage (NCBI taxonomy): Bacteria > Pseudomonadati > Pseudomonadota > Alphaproteobacteria > Hyphomicrobiales > Phyllobacteriaceae > Mesorhizobium > Mesorhizobium sp. M0968. The sequence goes on from NZ_JAMYNL010000006.1 coordinate 234,813, forward strand.
TCTTCGGCGGCTTTGCCTCGCATGAGCTCGCCACCCGCATCGACGACGCCAAGCCGAAGCTGATCATCTCCGCTTCCTGCGGCCTGGAGCCAGGGCGCGTGGTTGCCTATAAGCCGCTGCTCGACAAGGCGATCGAGATGTCGCGGCACAAGCCGGAAAGCTGCCTTATCCTGCAGCGCGACCAACTGCGCTGCGAACTCAGGGAAAACCACGATATCGACTATGCCGACGCCGTGGCGCGGGAGCGGGCCGCGGGTGCCAATGTCGACTGTGTTCCGGTGCTTGCCACCGATCCGCTCTACATCATCTACACGTCGGGCACGACCGGCCAGCCGAAGGGAATCGTGCGTGACAATGGCGGCCATATGGTCGCGCTGAAATGGTCGATGGAAAACGAGTTCGGCGTCAAACCGGGCGAAGTGTTCTGGGCGGCTTCCGATGTCGGCTGGGTGGTCGGCCATTCCTATATCGTCTACGGCCCGCTGCTGCATGGCTGCACAACGATCCTGTTCGAGGGCAAGCCGGTCGGCACGCCCGATGCCGGCACCTATTGGCGTGTGATCGCCGAGCATGGCGTCGTCGCGCTGTTCACCGCGCCAACCGCCTTTCGCGCCATCAAAGGACAGGACCCGAAGGGCGAATTCGTCCCGAAATACGACCTGTCCAAATTCCGGACGCTGTTCCTCGCCGGCGAGCGCGCCGATCCCGAAACCATCAAATGGGCGGAGCAGAAATTGACCTTGCCGGTGATCGACCATTGGTGGCAGACCGAGACCGGCTCGCCGATGACCATCAACCCCGCCGGACTGGGCCTGTTGCCGGTCAAATACGGCTCGCCCGGCGTGCCGATGCCCGGTTATGACATCCGCGTGCTCGACGATGCCGGGCATGAGGTCAAGCGTGGTACGCTTGGCAATGTCGTGGTGAGATTGCCGTTGCCCCCCGGCTGCCTGCCGACGCTGTGGAATGCCGACGAGCGGTTTCGCCAAGCCTATCTCGACGAGTTCCCCGGCTTCTACAAAACCGCGGATGCCGGCATGATGGACGAGGACGGCTATCTCTATGTCATGGCTCGCACCGACGACATCATCAATGTCGCCGGCCACCGGCTATCGACCGGCGCCATGGAGGAGATTCTGGCCGCGCATCCCGACGTCGCCGAATGCGCCGTCGTCGGTATTGCCGATGCTATGAAAGGCCAGGTTCCACTCGGCTTCGTCGTGCTGAATGCCGGCGTCGACCGCGACGCCGGCATCATCGAAAACGAGGTTGTCACCCTAGTGCGCGAACGGATCGGCCCGGTCGCTGCCTTCAAGACGGTGGTGACGATCAAGCGCCTGCCGAAGACGCGCTCCGGCAAGATCCTGCGCGGCACCATGCAGAAGATCGCCGACAAGGAGGAATGGGCCATGCCGGCAACGATCGACGACCCGGCCATCCTCGACGAGATCACCGCCGCGCTGAACCGCCGCGGCATCGGCCTGTAATGGGCGCCGAAGCCGAGTTGCGTCCGAAGCTCCGGTATGGAACGACCGGCGCCGGACGTGGTATCCACGCGCGGTGTCGTCATGTTGTTTCGGAATCGAGACGCACCCACAGCCATGCGAGACGCCATACGTGACCCTGTTCCAGCGATCGAGAAAGCCCCAGGCCGCGGCACGCCAGCGGCTGGAGATCGATATGCGGGGCGCAGTCGTCTATGCGATCGGCGACGTGCATGGCTGCTACAAGGAACTCCGCGCCCTGGAGCAGAAGATCGTGCTCGATTCGGCGCCCTTCGAAGGGCGCAAGCTCATAATCATGCTTGGCGACTACGTCGATCGTGGACGCCAGTCGGCGCGTGTGCTCGATCATCTGCTGGCGCCACCGCTCCGTGATTTCCAGCGCATCTGCCTTGCCGGCAACCACGAAGTCGTGATGCTGAACTACGTCGACGGGATCATTTCGAGAGAGTCGTGGCTGGCGATAGGCGGCCTGCAAACGCTGTTTTCCTACGGCGTCGACCCGTCGCGCATGGCCGATCTCTATGGGTCAAGCGAGGAGGTCGACAAGCGCATTCGGGAAGTCATTCCAGCCGACCACATTAGCTTCATGCGCGCGCTGCCGGTCATGGTCTGTTCGGCGAAATTCGTGTTCGTCCATGCCGGCATCAGGCCCGGCATCGACCTCGCCGCGCAGGACGAGGACGACCTGCTGAATATCCGTTCGGACTTCTTCGACGCTGCGCATCTTCTCGACCGCTATGTCGTGCACGGACATACGCCGGTCGACACTCCGAAGCTCGAGGGACGCCGGCTTGGCATAGACACCGGCGCCTTCCAAACCGGCCAGCTGACCGCCCTCAGGATCGTCGACAACCGCGCCAGGTTGATATTTTCCTGAGCGCGATGTCGTCGCTCAGGCGGCTGCCTTGGTGCGCGCTTCCGATTTTTCCAGATAGTAGCTCGAATATTTGTCGAAGAATTTTTCCGAGCCGCCGATCGCGCCATATTTGGCCAGCTTCTTCAGTTCGACCTTGTTCAGCACCGCGCCAATGATCTTCTTGGCGATGTAGGGCTCCGAGCTGAGCATGGATTGCACCATCGCACGCGGCGTGCGTCCCCATTCGGTGACCAGCACGAAGCCGTCGACAAGCGGAGCGAAGGCCTTGGCGTCGACGACAGGCCCGAGCGGCGGCAGATCGACGATGATGTATTCGAAGGTTTCCTTGGCGTTATCGATGAAACGCCGCATGCCGGCTGAAGACAGAAGCTCGCTGGTATGCGAAAACTGGCCACGCAGGACGGCCGGAATGATTGCCAGCTTGGTCTGCCGGTCGATCTTGCCGACCGACTGCCATGTCTGCCCGCTCACCACAGCTTCCATCAGGCCCTGCTCGGCCTCCATACCGAGGCTGCGGCTGAGGCCGGGATTGCGCAGGTCGCCGTCGATCAGCAGCGTTTTCGATCCGTTGACGGCAAGCAGCCCGGCAAGATTGGCCGCCACCGTCGACTTGCCCTCGCCGGGAAGCACCGAGACCACGCCGATGACCCGGCTGCCCTGGCCTTCCATGACGACATCGAAGGCGATCTTGGCGTTGCGCAGCGTCTCGGAGAACATCGATGCCGGGGCATCGACGGTTACCCGCATCCGCGCACGTTTTTCGGCTGCCGACAATGTTTTGGAGGGCTGGGATTTGGAGGACTTGGCGGTCTTGGATTCAACGACTTTGACGTCAGGCTGACCGCCATTGCGCTGGTCATCCTTGCCAGCCTTGCCGATGACCGGCAGATAGCCGAGGAATTTGAGGCCGACCCGGTCGCGCACATCCTCGCCGGTCCTGAAGAAGCGTTCCCTGAATTCATTCAGGCCACCAACCCCTGCCCCCAGCATCATGCCAAGCGCCAGCGAAAGCCCCAGCACGATGGCTGTGCGGGGGGTTGCGGCCGACTGCGGCATCGTCGCGTCCGAGATGACCCGGATCTTGCCGACCGGGAAGGATTGCTGCTGGGCGGCCTCCTCATAGCGGTTCAGGAACGTCTGGTAGAGCGTCGACAGCGCCGTCGCCTTTTGGTCCAGCTCACGCAGCTTGACCTGCGACTGGTTGTCGATGGAGCTCTTGCCAGCCGCCAAGGCGACATTTGCGCGGAGCGCGGTTTCGCGCGCCAGAGCGACCTCGTATTCGTTGCGGTAGCTTTCGGTCAGTTGCTTCAGCTCGCCGAAAATCTGCGCCGATATGTCAGCCTTCTCCTTGGCGAGCGCGACGGCCTGCGGATGTTGCGGGCCGAAATTGGCTTCGACATCCTGCTGTCGCTTGGATACGGTGAGATAGCGGTTCTTCAGCGTCGTGATGACCGAGCTGCTCGGCTGGTCGTTCGATATCGCAGCGTCCTTGAACGCGTTGTCCGAGCCGCTTTCGACGATCGACTTGTACTGCTGATAGCGGGCGCCGGCACGTGCTGTATCGGCCTGCGCGACGATCAGCTGGGTGTTGAGATCGGACAATTGCTTGTCGCTGATCAGCTGGCCGTCATTGACGGCCAATCCGTGTTCGGCCCTGAACTTTTCGACCGCCAGTGCAGCCGCCTGGGAGCTCTCACGAAGCTCGGTCAGCCTGCCTTGCAGCCAGACCGCCGCCCGCTCGGTCGCGTCGAAGCTGGCATCGAGTTGATCGGCTAGATAGGCATCGGCATAGGCCTTGGTGATGGCGGTCGCAAGCGCCGGATCCGTCGCCTGGAAGGAGATGCTGATGACAAAGCTCCGGCCGATCCGCTCGGCATCGAGTTGGGTCTGCAGTTTGAAGATTGCGTAGTCACGGGGCGATGAGGATGCGGTGATCGCGTCACGCGTCGCAGCATCAAGCTGAGTGACATCGGTTGTGCTAGCGGCGCGCTTGGGGCGGACAGACTGGACGATACCGCGCACAAAGCCAGCAACCTTCGACAGGGCCGACGTCGGAGGGTTCATGAAAGCGTCGTTCTGATCGAGCTTCAGCTTGTCGACGACCACCCCAGCCAGCCTGGCCGACTGTAGTATTTCGATCTGGCTCAGAACGGCGGAGTCGGTCTGCATGCTGACCGACGCCGCCGAAATGTCGTCGACGACCTTGTTCAATCCTTCGTCGATCAGCACGCTGCTCGTCGCCACATAGGTAGGAGGCGTCGTCTGCAAATAGAGCACGCCGAGAAAGAGACCGATGACGGCGCAGGCGGCAACCACTTTCGCCTGCCGCGCGGCCATGCCAAGCAGGCGCTCGATGTCGATGAAGTCTTCGGCGTTTGCCGCATTAGAAGCCGGCAATGGCGTCCTCTTGTCGACAGGAAAATTGGCATAGTTCATCTTCGGTCCAATTCTAGTTTGCAGGCGCTACCGCCTCGAAGGTCGGGACATAGGGTGCAAACCTTGCGCCGGACAGTGCGCGTTACGCGCGGCGCAACGGCCTGTCCTGCGTCATCAGCCGCACCCACAATGCCTCGAAAAAATGGACATTATGCGGCTTCTTCCCGACGCTGATGCGACCGGACGAATTCCTGCAGCATCTCGAAGATCGGGCCCTTCATGTCCTCCCGCGCCAGCGCGAAAGCGATATTGGCCTGGATGAAACCCTCCTTCGAACCGCAGTCGAACATGCGGCCGTCGAAAGGCTGGGCGAAGAAGGCCTGGGTCTGTGCGAGACGCACCATTGCGTCGGTCAGCTGGATCTCGTTTCCGGCGCCGCGTTGCTGGCTGGCAAGCAACGAGAATATCTCGGGCTGCAGGATGTAGCGGCCGTTGATGTAGAAGTTCGACGGCGCGTTGGCAGGAGCCGGCTTTTCGACCATGGCCGTTACCTCGAAGCCCGTGCCGACATCAGCGCCGCGCCCGACAATGCCGTATTTGCTGGTCTCGGTCGGATCGCAACGCTCGACGGCGATGACGTTTGCGCCAGTCCGTGCGTAAAGATCGGCGACCTCGGCGAGACAGCCGCGCCCGCCCAAGGACACCATGTCCGGCAAAAGCAATGCGAAGGGCTCGTCACCGATGACTTCGCGCGCGCACCAGACGGCATGGCCGAGGCCTTGCGGCGACTGCTGGCGGATGAAGCTCGTCGCGCCGGCGACGGGAAGCAGGCTTTCAAGCGATTCGAGTTGAGCCTTCTTGCCGCTCTGCTCCAGGGTTCCGATCAGTTCAGGATGCAGGTCGAAATAGTCCTCGATCACCGCCTTGTTGCGGCCGGTGACGAAGACGATGTGCTCGATGCCGGCCTCGAACGCCTCGTCAACCGCATATTGCACGACAGGCCTGTCGACCACCGGCAGCATTTCCTTCGGCATGGACTTGGTCGCCGGCAGGAACCGCGTTCCGAGCCCCGCCACCGGTATGACTGCCTTCCTGACTTTTTTCATTGCATGTTCCTTCTGAGGAGATCGATTTCAACCCTGTCGCAGGCGGCGAAACTGTCTTCATTCACCTGCAGCCCTTCACCTCCCCGCCACCACGGCAAACTGTGCCGCTACCCTTCGCAGCCGGACGGCGATCGGCATGCTCATATGCCGAACCGCCGCCGGATCGCTGAGCGCCGTCCATATCGCCTTGAGCGGGGACCGCGCCTTGATGTGCTGGACCAGCGACAGGAATGATGCCGCCCGGCGCAGGCTGCGAGCGCGCCTGGCGAACGCCGCCTCGGCCGCAGCATCCATGGAATGGGTCGCGGCGAAGGTGGCATCGGCCCTGCGCATCGCCTCGACGTGATGAAGTTCGAGCACCCGGGAGATGGAACCGGTGCGAATGTGGTAGATATAGCCCGTCGTCGGCTCGACGACGCATTTGCCGCCTTTAGCCAGAGCACTGGCCAGGAGGATATAGTCTTCGCCAATGATCAGGCTTTCATCGTAACGAAGCCCGTTCTCGTTCAGGAACCGGCGCTGGAAGATCGGCTTGAGGTAGCCGAGATTGAACCTCGATTCGAAGAGGACGTTACCGCCGATGAAATCCGCCAGCGAGATTGAACCGAGGCCTTCCAGATAGTCGGCCGGGAACATCGTCTCTTCGGCAACGCCATCCTCGCGAACGACCTGCAGATTATCGACCGCGATCTCGGCGCCCGCTTTCTCCGCGCGCTCGATCATGGTGCAGATTCGCCCGGGATAGACCGCGTCGTCCGAATCTAGGACCGCGACCCACCTGCCGCGGGCAAGCTCAAGGCCGGCATTCCTGGCGCCGCCGGGGCCACGGTTTTGCTCAAGCGCGACAACGCGTACGATGTCTTCGGGGTAGGATCTCGCCAGGTCGAGCGTCCGGTCGCGCGACTTGTCGTCGACGACGATGACCTCGACGCTGATATTGCGCTGGGCGACGGCGCTGGCAATCGCCCGATCGATGGTCGCCTCGGCATTGTAGGCGGCAATCACGAAGCTCACGTCAGGCTGCACGCTTGCCCCCTTGCTGCGGCGAAGACAGGCCGTATTGGCGGATTTCACGAACCCCGACGAGGCCGCTGACGACGCCGACATGCATAATGCCGCGAAGCACGCTGCGGTTCCGACGTACGGGGTCGATGGCGACCGGAATTGCCGACAGGAAACTGTAGGCGGCCTTTGCCGCGGCAATGCCGACCTGCTTGAGCCGGGCAAGGCCGTGTGCGTTGCGCCCCAGAAGATGACCATGCGTCTGCCCAACGCGGAACCGGCGGCGGCCGAGCCAGTCGAATGCCGCCCTGGCAGGTGGCACCGCTTCGTCGACCCAAGCCTCCGGCGAAAAGGCGATGCGGCCGCCGGCCTTGACCATCTGGTCGAAGAATTCCGTATCTTCGCCGCCGGTCTGGCCACGTGCCAGGCTGAAGCGCCGGCCGCGCAGGCTCTCAGCGCCAATCCTGAGCAGGACGTTGCAGGTGTAGCCGGTGCGGATTTCGCCGCTCACCCAGACCGGCAAGGTCGAGTGGAAATCGCCTTTGCGCATCCAGGCGGGCGCATCCGGCAGGTAACGGGCTTGCACCGGCCCAAGCACCGTCGCAGCACCTGTTGCTTCCGCCGTCGCCACCAGTTCGGCAAGCCAGCCAGCGGTGGCCGTCTCGTCATCGTCGATAAAGGCGACGAAATCCGCCGCACTGGCATCGAGGCAAGCGTTGCGCGCTATCGAGATGTTGCGGGCCGGGGCGTGCCGGTAGGTCATTGGCAGCTTCAACTCCGCAGCCAGCGTCGTCACCATCTGTTCGGCCGTCGGCGTATCGTCGTTGTCCGCGATGATAACACCGACGTCGAATCCCGCGGGCATATCCATGGCCGCTATGGAGCGAAGCGTGTCGGCAAGCTCCGGCCGGCGAAATGTGCAGACGCAGATATCGATGCTTCGATTTTTCCTGACCGGGTCCATCACGCTACCCCGCGCTGCGGTCGCGGTGCGAGCAGTTGCAGCCAGAAACCGACCGACCAGCCGAAATGCATGACCATTGCCGAGACGCCGGCAAGGGCAATGTCGGCTTTGCGCTGGCTGAGAGCGGTCCAAAAGCCGTAGCCGAGGCAGACCGACGCCCATAGCAAAAGCGGCACGGCCGCCAGCCAGTGGACGAAGGAAAAGGCGGCGAGAAGAACCACGGGGAACACTAGAAGCGGCACCATCTGCCGGATCTTCGGGATCATGCGGTGCTTGAGAACGTTCTTCGCCCGGCCACGGCCATAGCCGAGATACTGAAAATAGAGGCCCTTCAGCGAGGAACGCGGGTAGTAGACCATTTGCGTCTTGCCGGTCATCCAGATGCGGTAACCGGCCTGGCGGAGCCGATAGTCGAGTTCGGCATCCTCATTGTGGCTGAACGTTTCGTCATAGCCGCCGACCGCGGTGAAGGCCGATATCCGTATCAGTGCGTGGTGGCCATGATCGACCCATTCTCCCGCCGAAAGATGCCGGTGCTTGGAGCCGCCGGTGCCGAGCCTGGAGTTCTGCGCCGCTGCCGCTGCTTTCTGAACCATGCCGCTGCCACTGGTCAGCATCGAGACGACGACCGAATCCGCACCGGTGGCCTGCGCTTCTTCGACCAGCCGGTCGCAATAATCCGCAGGATAGCCGCCATGCGCGTCGATGCGAATGAGATAGTCGACGCCTTCCCCGAACCTGGCGACGGCGAGATTGATTGCCGCGCTCTGCAAGCGCTTTTCATTGTGCAGCAGGATCACCCGCTGATCTTTTGCGGCGATGTCCGCGACGATCGTCCTGGTGCCGTCCGTGCTGCCGCCATCGGCAACGATGATCACGGCGCCCAGCCTCTCGGCCGCAGGGCGGAGCTCTCGAAGCAACGCGCCGATATGGGCCGCTTCGTTCAGGCACGGAACCACGATCGTGCAGGATGGAATTTCGGTTTGCGTCATCGGCAGTCCTTCTATGCCAATGCTTCGGCAGCATATGGACCGGGAGCCGCAGTCAGCCCGCGGAGCTTTTCGACGAGCGCCCGACAATCGGCGCGGTCGTAGCTCCAGGTGCGCGGATTGCGGGCGAGAACACGCGCCCTCAATGTCCCGAACCGATGCTGCTCCATCGTGCCGACGGCGGCTTCGAGCGCCTCGGGCGTCGCTTCTGGCAAAAGAACCCCTATGCCTTGCCGGTCGAGGAACCGGCCGGTTTCGGTGGCTCCCATCGAAATCGGCACGGCTCCGAAGCGGCAGCCCTCATAGAGCCGGTTGGGCAGCAGCCATTCGGAGTTCAGGCCCTGCTCAAAAAAGTCGATGGCCCAGGAAAAGTGAACCTCGCGGTAGATCGCCGCCATATCCTCGGGATTGCGGTAGGGCCCGCCAAACGAGAGCCAGGGTTCCGATTCGACGAAACCGTGGAAATCGGGAAATTCGGACAGCGCCGGGCGGCCCCTGAGGACGATTTCAAAGCGGCCGTCGAGGCGGCGCGAAAATTCGGCCAGAAGCTCCAGGGAACGGCGGCAGCGGAGCGCCCCGAACCAGCCGATCCGCCAAGGCGGCGCTACGGGGTTCTCCGGCGCCGCGCGGTCATCCAGCGAGGCCGCGGCTGGCTCGAAATACTTGTTTTCGAGCAGTTCGACTGGGGCGGCAATCTGCCCGAACGGCTTGAAATAGTTGGCGATGAAGGCCGGAGAGCTGGTCACCAGAAGCTTCACATCCCTAGCCAGGAAGCGTTCTGCGCCGCGCATCGCCCATCCCAGCGGATCGTCGCGAAGCAGCAGGCGATGGATATCCAGGCACTCGTAGACGATCGGCACCGTTGCCTGGAAAGCCGATCTGGCGCGGCGGGCAAGCGCCAGCATTTCCAGATTGCGCGCGACAATGAGGTCGGGCCGTGGCATTGAGCCCAGCTTCGAGCCGGTCGAGACAACTGCCTTCATGATCGCGGCCAGACGTTGGGCGAATCGGCCATCACGAGTCGGGCCGAGATCGATCGGCTGCAAGCCCTCGACATCAGCAACTGCGCTTGCCGTACGACGAAAGCCCGCCAGCGTAACCTGGGCGCCGCCTGCCTTGAGCATTATGATCCGCCGGCGCACTGCCGGGTCGGAGACGTCGTGTACCAAGTACAAGACATGCAGCATGAAAACTCGACCGCTGTTGGCCCGCCCGCGACAATGCTAGTACAGCTCTTGCTGCATCGCAACATTTTTGGTTGCAGCGTAGCAAAGATCCCCGTTTTTTGTTGCACTGCAAAATCGATGGGTTAATCTCGCTCTGCTTGGGCCACATGGACCGCGCGTTGGCCTGCCATCGGGCTGCGCGCCAATAATCACGACGCGAGGACCATCCTTGGCGTGCAGCATTTTCGGCCAACCCGCCTGCAATCCGCCCTTCGCACCCGTCGATGGAAGCACGGGACTACTCACGAAATGAGGTCATTCCATGAAGATCGCGGTTGAAAACACCGTTTGCCTGAATACCGGGGATGCAGCGATTCTCCTGGCGATCCGCCATGTTTTCAAGACGATCGTGCAAGACGATATCCAGTTCTACGTCTTCGACAGCCAGCCGGAGGTGGCGGCGAGGCTCTACACGAAGAAAGAGTATCCTGATCTCGAATTTCACAAGCTGCTGTCGGAATCTCTGTTCCGCTACAAATACGGCAGCGGGCTGAAGAACCTGTTCAAGCCGATCTACAATCGGCTCGTCCTCAATGCCCTGCGGCGGTTCGGCACCCGCGGCGTTCTCGGGCGTTTGTTCAGCTCAAGCAATCGCCGTGGTCTCGATATCTACAAAGACGCCGACCTCGTGGTCACGACAGGCGGAACCTATCTTGTCGAGACTTACAATCTGGAACGGCGACTTAATCAATTCCGGATCGACGCGATTCTGGGCAAGGACCCCGTCTTCTTCACGCAATCGCTCGGCCCGTTCAACAAAAGTTACAATCGCCAGGAGTTGAGCCCGATCTTCGACCGGAGCCCGCTCATCCTGCTGCGCGACGAACGTTCGCGAGGCCACATTGTGGACATGGTGAAAGACCCCGGCAAATGCCACGTCGTGGCCGACGCCGTCTTTGCCCTGGCCGATACTGACAGGATCGGAAAAATTCTGGCCTCCTGCCAGTCGGCGACCGTCACCGGCCGCGTCGCCATTTCCGTCCGTCACTGGAACTATGTCAGCGACGGCGAGGGCGGCATGCGCCGCTACATCGACTCGATCCGCGCGATCGCGACCATCCTGGTCAGGGACCACGCCAAGGAGGTCACCTTCGTCTCCACCTGCCAGGGCGTGCCGGAATACGCCCATGATGATTCCAAGACGGCGCGGGCTATCGTTGCCGAACTCGATCCGGAGATCGCCAAGCATGTCAGCGTGGACGCTTCGTTCCACACGCCGGAGCAACTGATGGCACTGGTGAAAGGCTTCGACTTCGTCGTCGCAACGCGCATGCACATGATGATCATGTCGCTCTGCGTCGGCACGCCGGTGCTGCCGATTGCCTATGAATTCAAGACCAAGGAACTTGCCAAGCGGATCGGCGTCGCCGACCTGCTGCTCGACATCGACACGGTGACGCCCGAGGAAGCGAGCGCGAAGCTCGGCAGACTTACCGCCAATCTCGACCTCTATCGCAGGACGAGCCTTCAGGCAGTGCTTGAGGAGCATGCGTCGGCGATGTCGGCAGGTGAGCTTTTGAGGCCGGTGATTGCCGGCCTAGCGGGCGTTGCGCATGGCGCTGGAAAGCGTGGTGAACAGGGCGCTGCGCGACTGGCGAAGGGCGAGCATGAGGACCAGGCCGATCGAATAATTGAGGGCACCCGCCAGGACCACCGCGAGCAGGTCTGACTGGCTGGTCAGCGATGCCGGCAACTCGCGGTACACGGACCAGGCAAGCAGCGACGACGCGATGAATAGTCCCTGCATGACCAGGAAGTCGGCTGCGGTCACCGGGCCGACCCGGTGGACAAGAACGGCAAGCACCGGGACGCGCAGCACATAACCGCTGATCGCGTAGGCCGCCGCGACACCGACGGCGCCCCAGTGCAGGCCGATGATGAAGGCGGCGACCGTCGTCAGCGACGAGTAGATGCCCCAGTGGAACATGGTCTTGGTCTTGCCCTGGCAGATGAAGATCCAGCCGGTGGTGCTCGAGACGGACTGGATCAGGCTGGCGATGCCCAGCCAGGCGAAGATCGGCGCCACCGCCGTCCAGCGCTCGCCGAAGAGAAGCCCGACGACCTGGTCCGACGTCAGCGTCAGCGCCGCGATGCCGGGCATAGTGATGGCCGCCAGCATCCAATTGGTTCGCACATAGATGTCGCGAAACCGCGCCTTGTCCTCATGGATGCGACTCAGCAGCGGCACCATCACGCGTGTCAGCGGCTGGTTGATATTCTGCAGCGGAAACAGCAGGAGCTTGTAGGCGCGGTCATAATAGCCGAGCTCGATCGCGCCCGAATATTTTCCGATCAGGATGTTGTCGAGATTGCGCGAGAAGAAGTTGGCCAGATTGAAGCCGGTCAGATTGGCGCCGAAGGACAATATGTCGGTATCGACCTTCAGGTCCGGCCGCGACGGCGTCCAGCGCGCCACCTGCCATGCCGCGGCCAGCGCGACAACAGCCGAAACCGCCGGGCCAATGACCAGCGACCAGTAGCCCAGCCCCGCATAGGCGGCGATTGCGGTAGTCGCAAGTCCGGCAGCGGCGGTTATCACGTCGTTCAGCGCGAGTTGGCCAAAGCGCAAGTGACGGTTCATCAGCGCCAGCGGCACCGCGGCGAGGCTGCCAAGCAGCAGCGGCAAGGCAGAGCCGATGGTGATCCCGACCATGCGTTGATCGCCATAGAAGGCAGCGATGGCGGGCGCCAGGCATGCAACCACCACGGCACTGCCCAGCCCCACCAGCGCACTGATCCAGAATACCTGGTTGAGCTGCTCGGTACTGATATCCTTGCGCTGGACCACGGCCTGCTGCAGGCCAAGGTTTTGAAGCAGCCCGACAAAGGCCACGATCGGCCCGACGGAAGCCACCAGGCCGAAATCCTCGGGCACGAGCAGACGCGCAAGCACGATGACGGAGAGAAACTGGATCGCCATCTTGAAGCCTTGCGCGCCGATCGTCACCATGCCGCCGCGCAGGGCGACGCGACCGAACTGGGGGGGCGGGTTGGCGTTCATGCCGGCTGCCTGGCTTCGGCCAGTTGAGCAACGATCTGCGCAAAACGTTCGTTGAGTACGTCCGCGTTGAAATCCTGCTCGATCTTGCGGCGCGCCGCACATGCGATGCGCTCGCATTTGTCCGGGTTCTCTGCCACCCAGACAAGCTTGCGGGCCAACGCCGCAACGTCTCGCTCCGGTGCGAGGAAGCCTGTCTCCTGATCCTCGATCAGTTCGGGGATGCCCGAGTGATAGGTGCTGACGACGATGAGCCCGGCGGCCATAGCTTCCATCAGCGCCACCGGAATACCCTCGAGATCGCCGTCTCGCGCGGCTACGCTAGGCAGCAGGAATACGTGGGCATTGTGCAGGCGCTGCTTGACCTCGGCATGCGGACGCGGCCCGAGGAAAGTCACCCGGTCGGCAATGCCGAGATTTGCGGCGAGCTTCTTCAACTCTTCCAGCAATTCGCCGCCGCCAATCACCGAATAGACCCAGTCGCGCCGCGGCAGGCTGGCGAGCGCCCGAAGGGCGAATTCGATGCCCTTCTTTTCGGTCAGCCGGCAGACCGAGATGAAGGACAGCGTGTCCCGGTCCCAGGAACGCCAATGGTAGCCGATCTCACCGGGCCGCACGCCCATATGGTGAACCATGACTTGCGCCGGGGGTGCGCCGACGCCGATCAGGGCATCGCGGAAAAACGCGTTCACCGGGAGCTGGAGAACGCCCTTGTCGAAGACAACCTTGTAGCGCGTGAGCGTGTTGTCATGCAGCGGTTCGCCGACATCGCGGCCGTGGAATATGGTCACCAGCGGAGCGGAAATCCGGCCTCGTTTCATGGCGCGGGCGACGCGCATGCCGTTATTGCCGAAATGCGCGACGATCACATCGGCGTTCTGCAACTTGCGCGCAAAAGCGATGTCGACAGCGGTCGAGAGCTTATCCCAGAACCTGCCCGACCATCTCCTGAGCGTCGGGCGAAAGCGCCCCAGCCCGCCCCACCAGCAGACGACCTTGCCAGGGAGACCCTGCCAGCGGCGATCGTCGATGTTGCTGTCCTTGCCGAAGGACGTCTCGTTGCAGACGACGCCGACTTGCATGCCGCGCTCGAGGCACCCTTCTATCTGGTCGAGGACGAAGGTCTCCGACAAAGAGGGGAACTTATCAACTACGAAGCAAATCTTCATCGAATGGACGATCTTTCGAGGCCGGTCGGCGATCTGCTCGCGCGGATGAGGGATGACGCCCGTCGCCGCCGTGCGAGGCGCCTCAAGCGTCCGGTGTTGTGCGTGTCGTTGTCCCAAAGCAGCTCCCACCCCTGGGTCAGGCGCAAAGGCAGGCTTTTGAACGACGTGGATGGTTTTGGACGAATTGCATCAGGCGGCACGCTCCAGCGCGCCTTGCCTGGCGCGGTCGAGAACGCCGAGAAAAGTCGCGAACTGGCCGTCGGGGTTCATTTGCGGCCGCTCCGAAAACAGCTGCGCCGCCGCCGACAGCCGATCGTACTCGGCCTTGTCGCTCCATAGTCGCCTGACCGCGGCGACCCAGTCGTCGAGCGGTGCGTCATAGTCGAGCACCACGCCGCCGGCGCCAATCGCCTCCGGCAGGCCGCCGCGACGGGACCCGACGACTGGAATGCCGCTGCAATGGGCCTCGGATGCCACCCGCCCCCAGGCCTCTTCCCATTTGCTGGGCGCCAGCAGGATCTTGGTGCGGCCATAGACGGTCTTCATGTCGCTGGTGCGGCTTTCCAGCCTGACGTTGCGCAGCGGGGCGATGATCTGTTCGATCTGCGCCCGATGGTCGTCGTCGAGCTTCCAGCTTTCGACGAACAGGAACGGAATTTCGGGGCATTGGCCGGCGATGCGCACGGCGAGTTCGAACCCTTTTTCGTTGTAAGGATTGATCAGCGTGACGAATTCACCGGTGGTCGGCGTGCTGTAGAGCCCGGGATTGATGGTCGGCGGGATCACGGTCGAGTCGATGCCGAACCTTTCCTTATAGGTGCGCGCAGTGAATTCGGAATTGGCGATATAAAGCGCCGAATGCAATTCGCGCAGGTCGCCGGCCAATTCGTGGAATTCGACGTTCCGCAGATAGACCACCAGCGGTATTCCGAGCGCCTGCAGCGCCTTTCCGATCGGCACCGATTTGTGGCACTGCACGACGGCGACATCGGGATCGAGCCGTTCGACCGCGAAGCGCGCCGCCTCCCAGGGAAACCATGCCCGCACGACCGGATAGCCGGGATAGCTGTCGATGACCGCTCGCTGGCGAAGCAGCTTCATCTTGGCGCGCGCCTTGAAGCCGAACATGCCGTCACCGAACAGCGCCGCCAGAACCGAGGCGTCATGACCGTGCTCGCGCAGCTGCTCGACCAGATGATGCGTGCTCGACTGAACGCCACCGCTGAACTGCGGCGTGTAGCCGTTGCCGCCCGCAAACAGAACTTTCATGGACCTGGCTCCTTGCTGGACCGCCCTAGCGTCACGCCGCCATTCTGCCGATGCTGTGGTATTCGATGCCGTGGCGGGCGATGACCTTGGGGTCGTAGAGATTGCGTCCGTCGAAGATAACGGGCGTGGTCAGCGCGTTCTTCAGCGCATCGAAAGACGGCGCGCTGAAGCTTTTCCACTCGGTCACGATCAAGAGCGCATCGGCGCCTCGCAGCGCGGCCTCCTTGGTGCCGCACAGTTGCAGGTCGTCGCGCAGCCCGTAGATCGCCTGGCATTCCTGCATCGCCTCGGGATCGTAGGCCTGGACATTGGCACCGGCGGCCCAGAGCGCTTCCATCAGCGTGCGGGCCGGGGCCTCGCGCATGTCGTCGGTATTGGGTTTGAAGGCCAAGCCCCACAGCGCAAATGTCTTGCCTTTGAGATTGCCCTTGAAATAGCGGTCCACCTTCTCGAACAGGACCGACTTCTGCTGGTTGTTGCGCTCCTCGACGGCACGCAGCAGCTTGGCGTCGAACTTGACGGCCTCGGCGGTCTTGATCAGGGCACGCACATCCTTCGGGAAACACGAGCCGCCATAGCCGAGGCCCGGATAGATGAAGTGGTAGCCGATCCGCGGGTCGCTGCCGATGCCCTTGCGGACTTCCTCGATGTCGGCGCCCAGTTGCTCGGCCAGGTTGGCCATTTCATTCATGAAGCTGATCTTGGTCGCCAGCATGCAATTGGCCGCGTATTTGGTGAACTCGGCACTGCGCACATCCATGACGATCATCTTTTCGTGGTTGCGGTTGAACGGCGCGTAGAGTTCGCGCATCACCGCCTCGGTGTCCTCGTTGCTGGTGCCGACGATGATGCGGTCGGGCTTCATACAGTCGCTCACAGCGGACCCTTCCTTGAGGAATTCCGGATTGGAGGCGACGTCGAAAGCCAGATCCTCGCGCCCGCGCGCCTTCAGCGTTGCGGCGATCCTGGCCTTTATCCTTTCGCAGGTGCCGACGGGCACGGTCGACTTGCCGACGACGATCTTGGGCTCGTCCATCTCACGACCGATGGCCTCGGCGACGGCCAGCACATATTTGAGGTCGGCCGAACCATCCTCGCCCGGCGGCGTGCCGACGGCGATCATCTGGATCTGGCCATGCTTGATCGCCGCGGCGGCGTCGGTGGTGAACTTGATGCGGCCGGCGGCATGGTTCTCCTTGACGATGTTTTCGAGCCCAGGCTCGAAGATCGGGACATGACCCTGGTTGAGCCGCTCGACCTTTTTTGCATCGATGTCGACGCAGACCACCTGATGGCCGACTTCGGCAAGCACCGCCGCCTGTACAAGACCGACATAGCCGATTCCAAAGACAGTCAAATTCATTCGGTTTCATCCCTGTTCAAGGCTTCGGGCCTGTTCGAGCTTCGGTTTTCCGACCACCTTCGGCCCGGCCGGTTCAGATGCGCTTCTAGTTTGTGTTGCATGCCAGCGATTCGGGGAATTGGCAGGGCTGGCCAAGTGCGGTGAATGCAACACGATCCACCTGCATGGTGAGCTTGCGGCCCGGATCCGAGAACGGCCCCATCCAGCCCTTCATCGTATCGCTGCCCCACAGGCTGAAATAGATCCTTTGCGAATGGGTGGGCAGCTTCGCCGGATCGGTGATCTCGTGGACAAGCTTGCCGTTGACGTACCAGCGCAGCCGGTCCTTTTCCCAGACGAAGGCGTAGTCGTTGAAGGCCTTGTCGGTGCCGCCGGCGACGTCGACCAGTTTCTCGTTCTTGCCTTTGCCGGCTATGTAGGCATTGACCTGGACCTTGGACGTGTCCTTGGTCAGCACCTCGAAGTCGATTTCATCATGCGGCTGCTTGTCGGCATCGCCGACGAAGCTGAAGAATGCCGCGTTGACGCCAGAGCCCGTGTCGGTCTTCATCCGCGTCTCGTAGGTGCCGTAGCCGAAGCGCTGCTTGGTCTGGATCTCGGCGCAGGCGAATTCGCGATCCTTCAGCTTGCGCTTCTCGAAACCGAGCGTCAGCATGCCGTCGGAAAGTCCGATCAGGCTTTTGGACCAGGTGCAGTTCTGATGCTTGCCGTTCGTCCAGCCGTCGGAAATGTACCAGCGCGCGCGACTGAGGCTGGTGAAATCATCGACAAAGGACGGCGCGGTTGGGAGATCCTGCGCGCCGGCGGGCACCAGGCCCGCAACCAGACTGCCGAGAACGACCAGCAGAAACGCGCCGTCTGAACGGAGCCGCCGCAGCTTGCCTGGGATCGGGCGCGTGAACGGGGTGCCTCGGGTTGCCGGGGCGGGCGTGCTTTTAAGATCTGCGTTCATATCAAACTCACCTTGTGCTGTGCGCCCCCAAAGCGATCGTTCGAACCGTGACGAAACAACCTGATCTTGACCTCTGTCGCTCCCAAGCTCCGTGTTGTGCCTAAAACCATTGCGCCGACCCGGGTGTTCGCTCAGCCTGTGCCGGAATCGGCGGGCTTCACAAAATCGGTCCTTATGTCGGGACCGTTCTGCCGCTTCTCTTCGAAGATTTCATCCAGCGAATGACGGAGATCCTTCATCTTCTGCATCTGGCGCGACAGCGCTGCGATGCGCCGCTCGCAATTCAGGATCGACCTGGTCAGTTCGCCGACTTCGGAAGACCTGCGAGAGGAGACCGTTCCGTTCTCCATCGCCTCAACCAGAAAGGCGGCATTGGTAGCCGTTGTCCTGTAGCGGTTCTCAAGGCCGCTCTTCTCCGCCTCGACTTCGGCCGAGATCTGGTCCAGCAGCTTTGCCAACCGATCAAGGCGCGAGGTGTCGGTCTGCGTGTCGCGCGCCGGATCTCTCGACCGGAAGCGAAAGATCGAGGCCATGCAGTCAGCGCCCCATCATCGTCGAGCTGGTGAACGGCCTTAGTGCCCGTCCACATTCAAAAGACATTTCTTGCATCGTCCAGCTCCTCCGACAGGGTATGTCTCGGGCCAGTTCGGTTGGCCGTCCAAAATTGCTGCACCGCAACATAGATTGCCATTCCCTGCGCGCATAGGCAACCACCTAGATCGTAAACTCATGAATCTCGTTGAAATGGTGCGAGCCGACCGAAGGGTAAGGGAGTGGCTACCGCCATCGCACGTTGACGGGCCTAGCTTTCGTTGGCCGTGCTGGTTCCGGCCATGAGGAAGCGCAGCGGCGGCACATGCTGACGCTTCGCGGCGAGGCCAGCGCGGCGAAACAGCGCATCCAGCTTGTCGGAGGCAACGCCGCGGACGACGGCTGTGAGGTTGGACGAGCCGGCCAAGGCGTAGGCCGCGGCCGGTGCCAACCCGCGCTCAGCCTTCACGTCTAAAAACTTCCGCAATCGATATTTGTCGCGGATGTGCCGCTCGTGCCTTCTCAGCGCAGCCTTCGATGCCTCCGGCAAACTGTCGATCGCAAGCAGTGCCAGGTCGGCATCGGCCAGATGCTTCAGGTCCTGGGTCTTGTGCCGTCCGCTCAGCGAATCGGCGCGCACGATCGCGCCGTAGCCACAGGATTTGATGACCTTGAAGCGCGCGCCAAGGGCAACCGCACGCGCATAGAGTTCATAGTCTTCACCCAGGCGCAGCTTCTCGTCGTAGCGCAGCCCATGCCGATCGAGGAAGGCGCGGCTGATCACGGGTTTGAGGAACCCCAGTTCCCCTCGTTGCACACGGCGCCTGGAGATGTTGGCGTCGATGAAACCCTCGAAATCGAGGAATTCCGGCTCGGGCGAGAACGGTGGAGCCACGATTTTCGAAACGTCGGTTGCCGCGTCATCCCTGACAAGCATGATGTTGTCTGCGGCGAAATCCCAATCGGTGCTGGCGAACAGTCTGTGAAACCTGCCTTCGAAAAAGAAATCATCAGCGTCCAGAATGCTGATGAACGGCGACCTGGAACCGGCAATCGCGGCGTTGCGTGCAAAGGATGGGCCGCGATTGGTGTCGAAGCGGATGACGGAAAGACGGCCCGTGCCGTCGCCGGCCGCGTTGGCGACTTTCGCGGTGTCGTCGGTGGACGCGTCGTCGACGACGACAACCTCCGCAACCTCAGGCTCGCGTAATGCCGATGCAATGGCAGCCGGGATTGTCCGCGCCGCATTGCGGGCGGCGATGATCACGCAGACCTGGAATGATGTCATAGACATGCCTCTCGGTTGCAGAAGCCGTTGCGGATTTCCTCGCCCCGTCCGCTCAATGCCCCACCGCCCATCCTGAAATGCATCGGCCCAAACGCCTATGCTGCAAGTGCGAAGCAAGCATCGCCAAAATCATCGGCGCCGTCCAGTTTTTCATTTTGCTGGGTGTCATGGCCCGGTTGGGCAGGCGGCGAGCCTCAATCGGGATGGCTCCAGAAATGCGCCGCTTGGCAGAGCCGTTCCTACACGCTCCATCAGAGCGCTCAACTGGCAGAAACCAGTTGCTGATCCTCGCCGACCGGACGGCGGCGGGGCGGAGCGAGCGCGTCGAGGCCCGCAGTGTCAAGGAATTGAAAGAACAGGAATGCCGACTGCCGGTGTCGTTGAGGTGAGCAATTCGTCAGGGGACCGGCGAGCTTAATCACAGGTCACATGGACATCGCAGACCGCGGCCAGGCCCGAAATCAGTGAAGGCCTCTCCTGGCGCTGAGTTTCTCGGCTTCGGCCGCTTCGTTCGAACTCAGCTTTCGTTCAGCGTCGCGGATTTTGTCGGCCGGGGTCGGGGCATTTCTGGCAACCATGGCAAAGACCAGCAGAAAATAACCCAGTTGGATGACTATAGCGCAGCCGATGACACGAAACAGCGTCGTACCGAGCGAGGCGCCGCCTAAATAGGACCAGACGATCACGATCGCCAGCGCAAAACACATTCCGATAATGAACTTTGGCAGTGACATACCCGATAGCCCATCAACCGGCTCGGGAAAAAATGTCGACAAGCCCACCCCGAGCACCTCCCTTAAACTCTGCGAGCTTATTTAGGTTGCCCGCTTCTGGCCGGTTGCTTCCGGCCTAGCCCAATCTGTCCATAGTCCGACAGAAACAATTTGCAACTCTATTGAGCCGCGCAATAGGCGGCAAGGGCAGCTGCGCAATAAATTTTAAACGAATCCTCGGGATCGACTCTGCCATGGTGCAACGCACACGTCGGCATCACCACTGATTGCCGGATATCGACTCGCTCCAGTAAGATTTATAATATTGAATAGTATTTTAGCATAACATCAGTCATTATCTTGAAATTCTAAATGACGGCAAAGCTCCACAGGAGGGTATAAAGAGCGATTCGCCTAAAATCAGCCCCAAAATTGGACTAGTTTTTCCAAAATTGCCCATAATCTGTCTCTTTTGCGACATAAAGGCGAAATTTTGTGCAGGACGAGTTTATTATTTAGTCAGTTTATGACGCGACTATTACAGCCGTCTGGGAAATTGTGTGTTGCGCTGCAACATTTTTTTGGTATCGTGCGGTAAACCATCCGTTCAACGTATGGAGTTTACGCATGAGGGACGTAGCCAAGCCGGCCGATGCGGATTTTTCGCAGGCCGGCGTCGATTTTCCGCCACCGATTGGCGGCCTGCTCAAACGCAGCTTCGATATTGTCGGTTCGCTGATCGGCCTGGTCGCTCTCAGCCCGCTGTTCGTGATGATAGCGCTGCTTGTCAGGTTTTCCGATGGCGGGCCGATTTTCTATGGTCACAGCCGGATCGGCCGCGGAGGACGGATTTTTCCGTGCCTCAAGTTCCGCACCATGGTTCCAGACGGCGAGCGGGTGCTTGCTGCCTATCTCGCCGCGAATCCGGAGGCCAACGCCGAATGGATAGCGACCCGCAAGTTGAAGAACGACCCGCGGATCACGCGCGTCGGAGCGGTGCTGAGGAAGCTCAGCCTCGATGAGTTGCCGCAGATCATCAACATCCTGCAGGGGGATATGAGCCTGGTCGGGCCTCGTCCCGTGGTGCGCGATGAGCTGGAGATTTATGGCAATTCGGCCGTCTATTATCTTAAATCGCGCCCCGGCCTGACAGGGCTGTGGCAGGTCAGCGGACGCAACGATGTTTCGTATGACAGCCGCGTCGCATTCGACAGGCACTATGTCGAGAACTGGTCGATGTTCGAAGACATCCGCATCATCATCAAGACCGTACCCGCGGTCTGGATGTCGCGAGGCTGCTACTGACGGCCGCTTGCTGGCCGTGCATCGAGGAGCGACTGTCCAGAATTCGGCCTGGAACTCAGGCCCCTAACTCAGGCATCGGCAGCTCATCGGGCGGGGCAAACCAGATCGGAAACGCTCAGTTGAAAGCAGATATAATCGATATTTTTTGCACCGGTATTCTCTCCAGACGCATGCGGCGAGTACGGCTTTTGACGACTTGCCTTACAATGGCGACCGGCCTGACGCTGTCGCTCGCCTTGCCACAGTTTGCCTTCGCCGACGACTATCGCCTAGGAGCACAGGACAAGCTGACCATTCGCGTGGCGGAATGGCAGACCGTCGAAGGCACGTTCCGTGACTGGTCGGCCATCAATGGAGAATACACGGTCGGGCCCGCTGGAACCTTGTCGGTTCCCTTCGTCGGCGAGATGCCCGCATCCGGCAAGACGACTTCGGAGATCGCCGCATCGCTCGGCGAGGCGCTGCAGCGCAAGCTCGCTCTGGCCGACAAGCCGGAGGCTTCCGTCGAAATGGCACAGTACCGGCCATTCTACATCTCCGGCGAGGTGCAATCGCCCGGCCAGTATCCTTGTGTGCCTGGGTTGTCCGTGCTGAAAGCGATGAGCATTGCCGGCGGAGCCCGGCGGAACCCGGAGAGCGGGCAGCGCTACGACCGCGACCTGATCAATGCGAAGGGCAATTTCGACGTATTACAAGACCAATTGGTCAGGCTGACCGTCAAGCGCGCCCGCATCGAAGCGGAACTGGCGGACAAGCCGGCATTCGCGGTGCCGAAAGAGGTGGCCGACGATCCGAAGCTGCCCAGCATCGTTGCCGATGAGACGGCGATCCTGGCGGCCGACCAGAAGAAACTCAAGCTGCGCTTGCAGGCGCTCGACGATTTGAAGGCGCTGCTGCAGAGCGAGATCGATTCGCTGCAGAAGAAGATCGTCAACCAGCAGAAGCAGGTTGATCTGGCGAAGGAGCAGCTCAACGGCATCGGCTCGCTGGCGCAAAAGGGCCTGGTCGTCAACACGCGGGTTTTGAACTCGCAGCAAACCATCGCCGACCTCGAGGGCCAGATCCTGGATTACGAAACGGCGATTCTCACGGCCAAGCAGTCGATCAGCAAGGCCACCCAGGACGCCATCGATCTCGAGAACACCCAAAACTCCAGCCTCGCGACCGACCGGCAACAGACGGAAGCCGATCTCAACGAGGCGACGCTGAAGCTGAATATGGAAAAGGCCTTGATGTCCGAAGCCTTGTCGGGCAGCCCCATGCCGCAATTCTACGGCAACAACGAACCAGCGGCCTTATCATTTTCCCTGGTGCGGGTGGTCGACGGCAAGACCAGCGAAATCACCGCCGATGAAGACACGCCGGTGCTGCCAGGGGACGTGATCAAGGTCAAACCGGCGCCCCTGGCCATCCAGTAGCTTCTTTCCACCGGAGCAAAGCACCAACCCCGCAGGCAGCGGTCTGCGGGGTTTTTGCGTTTGGGATCTTATGGGTCAGAAAACAAGGCGGCCTTCGGGCAACGAACCGCCTGGATCCGCCCGCTCTAGCCTCGCACGGCGTCCGGTTCCTCAAGATGGTTCACGGCGCTCCACCGGGAAGGAGCGACGGCCGGCACCCTCACCAGCTTGAAGTAGCTGTAGTACAGCAGGAACGATCCCATGATGTAGGGATTGAGGGTCTCGACCTCGACGAAGGATCGGATGAACAGAAGCACCATGACGCCGGCAAGAATCACGGAGTCGGCTTGCCATGTCCTGAATATCAGCGCCGAGACGTGACCCCAGAGCGTGCGCAGGATGATCAGCGAAAGCAGTGTCGCGCCGACGAAGCCGAGTTCCACCAAGGTCTCGATGTAGGTGTTGTGGAAGTGGAAGCCGCTTCGCGCGGCGATATAGAATTCGTTCCACAGCCGCTCGGCCTCGGAGAAGCCCTGCACCCAATAAGCCGCGTAGCCGACGCCGAGGATGGGCGATTGCTGCGCGGCATTCCAGCCCTGTTGCCAGAGGTAGGTTCGTCCGGTGAGCGTCGAATCCTTGCCGAAAAGGCCCAGGACAAAGTCCATCAGCCCGAGATTCAGCGCAATCACGGTGCAGGCGACCAGCCCGCCCGCACCGATCATGAAAATCACCCGGCGATGGCGGAGCGAAAGCAGCTTGCCGATGGAAAGCAGGGCGACCAGAGCGAGAACCGCGGGGGTCGATGCCATCGAAGTGGCGGAATGCGACACCACCAGCAGATAGCCCGATAGAAGGACAATCGGTACGATCAACAAACAGCTTATCCGGCCGCGCCTGAGAAAGGCGAGATAGACAACGCAGAAATAGATGCCAAGCGATGCGACAAAGCCGATCTGGTTCTTGGAGCTGAACGCGCCGACGAAATTATACGTCCCATCGAGAACGTCGTAGGAATAGCTCGCGACCTTGAGCGAGTAGAGCAGGACGACGAAAATCCCGATCAGGGCACCTATGGTCAAGGTCCGGACGCTGACGGTGCGCGCGGCAATGTAGGCGCAGGCGATATGGGAGCAATATTGGACGGCCGTCCTTGCCGTGGTGCCGGGAGCTGCCGACCAGAACACCGAGAAGCAGACATAGGTTGCGAAGGCCAGCGGAAGCCAGGCGCTGGAAGCGTGCCTTAATATCTTGCGGTAGTCGACCAGGATGAGCGGTAGCCAGACCGCATAGTAGGCCAGGATCATGGCCTGGCCGAAAATGGTCGAGTAGGAAAAGGCCCAGATCGAGACGGCAACGGCAAAGCTGCCGTAGACCGTGTTCTTGTCCGGATCGATCAACAGAGATTTTGGAATCTTCATCTCGATAGCGGTTTTCCGTCCTTGCAGCTCAATGCCGATTTCATGGGCCGCTCGTGCGCCGATTCGTCGGATCGATGGGAGCCTCGCCTGCAGGCGCTCGCATTGTGCAGTGCAATATAACCCATCCGGCGCCGCCTGTCACCCGGATGCCAACCGGGTGCGTCGTTCCAGCCGTTCTCTCCGTATCGGGCTCTCCATACGGGCGAGACGATTTGGCCAGAAGGCAGTGCCGTACAATTGACCGGTGCTGGCCCATCATAAGCTGTTCTGAGGTTGCAAGTCCGCGCTTGAACTTGTCCGCCGTTGACTTCACATTCGCCGCCAATTGGGAGGAAGACCACATGCCGATGAGTTTCGCGGGACGATTTGCCGGACGATCTGCTGTTATCACCGGCGGCGCCTCAGGCATCGGCCTGGCCGTCGCGCAAAGGATCACTGGCGAAGGCGGGCGTGTTTCGGTCTGGGATCGCGATGCCGCCCAGATCGAGCAGGCCAAGGCCATTGTTCCAGGCCTGCACAGCGTCACCTTAGACGTCGCCGACCCCATAGCGGTCGAAGCCGCCGCCGGAGAGACGATCGAAGCGCTTGGCGCGGTCGATGTCCTTGTCACCAGTGCTGCCATCACCGGGCCGAACATGACGACCTGGGAGTATTCGGTGGAGGATTGGCGCCGGGTCACCGACATCAACATCAACGGCGTCTTCTTCTGCAACAAGGCGCTGGTCCCGCATATGCTCGAACGCAATTACGGCAGGATCATCAACATCGCCTCGATTGCCGGCAAGGAAGGTAACCCGAACGCCTCGGCCTACAGCACCTCCAAGGCGGCGGTGATCGGCATGACCAAATCGCTCGGCAAGGAACTGGCCAAGACCAAAGTAACGGTGAACTGCGTCACGCCGGCGGCCGTGCGCACCGCGATCTTCCAGCAGATGAGCCAGCAGCACATCGACTTTATGCTGTCCAAAATACCAATGGCGCGGTTCGGCGAGGTCGAGGAGGTGGCGGCGCTGATTTGCTGGATCGCGTCCGAGGAATGCTCGTTCACAACGGCGGCCGTCTTCGACGTCTCCGGCGGCCGGGCGACCTACTGAGGCAGGCCGGACGCAAACCGCGCGACCGGATCGCGGCGCCTTAGTCGTGAAGTTCTCGCGAGATCGGCGGGCCGATCGAAAAATCGCTGAATGTCACCTCGAAGCCCTCGCGCTGCGGCGAACAGCACATCATGCCGACATCGACCGTTTTCGACGGGGGGAAATAGGCAAGCCGCACCGGTTTCCAGTGCTTGTCGAATGCGTCGCGATACTGGACGCGGACCGTCTCGGCATGGCGGGTCAGGCGGATCCTGACCCCGTCCGGATCGGCCGGTATGCTGGCCAGCGACCAGTCGGAGGCATCGTTGGTGACGACGACGGAAAAATACATCAGCCCGTCAGTGTATTCGATGCCGGCCTTGATCCAGTGCGTCTCGCTCAGGCGGACCATAAGCCCGGCCTGATCGTAAAGCACCTCATAGTGCCCCTTGACCGTGACTTCGGCGCTGAAATCGCCCTCGACCTCACGATAGAGGAAATGGCCATTGTCGCGCCAGAAGCCGTAGAACGTCTCGCGCCAGAAGTCGGTCTCCTCGCCGGTCCGTACATGCACCGTATTGTTGCCGAAGGCGTGGTGCGGCGGCGGATTGAGCCAGGTCAGGTCCGTATTCTCAGATGCCATCGACTTGCTCGCTGCCTGGCTGGTCTGCCGCCTTTTCCTAGCCGGCAAACGTGTAAGCGGTCTTCACCGTGGTGTAGAACTCTGCGGCATAGCGGCCCTGCTCGCGCGGGCCGTAGCTCGATCCCTTGCGCCCGCCGAAAGGCACGTGGAAGTCGACGCCCGCCGTCGGCAGATTGACCATGACCATGCCGGCTTCCGAATTGCGCTTGAAGTGCGTGGCATGCTTGAGGCTCGAGGTGCAGATGCCGGAGGTCAGGCCGAACGGCGTGTCGTTGGCCACCGCCAGCGCCTCGTCATAATCCTTGACGCGGATGACGTTGGCGACCGGTCCGAAAATCTCCTCGCGCGAGATGCGCATGGCGTTGGTGGTTTCGGTGAACAGCGCCGGCTGCAAATAGAAGCCGCGGGTTTCACGATCGAGCCGCTCGCCGCCGAAGGCGAGATCGGCACCTTCCTGACGTCCGATGGCGATGTAGTCCTCGTCCTGTTTCAACTGGCTCTGGTCGACAACCGGCCCGATCTGGGTCTTGGCATCGAGAGCGTCGCCGACGACCAACTTGGCCATGCGGTCCTTGAGCGCCTCGACGAAGCGGTCGTGAATGCCGTCCGTCACCACCAGCCGGGACGACGCCGTGCAGCGCTGGCCGGTCGAGAAGTAGGCACCGTTGATGGCGCAGTCGACAGCGACGGCAAGGTCGGCATCGTCGAGCACGACAAGCGGGTTCTTGCCGCCCATTTCGAGCTGAAACTTGCGCATGTGCTCGACGCTGGCGGCGGCGACGCGCTTGCCGGTGCCGACCGATCCGGTGAAGGTGATCGCGTTGAGGTCAGGACTGTCGAGCATGGCCTGGCCGACCACCGAACCTTTGCCCATCACCAGGTTAAGCACACCCTTGGGCAGCCCGGCGCGGTGCAGGATGTCGACAATAGTCCAGGCGCTCTCCGGAACGAGTTCCGCCGGCTTGAAGACGATGGTGTTGCCGTAGGCCAGCGCCGGAGCGATTTTCCAAGCCGGAATGGCGATCGGAAAATTCCACGGCGTGATGATGCCGACGACGCCGACCGCTTCACGGGTGATCTCGACGCCGACGCCGGGCCGCACGCTCGGCACCAGCTCGCCCGACAGGCGCAGCGTCTCGCCGGCGAAGAAGTCGAATATCTGGGCGGCGCGAACAGTCTCGCCGATGCCCTCGACCAGCGTCTTGCCTTCCTCGCGCGCCAACGCCCGGCCGATTTCATCTTTCCGCGCGGTGATCTCGTCCGACGCCTTCCTCAGCACCGCATGGCGGGCCAGCACGCCCGATCGGGACCACGCCGGAAATGCCGCCTTCGCCGCCGCGATGGCCTGCCGGGCGTGCTCGGCGCCTCCCGATGCATATTCGCCGACCACGTCGTCGAGATTGGACGGGTTGATGTTACGGGAGGCGGCATCGCCTACCCACTCTCCATCGATGAGGTTCTTTCGAAACGGGATCATGTCGCTGTCTTCCTTGTCGTCCTTCGATCGCCGTCTATCTGGACCACCGACCGCCGCACCGCAAGGCCGAAGCCAGGCAAACTTCTCCTGCTCGACAGGCATGTGATAGGTGTCGGGGCGGGGAAGACGATTCTAGTGTGGTGCGACGCGGATCGCACGGGAGGAAATCATCATGTCCGACAGCGCTTTGCCGCTGGTGATCAGCGCACCCGAACCGCGCACGCTCGACCTGATCTTCACGCCGGCTGCGCTGGCGAAATTTCGATCGAAATACCGCATCATCGAAATATCGGCCGAAGCGGTGGCGGCGCTGCCGGCCGATATCCTTGCCGAGGCGCGCTACATCGTCGGCCAGCCACCTATCGCGCCGGAGACGCTGGAAAGAATGAAGGCGCTGCGCTGCATCTTCAATGTCGAGAGCAACCTCATCAACAACATGCCCTACGAGACGCTGTTTTCGCGCGGCATCCATGTCGTCACCACCGGGCTGGTGTTTGCCGAACCGGTGGCCGAGCTCGGCCTTGCCATGGCGCTCAACCTCGCCCGCGGCATCGTCGACGCCGATCTCGCATTTCGTCAGGGCAAGGAGCTGTGGGGCGGCGACGGCAACCGGACGGCACGGCTTCTTTCCGGCGCGGATGTCGGCATTATCGGCTTCGGCGATCTTGGCCGTGCGCTCAACCGGCTGCTGTCAGGCTTTCGCACGCGGACAAAAGTCTTCGACCCGTGGCTGCCGCCGTCGATCCTGATCGAAAACGGCGTCGAGCCCGCCTCTCTCGACGACGTTCTGTCGAACAGCGATTTCGTCTTCGTCGTCGCTTCCGTGACTAGCGAAAACCAGGGCTTCCTCGGCGCCGAGGCGTTTGCCAGGATGCGCAAGGGAGCCGCTTTCATCCTGCTCAGCCGAGCCGGCGTGGTCGATTTCCCGGCACTGATGGACGTCGTCCGCAGCGGCCATATCGTCGCCGCCAGCGATGTTTTTCCTGAGGAGCCGCTTGCCCAGGATCACCCGGTCCGCACATTGCCGGGGTTCCTGCGCTCCGCCCACCGGGCCGGTGCGCTCGACGTCGCTTTCAAGCGGATGGGCGACATGGTGCTGGAAGACATGGACCTGGTCGACCGCGGCCTGCCGCCGATGCGTTCGAAGCGGGCCGAGCGTGAGACCGTTTCGCGAATGCGTTCGAAGCCGGTCGACAAGAATTAGGCCGTCTGCCCGACGGGTCGCACATGCTCAGACGGTGAAGGACCAAAACAGGCAGGCCAGTGTCGCTGCGGCGAAGACGACGAAGAACAGGCTTCGCAATAGGATGTTCCGGCGCAGCTCGTTGATGAAGAGATGGCCTCCGACGACGGCTGCGACAAACAGGAACCGCCAGTTCAGCAGTGCCGGGAGCACATCGCGCTGACCGAAAGCAAATCTCGCGGCGAGACATCCAACGATGACCGCAAACAACAAGATGACCGTCCAGAAGATCGCATCGGCGGCATGTGTCAGGACGATGCCAGCAAGCCTGATCGGCAGAACCATCATCAGCAGTGCGCTGAAAAAATAGATCGCCGCGAGCGGAATGAACGTCCCCGCATCGGCGATGTCGCTCAAGCGCTTGGCACCGATCGCGCCATAGGGATAGCCATGCCTGGCCACCATCAGGCAGAGCGCCATCAGCAAGGCCGCCAGCGCGGCGGCAAGCGCGAATGAGGTCAGGGCTTTGCTCATGAGGCTCCCGTTCCGAGCGAATCGAAGTCAGAACGTTGGTAGCCCATGGTTTGTAAATTGCTAGTAAGCATCATGCGGCGGCACGGCAGAGTTTCTCGGCGCATTCACTCCGCAGCTTGCAGACGCCGCCCGTCGATAATGGTCTTGATCTCGGCGCGGCAAGAGCCGCAATTGGTGCCGGCGTGAAGGACGGCGCCGATTGCCGCGACGCTGGTACAGCCGCCGCGTACCGCTTCCGCGATTTGGTTGGCACCAACCCCGAAACAGGCGCAGACGATGGCACCGCGGTCGACGCTGTTGCCGCCCGGCCGCCCGGCGACAATCGCCAGCCGCGCCTGCCGATTGGCATGGTCAGCGCCAAGTTGTTCGACCGCCCAGCCGCGCGACACCGCCACCGGGGTAGGCGCAAGATAGAGCGCGCCGACCAGCCTATTGCCTGCGAAACGGGCGAAGCGATGGTGCCCGCCAGCGATGTCGTGATAGGCGAGCGTCTCGCCTTCCATGCCTAATAGCGCGGCGGCAAACCCGGTCCAGTCGCGGCTGTCCTGCAGCGCAATTTCAAGCCGCCAGCCGGCGGGGCCGCGGGCGAGGCTCCAGTAATCGGCGTCGATCGATGCGGGCCGTTCGGCAAGCACGGCGAAGCCGAAGGCTGTGGCGGCGAACCGCTCGATGCGGACGGCAACATTCTTCGAGGCCGGTTGGCCTGAAATCGCATCGGTCGTCGGCGCGACCAGTGCATCGACGCGCGCGCGGCCGGAGAACTGATCGGTCCAGTGCATCGGAACGAATACAGAGCCTTGGCGTTGGCGCACCGTCACCAGGGCGCGGACCAGCACCTCGCCATGGGCAGTCGAGACGCGGACGATCTCGGCATCGCCGATGCCGAAGTGCTGCGCATCCGACGGGTGGATTTCGACGAACGGTTCGGCCATGTGCTGCGACAAGCGCGGGCTCTTGCCGGTCCGCGTCATGGTGTGCCAATGGTCGCGCACGCGCCCGGTGTTGAGCACCAGCGGGAAGTCCGGGCTGGTGCGGGTTTGTGCGGCTGGGCGGATGGCAATGAAGCGTGCCTTGCCGTCGGGTGTGTAGAAATTGCCGTTGGCGAAGAAGCGGGTGCTTTTGTCCTCCGGCTGGCGCCGCGCGCGCCCCTCTGGCCTGCCGGCCATCTCCCCTTCAAGGGGGGAGATTGGCAGTTTTGCCGGCACCACCTTTTCAGCAATGGCAACGATTGGCGAAACCGGTGGCGACATCCAATCTCCCCCCTTGAGAGGGAGATGGCCGGCAGGCCAGAGGGGGGTGCCCTGGCTCGGCGCTGGCCATTGGAATGGCGCCAACTCCTCATACGTCCCTGCATCGATCCCGGCGTAGGCGCCGATGTCGAAATCGCGTGCCCCGTCATTCTCGAATGTCGACAGCGCGGCATGCTCGGCGAAGATGTTGGCCGGCGACACATGCGAAAAAGCCTCGCCGAAGCCCATCCGCTTGGCGACTTCAGCGATGATCCACCAGTCGGCTCTTGCCTCACCGGGCGTGGCCAAAAAGGCTCGCTGGCGCGAGATGCGGCGCTCCGAATTGGTGACGGTGCCATCCTTTTCGCCCCATGCGGTGGCCGGCAGCCGGACATGGGCGTGGCGGACCGTGTCGGTCTTGGCCAGCACGTCCGACACCACGACAAACGGGCAGGCCTTGATCGCCGCCTCGACGGCATCGGCGTCCGGCATCGAATCGACGGGGTTGGTGGCCATGATCCACAGCGCCTTGATGCGTCCGTCGGCCACCGCTTGGAACATCTCGACCGCTTTCAGGCCGGGTTTTTCGGCGACGGTTGGGGCATTCCAGAAGCGCTGCACGCGTTCGCGGTGCTCGGGGTTTTCGATCTCCATGTGGGCGGCCAGCATGTTGGCCATGCCGCCGACCTCACGGCCGCCCATGGCGTTGGGCTGGCCGGTCACCGAGAACGGCCCGGCGCCGGGCTGGCCTATGCGGCCGGTGGCCAGATGGCAGTTGATGATGGCGTTGACCTTGTCGGTGCCCGAAGACGACTGGTTCACGCCTTGGCTGTAGACGGTCACCGTCTTCGCCGTCGCGGCGAACAGGCTGTAGAAGCGGGCCAGTTCGTCCTCACTGAGACCCGTGGCAGCCGCGATGCCGGCAAGATCGAGCGCCGAGGCGGCGAAAAGCGCTTGCCCGAAGCCGGTCGTGTGCGACGTGATATAGGTGCGGTCCAGCGCGTTGTGCTGGCCGAGATAGGCGAGCAGCCCGGTGAACAAAGCGACGTCGCCATCGGGCGCGATCGCCAGATGCATGTCGGCGATATCTGAGGTCATGGTGCGGCGAGGGTCGATCAGCACCACCTTCATCTCGGGCCGCTTTTCCCGGGCGGCGGCTATGCGCTGGTAGAGTACCGGATGGCACCAGGCGAGATTGGAGCCGACCAGCACGATCAGGTCGGCAAGTTCCAGATCCTCGTAATTTCCCGGAACGGTGTCCGAGCCAAAGGCGCGGCGGTGGCCGGCGACCGACGAGGCCATGCACAGGCGCGAATTGGTGTCGATATTGGCCGAGCCGATAAAGCCTTTCATCAGCTTGTTGGCGACGTAATAGTCTTCGGTCAGCAACTGGCCGGAAACATAAAAGGCGACCGAACCAGGGCCGTGTTCGGCAATGGTTTGCGAGAAGGTCGAAGCGACAAGGTCGAGCGCTTCGTCCCAGTCGGTGCGGCGACCGTGGATCTCCGGGTATAGCAACCTGCCGTCGAGGTCGATGGTCTCAGCCAGCGCCGAGCCTTTGGAGCAGAGCCGGCCGAAATTCGCCGGGTGGTCCGGGTCGCCGCGAACGGTTTTTTCACCGTCCGCGGCGACCTTCGCCAGCACGCCGCAACCCACCCCGCAATAGGGGCAGGTGGTCCTCACCTCGCGCGCTTCATCAATCTGCATGGTTCACGCCGCGCGGCTGGCCAGCGCTTCCAGCGCAATGAACAGCCGCTCGCCGTCGATCCGCACCGCAATGGTGCGCACCGCGCCCTCGTCCGCGCCGAGCGCCTTGCCTGTCTCCAGCGAGATCACCCAATTGTGCAAGGGACAGGTCACCGCCGTGCCATGGACGATGCCCTGGCTGAGCGGCCCACCTTTGTGCGGGCAATGGTCGTCGATGGCAAAGACCTGATCGTCGGCCGTGCGAAAGACGGCGATCTTTCCTTCCGGCGTGGCGACGCAGCGCGCGCCGCGACGCGGAATGTCCGAGAGCGTGCCGATCGATACCCAATTCATGTGGCCATTCCTCTTTTGCGCGTGTTCTTGTCCGAAAACCGCATTCCACTTTTCGGGAACACGCGCCTACTCCGCCGCCTGGGCAAAGCCGACCGAAGCCATCGGCCGGAATTCATGCTTGTCCTTGCCGGAAGCACGTTCCGACCATGGGTCGACCTGGGCGAATTTCTGCGAAAAGACGAAGCGGTCGAAATAGGCTTTGCGCTTCTCGCCATCGTCCATGATCTGACGCTTGATCTCAGCTATGCCGACGCGCTTGGCCCATTTGTAGATACGCTCGAGATAGCGGCCCTGCTCGCGATACATCTGCGTTAACGCCACGATATGCTCCAGCGCCTCGTCCTCGGTCTTGACCAGGCCGAGCACTTCGGTGCCCTTGATGTCGAGACCGGCGGCGCCGGCGAAATGGATCTCGTAGCCGCTATCGACGCAGATCACGCCGACATCCTTGCAGGTCGCCTCGGCACAGTTTCGCGGACAGCCCGACACCGCCATCTTGACCTTGGCCGGGGTCCACGAGCCCCACATGAATTTTTCGATACGGATGCCCAAGCCGGTCGAATCCTGCGTGCCGAAGCGGCACCAGTCCGAACCGACACAGGTCTTCACCGTGCGCAGTCCTTTGGCATAGGCGTGGCCGGAGACGAAGCCAGCCTGGCCGAGATCGGCCCATACCGCCGGCAGGTCTTCCTTGCGGATGCCGAGCATGTCGATGCGCTGGCCGCCGGTGACCTTGACCATCGGGATCTCGAACTTGTCGACGACGTCGGCGATGGCGCGCAATTCGGCCGCGTTGGTGACGCCGCCCCACATGCGCGGCACTACCGAATAGGTGCCGTCCTTTTGGATGTTGGCGTGGACGCGCTCGTTGATGAAGCGCGACTGGTAATCGTCGGCGTATTCGTCGGGCCAGTCGCAGACGAGATAATAGTTGAGCGCCGGCCGGCATTTGGCGCAGCCGCAGGAGGTCTTCCACTCCAGTTCCTGCATGACGGCGGGAATGGTCTTCAGGCCCTTGGCCTTGATCAGCCGGCGGACCTCGTCATGGCCAAGCGCGGTGCAGCTGCACATCGGCTGGACCGCCGCGGGGTTGTATTTGTCGCCGATGGTCAGCACCATCAGCTTTTCGACCAGCCCGGTGCAGGAGCCGCAGGAGGCCGACGCCTTGGTGTGGGCGCGCACATCGTCGAGCGAGGTCAAGCCCCTGGCCGTGATCGCGCCGGTGATCTTTCCCTTGCATACGCCGTTGCAACCGCAGATTTCCGCATCATCCGGCAAGGCTGCAACGGCCGCCATAGGGTCCAGGGGGGCGCCTCCCTGGTAGGACTGGCCGAAGATGAGCGTATCGCGCATCTCGGATATGTCGGTCTGCTTCTTCTTGAGGTCGTTGAACCAGGCGCCGTCCGCCGTCTCGCCATAGAGCACGGTGCCGATGATGCGGTCGTCCTTGAGTACCAGGCGCTTGTAGACGCCGGCCGCGGCATCGCGCAGCACGATCTCCTGGCGGTCATCGCCCTCGGCGAAGTCGCCGAGAGAGAACAGCTCGATGCCGGTGACCTTGAGCTTAGTCGGCGTGTCCATGTGGACGAAAGCCGCCGCCTCATTGCCGGCCAGATGGCTGGCGGCGACGCGCGCCATCTCGTAGAGCGGCGCGACCAGCCCGTAGACCTGGCCGTTGACCTCGGCGCATTCGCCGATTGCGTAGATATCGGGATCGTTGCTGCGCATGCCGGCGTCGACGACGATGCCGCGATTGACCGCAATGCCGGCTTCCTTCGCCAGCGCCGCATTCGGCCTGATGCCCACCGCCATGACGACGAGCGTTGCGGGAATGACTGTGCCGTCGGCAAGCTCCACCCGCTCGACCTTGCCGTTGCCGGTGATCGCCTGGGTGTTGGCCTTGGTGATGACCTTGATGCCGCGCTGCTCGACGGCGCGCTGCAGGAGATATCCGGCGGCCGGATCGAGCTGACGCTCCATCAGCGTCGGCATGACGTGCAGCACGGTGACGTCCATGCCCTGCGCGTTCAGACCCGCAGCCGCTTCCAGGCCGAGCAGGCCGCCGCCGATGACGACAGCCTTGGCCCGCGACTGGGCGGCAAGCATCATCGCCCGGACGTCGTCGAGATCGCGATAGGTGAGCACGCCCGGCAGGTCATGGCCTGGCACCGGAATGATAAACGGCACCGAGCCGGTGGCGATGACGAGCTTGTCGTAGGGCTCGGTCACGCCATGATCGGAGGTGACGGTCTTTGCCTGCCGGTCGATGGCGACGATCTTGTGGCCCTTGTAGAGGGTGATGCCGTGCTTGATGTACCAACCGTCGCCATGGATGATGATCTCCTCATAGGCCTTTTCTCCCGACAGAACCGGCGACAGCATGATGCGGTCGTAGTTCACGCGCGGCTCGGCGTTGAAGATGGTGACCTGGTAGCGCCCAGGCGCCTTTTCCAGGAGATGCTCCAGCATGCGCCCGGGGGCCATGCCGTTGCCGATGATGACGAGTTTCTCGGTCATGTCCTGATCCACTCCGCTCTCACTCAGCCGCGTAGGAAAGGCCTGAAGCTTCGTCAGACGCCGTGCGCTCCATCCGCCGGATGGAAAAATGCATCCAGGCAAAACAGGTGGCGACAATGACGAAGAGCAGCATGAAGCAGCTCGACCAGACGCCGGTGAGGTCGTTGAGCACGCCGAAGGCGATTGGCAGGATAAAGCCGCCGAGCCCGCCAATCATGCCGACAACGCCGCCGACCGCGCCGACACTCTGGGGATAGTAAGCCGGGATGTGCTTGTAGACGGCGGCCTTGCCAAGGCTCATGAAGAAGCCGAGCACACAGGCAACGGCTATGAAGGCAAGCGGGCCGATCTCGAAATGGAAGGCGATCGGCCCGCTGATACCGCGCACGACGTAGTCTGCCGAGGGGAGAGACAGAACGAGAGTCGCGACGGCACTGACAGCGAAGGTGCAGTAGAGCACGGTGCGGGCGCCGATCCGGTCGGAAAGCACGCCGCCATAGGCGCGGAAAATACTTGCCGGAATTGAATAGGCCGCGCCAATCATGCCGGCGGTCGCAAGCCCGAAGCCGTAGACGCCGATCAGGTAGCGGGGCAGCCACAGCGAGAGCGCCACGAATGCACCGAAGGCGAAGAAATAATAGAAGGCGAAGCGCCAGACCTGCAGGTTCTTGAGCGGCGCGAATTCCTGCAAGAAGCTTCTCTTGGGCGCTGCCTTGCCGGCGCGGCGCTCGCGGATGACCGGATCGTCGCCAGTCGTGAACCAGAAGACGGCGGCCATGACGACTAGTGCTGCCGCCCAGATCAGCGCGACCGACTGCCAGCCCCAGGAAAGAAGCACGAACGGTGCCAGGAACTTGGTGACCGCGGCGCCGACATTGCCGACACCGAAAATGCCAAGCGCCGTACCCTGCTTGCCGGCCGGGAAGAAGCGCGAGACATAGGCGACACCGACGGCGAAGGAACCGCCGGCGAGCCCAACGCCTAATGCGGCGACCAGCATCTGCCCGTAGGTGTGCGCAAAAGCGAGCAGAAAGGTCGCGACCGCCGCCGCAAGCATGGTCGCGGTGTATACCAGCCGTCCGCCAAAACGGTCGGTCCAGACACCGAGCACCATACGCACGAGCGAGCCGGTGAGGATCGGCGTGCCGACGAGCAGGCCGAACTCCGTCTCGTTCAGCCCCAACTCCTGCTTTATGCGCACGCCGATGATTGAAAAGATCGTCCACACCGCGAAGCAGACGGTGAAGGCGATGGTGGACATGGCAAGCGCCTGCCGGGGAGCGCTGTCCTGGCTGGGCGCGGCTGGGAGATTTGCGGTCATTTTCTGGCTCCGGTTTGCGGCGTGGGAGGCACCGCCCTTGTCTGTTCGTTCGCGACTGTCAGCGGCGCAGCATCGGCGAACTGGTTGAAACCGACCTTTGCGCGGTCACTTCAAGACCCTTGCCGTCAGTCTTGGCGCCGGCGGGAAAGAGGAGGAGCGCGGCGGTGAACAGCGCCGCCGTCAGCGCGCTGGCGGCCAGAAAATCGCGGCGCGTGAAGTCCGCGAGGGACGCGCCAGTTCCGATCCGTTTCGTCATCGTCGTCTCCGGTTGGCGCCGCTTGGGACCAGCGTGTCGATTGCGTCAAAACAAAAAAGCCGCCGGCCAGGTCTTCGCGTCCGGGATTTCGGGAGCGCGTGTGGACCTGAGCGGCAGCTTTGCCTGTGGCGCCCGCCATTGGACGCCGTGTCACTTGGCCCTTGCGGACCCTACATTTTGGAAAGCAGGAAGCGTGCCAATTCGACAGCGCTCTTAATTATAGAATGAAATCAATATGAACCGCAGCCGCGCGACTTTTGACCAAGCTCGGCAGCGGATCAAAGATTAGTCAAAATGCCTTGCACAGCAGCATAATATTTGTGCAATGCGGTAGATTGCCCATTGCCGATGCAGATTTGCCAATGATGATGACGAGTTTCCAATTATGGCCTTACTCCGCCGCTTCGACGAAGCGGTGGCGTTCGTAGAGGAATTTCAGCACCGCCTCGCGGCAGCGCAGGAAGGTGCGGTCGGAGGAAAGCTCAATGCGCCGACGCGGCCGGGCCAGCGGCACGGGAAGAACCTCGCCGATGGTGGCCGCCGGCCCGTTGGTCATCATCACGATGCGGTCGGACAGCAGCACCGCCTCGTCGACATCGTGAGTTATCATGATCGTCGTCGAGCCGAGCCTCGAATGGATATCCATCACCGCGTCCTGAAGATGCGCGCGGGTCAGCGCGTCGAGCGCGCCGAAGGGCTCGTCGAGCAGCAGGATCTTCGGCTCCATGGCCAGCGCCCGGGCGATGCCGACGCGCTGCTTCATGCCGCCCGAAATCTCGGCCGGACGTTTGTCCTTGGCATGCGCCATCTGCACGAGATCGAGATTGCGCATGATCCATTCATGCCGTTCGGCCCGGCTCTTTTTGCCGCCGAAGACCTTGGATACCGCAAGGTTGATGTTTTCGTAGACGGTGAGCCATGGCAGCAGGCTGTGGTTCTGGAACACCACGGCGCGTTCCGGGCCGGGGCTGTCGACCTCCTTGTCTTCGAGCAGGACGGCGCCGGCCGAGACCTTGGTCAGGCCGGCGATCAGGTTGAGCAAGGTCGACTTGCCGCAGCCGGAATGGCCGATGATCGAGACGAATTCGCCCTTGTCGATAGTCAACCGGATGTCCTTCAGCACGTCGCTGACCTGGCTGCCGCGGGCGAAGGATTTGTTGATGTGGTCGAGTTTCAGATAGGCCGTCATCGTCCCTCTCCTCACTTTGCCGTTGTGCCGCGGGTGACGAAGACGCCGACCGCCGCGACCAGGCGGTCGAGGCAAAAGCCGGTGATGCCGATATAGGCGAGCGCGACAATGATGTCGGGCAGGCGCGACGAGTTCCACGCGTCCCAGATGAAGAAGCCGATGCCGACGCCGCCGGTCAGCATTTCGGCGGCGACGATGGCGAGCCAGGACAGGCCGATGCCGATCCGCAAGCCGGTGAAGATGTAGGGCGCGGCCGCCGGCACCATGATCTTCACAAAGAACTCGAACTGGTTGAGCCGGAGGATACGGGCGACGTTGCGGTAGTCCTCGGGGATGTTGCGGACACCGACCGCGGTGTTGATGATGATGGGCCAGATCGAGGTGATGAAGATGACGAAGATCGCCGACGGGCTGGAATCGCGGAACGCCGCCAGCGACAGCGGCAGCCACGCGAGCGGCGGCACCGTGCGCAGGATCTGGAAGACCGGATCGAGACCGCGCATCGCCCAGATCGACTGGCCGACCAGCGCGCCGAGCGCGACGCCGACGATTGCTGCCAGGCCGAAGCCCATGGCGACGCGCTGCAGCGACATCAGCACCCGCCAGGCGAGTCCGATGTCCTGCGGGCCATTGTCGAAGAACGGGTGGGCGATCAGGTCATAGGCCTGGTTCCACACTTGGCTCGGCGGTGGCAGGCTGGCCGTGGGCGACGAACAGGCGACCTGCCAGACGACGAGCATAATGGTGATGACGATGACCGGCGGCACCAGCGTGCTGGCCAGCTTGGCGGCGACCGCGGCCGGGTCGAAGCGGCGCCGCGCCCTGGCGGTCAAGGCGATGACCTCGGCGGGCTTGGCCGGTGCGGGGAACGGCTTCACCTTGCGGTCCTCGATGGCTTGGATAGACATTCTCGAAAAACTCCTTGGCGGCAGGTGCAAGGCAGGCGGCGCTGCCACCGCCTGCCGCGCATCCCCTGTCAGGCTCAGGCCGACACCTTGATTTTCAGGCTGTCGAGATAGGCCGACGGGTTCTCCGGATCGAATATCTTGCCGTCGAAGAAGGTTTCAGTGCCTCGCGACGTAGACGCCGGAATATCGGCCGCGGCGACACCAAGATCCTTGGCCGCCTCGCGCCACAGATCCTCACGGTTTACTTGGCCGACCAGTGCTTTGATGTCGGTGGTCGGCGCGAACTTGCCCCAGCGGATATTTTCGGCGAGGAACCAGCTGTCGTGGCTCTTGAAGGGATAGGACACGCCGCCCTTCCAGAACTTCATATAGAGGTCGGTGCCGTTGGCGACGCGGCCATTGCCGTAGTTGATGTCGCCCTTGAGGCGGCCGATGATG
The DNA here is from genome assembly GCF_040319065.1 of Mesorhizobium sp. M0968. Classification (NCBI taxonomy): domain Bacteria; kingdom Pseudomonadati; phylum Pseudomonadota; class Alphaproteobacteria; order Hyphomicrobiales; family Phyllobacteriaceae; genus Mesorhizobium; species Mesorhizobium sp. M0968. The sequence goes on from NZ_JAMYNL010000006.1 coordinate 274,069, forward strand.
TCGGCAGTCGGCACGTTCATCCACTGCCGCTTGCCGATGATGGCGGCCATCTCGTCCTTGTTTTCTTTTGCCTCGCACCATTGCTGGGCTTCCATGACGGCCATCAGGATCGCCTTGGTGGCGTTCGGGTACTTGTCGATAAAGGCGGCGCGCAGGCCGAGCGCCTTTTCCGGATGGCCCTTCCACAGTTCGCCGGTGGTGGCGGCGGTGAAGCCGACGCTCTGGTGGACGAGTTGCTCGTTCCACGGCTCGCCGACACAGAACACGTCCATGTTGCCGACCTTCATGTTGGCGACCATCTGCGGCGGCGGCACGACGATGGTCGAGACGTCCTTGTCGGGATCGATGCCGCCGGCAGCCAGCCAGTAGCGCAGCCAAAGATCGTGCGTGCCGCCCGGGAAGGTCATGGCGGCCTTCACCTCCTTGCCTGCGGCCTTTTTCGCAGCGAAGGCGTCCTTCAGCTTGGAGGCGTCGAGGCCGACGCCGGTGCCGGCATATTCCTGGGCGACGGAAATGCCCTGGCAGTCGTAGTTGAGCCGCGCCACGATCGCCATCGGCAGTGGCTGCTTGTTTTGCGTCACCTTGCCGGTGTGCATCAGATAAGGCATCGGCGTCAGGATATGGGCGCCGTCAATGCCGTTGGCTTCGCCGCCGAGCACCAGATTATCGCGCGTCGCCCCCCAGGAGGCCTGCTTGAGCACCTCGACATCGGGCATGCCGAATTTCTCGAACAGGCCTTTCTCCTTGGCGATCATCAACGGTGCTGCATCAGTCAATGCGATGAAGCCGAGCTTGGCGCCGGTGACTTCCGGCGCGGCGGGCGCCGCATAGGCGCCGGAGGGCAGCAGCGCACGCGCCGCGGCCAGCGTTGCCGCGGTGGCCGCGCTGATCCTCAGGAAATCCCGGCGGCTGATCGCCGTTTGGGCGGAATGGCTATTGGTGCTTTTCGTCATCGTCATCTCCGGTTGGGCGCGGCTTGGGATCGGCGCCGTCGATTGCGTGTTCGACCAAAACAAAAAAAGCCGCCGGCCAGGCCGCGCGCGTCCGTCCATCCGGGATCGCGTGTTGACCTGAGCGGCAGCTTTGCCTGTAGCGCCCGCCATTGGACGCCTATTCCGTGACCCGAGAAGAGTCTGCCTATTACAAAGCAGGAACCGTGCCAGTTTCGGAATGGGTGACAAACATCAATGAGATCAACGGCATGCCACAATCTTCGGCGCGCCGGGCCGCTGGGCGAGCAAGCCAAGGATTGTTCATTAGCGCAGTTGCACGCACATTTTTTGTGCAGCGCACAAGAATGCCGGAGAAATGATCAGGCCTCAGCGCGCGCCAATTTCTGGCCGGCAATGTAGGCGTCGATCTCGTCGGGATCGAATATCTGGCCATCGAAGAAGCCATCGGGACCGAGCACCAGGCTTGCCCCCGCCGAACCGACCGGAGTCGCGGCCTTCAGCGCGCCCTCGACCTTGGCATTGGCACCGGGAAGCGCCACGCCAAGCGGCTTCAACGCCGAGCGGTAGAGATCGGGGCGGTAGCAGTCGCGGGCAATAGCGAGGTTTTCCGGCGTGTGCGGGACATGCCCCCAGCGCACCATCTGCGTGTAGAACCACAGCGCATGGCTCTTCCACGGGAAGTTCGCCGCCTTGTTGAAGGGCAGAAAGAAGTCACCGACGGTGAGTTCGGCGCCGCCGCCGAGCGCCAGATGCCCGCTGAGAATCGGCATCTGCAGCGCCGGCGCAAGCCCGAGGAAGGCCGGCTGCGCCATCAGGGCCGCGAGTTCGTCACGGTTTGCCGGATCCTGGCACCAGCGCGCCGCGTGATGAAGCGCACGCAGCAGGGCTGAAAGCGCGTCCGGCTCTCTTTCCGCCCATGCCTTGCGCACGCCAACGACTTTCTCCGGGCTGGTCTTCCAGATGGCCGCCTTGACCGTGGCGATGCGGCCGGTGCCGGCGACGACCGCGGCACTGTTCCAAGGTTCGCCGACGCAGTAGCCGTCGATCCTGCCGGCGGCGAGCGCGTCGGCCATGAAGGGGGGCGGCACGATGACGATCTCGATTTCACGCGACGGGTCGATGCCGCAGGCGGCGAGCCAGTAGCGCAATTCGTAATTGTGCCCGGAATGCGGATGGACGACGGCGAAGCGCAGCGGATCGCCGCCGCCATTCGCCCGTTCGCGAATCAGCGCTCGCAATGCCTTGCCGGCCCGCGCCGGATCGAGATCGGGTTGGGCGCCGTGCGCGGCCATGCCGGCCCAGACCGCGTTTGAAACCGTCACGCAATTGCCGCCGAGGCCGAGCGAGAACGGCACGACCGTGTCGGAGGCGAGCGGCGTCAGCCCCAGATTGCAGGCGATCGGCATCGGCCCCAGCATGTGCGCCAGATCGAAGTGGCCGATGGCGATGCGGTCGCGGATGTTGGCCCAGGACGTTTCCCGGTTGAGGGTGAGGTCGATGCCTTCGCGCAAAGCAAAGCCGATTTCCTTCGCCGCGACAAGGATGGCGCTGTCGAAGAGCGGCATGAAGCCAGCATTGATCCGGTGCTCGGCCGCCATTCTCAACTCTCCTCGGGATCCAGAAGCCCTGCCGCCGTCACCAGGCTCTGCGCGATTTCGGCGATCTTGCGGTTCTGGTTCATGGCTGTCTTGCGCAGCAGCGTGTAGGCCGCGTCCTCCGACAGGCCGCGCGATTTCATCAGGATGCCCTTGGCGCGATCGATCACCTTGCGGCTCTCCAACTCGCTGCGGGCTTCTTCCAGTTCGCGCGCCATGCGCGAGAAGGCGTTGAAGCGGCTGATCGCCATGTCGAGGATCGGCTTGACCCGCTCCTGGCGCAGGCCGTCGACGACATAGGCCGATACCCCCGCTTCCACCGCAGCTTCGATCGAAGCCTGATCCGAGCGGTCGACGAACATGGCGATCGGCCGCTTCACCACGCGCGAAAGCTGGAACATGTTTTCGAGCATGTCGCGGTTGGGATTTTCGAGATCGATGACGATCACGTCGGGTTCGATCTCGGCGATCCGCCGCGCGATGCCGGCGACGTCGTGGATGACCGTGACCTGCTGATGCCCGGCCTCCCGCAATCCCGCTTCGATTATCGAAGCGCGGATGTGGTTTTCATCGATCACCAGAACAGTGAGGGATTTGCGGATCATGCCGCATTTTGCGCAGGCGAGACGATTGTGCAATGCGGCATGGCGAGATTCACGGAAACAAAGCCGGCGTCCAGGCGCCGCCTGAGGAATTGGACGACGGCCGGCGCCACGAAGTTGACGCCGCGGGCGCCGCACCCGCCTGATCGGCTGCCTGCAGGTCTGTCGGCGCACGGTGATCGCGTCGGGCGGAAGCAGACATCGCAAGCGAGGACTCCGGAGGTCGCGGTTGCGCCCTCAAGCCCCGCCTGGTCGACCAGATAGAAGATCGCATTGGCCTCTCCGCCCGGCATCGTCTCGCTGAACTGGATGCGGCTGTCAGGCTGGATCAGACCGAGCAGGGTCTCCGCGGCACCTCGACGCCGAGGTTGCGCAGATCGTAGCCGTTGCCGCGCCGCGCCGATTTTCTGGAGTGATAACCGCGCTCGCGCGGCGAATTCGTAACCCTACTCGGCGGCCGTCTCCGATGGCGCCTCTGCCGGCCCCGAAGGTTCGGCCTCGGCACGGGGCTTGCGCCGTGAAAACAGCGACCTGAGCGTGACGTAGAACACCGGCGTCAGGAACAGGCCGACGAAGGTGACGCCGAGCATGCCGGAGAATACCGCGGTGCCGAGCGACTGGCGCATTTCTGCGCCCGGTCCCGTTGCGATCATCAGCGGCACGACGCCGAGGATGAACGAGAAGGCGGTCATCAGGATCGGCCGCAGCCTGAGCCGGCAGGCTTCGACGGCAGCCTCGGCGGCCGACAGCCCGCGTTCCTGCGCCTGCCGCGCGAATTCGACGATCAGGATCGCGTTCTTCGCGGCAAGCCCGATCAGCACGATGAGGCCGATCTGCACGAGGATGTTGTTGTCCAGCCCTCGGAAAGACACGCCGAGCAACGCCGCGAGCACGCCGAGCGGCACCACCAGCACAATGGCGAACGGCAGCACCCAGCTTTCATATTGCGCCGCCAGCGCCAGGAACACGAACAGCACCGACAGTCCGAAAATATAGACAGCGGCATTGCCGGTGTTGCGCTCCTGATAGGCGAGCTCGGTCCATTCATAGGAGGTACCGGCGGGCAGCGTCTTTGCCGTGATCCCTTCCATCAATGCCAGCGCGTCGCCCGTGGAAACGCCGGGCGCGGCGTTGCCCTGCAGCGGCACTGAGACGTACATGTTGTAGCGCTGGACCAGCGCCGGGCCGGTGACGTCGCGGATCTCGATCAACGTGCCGAGCGGAACCAGCGCGCCGGTCGCCGAGCGCACCTTCAGTTTCAAGATGTCGGCGCGATCGAGGCGGAACGCCTGGTCGGCCTGCGCCCGCACCTGGTAGACGCGCCCGAACGCGTTGAAGTCGTTGACGTAGGCGGTGCCCAAATTGATCGACAGCGTCTCGAAGATGTTGGGGATCGGCACGTTCAGGATGCGCGCCTTGTCGCGATCGATCTCCAGGAAGAATTGCGGGCTCGACGCGGAGAAGGTGGTGAACACGCCCGTCAGCCCCGGCGTCTTGTTGGCCTTGCCGGCGATTTCGTAGGCAAGCGCCAGGATCTGCCGCATGTCGGCGCTGTTGCGCTCCTGGATCTGCAGCTTGAAGCCGCCGGCATTGCCGACGCCGCGGATCGGCGGCGGTGGCAGTGCGATAATGAAGGCTTCCTTGATGCTTTGCAGGCTGCCGAACAGATTGCCGATGACCTGGGTCGCCGACTGGCCGGCTTTCAGTCGCTCGTCAAACGGCTTGAACCTGGCGAAGATCACGCCCGCGTTGCTGGCGTTGGTGAAGGTCGCGCCGGAGAAGCCGGCGAAGGCGACAGCGTAATCGACGCCTGGCGTTTTCTGGATGATCTGCGACGCCTGCTGGATGACCGAATCGGTCCTCGACAGCGAAGCGCCGTCCGGCAACTGGACGACGACGATCGCATAGCCCTGGTCAAGCGACGGAATGAAACCGCGCGGCACCGCCTGCACCATGTAGACCGTGGCGTAGATGAGGGCCGCGAAAACGGCCAGCATGGCGGCCATCGTTATCCACGAGCCGACCAGCACGCGGATAATGCTCGAATACCAATGGGCGACCCTGTCGAAGCCGCGATTGAAGCCGTCGGCGAGCGCCCGTCCGAACCGCGCCAGGAAAAAGCGCGGCGGCGCCGCCGCGGCGTGATGCGGCTTGAACAGCAGTGCGGCCAGCGCCGGCGAAAGCGTCAGCGAATTGAATGCCGAGATCGCCGTCGACACCGCGATGGTGATAGCAAACTGCAGATAGAACTGCCCAGAAATGCCGGGGATGAAGGCTGTCGGCACGAACACGGCTATCAGCACCAGCGAGATCGCGATGACGGCCGTTCCGACTTCGTCCATGGTCAGGTGCGACGCCGGACTGGGCGCCAGCCCTCTGGCGATATTGCGCTCGACGTTTTCGACCACGACGATCGCATCGTCGACGACGATGCCGATCGCCAGAACGAGGCCGAACAGCGTCAGCATGTTGAGCGAGAAGCCGGCGGCGTAAAGTACCGCCAGCGTGCCGATCAGCGACACGGGAATCGCCACGATCGGCACGATCGCCATGCGCCACGATTGCAGGAAGACGATGATGACGATGATGACCAGCAGCATCGCCTCGAGGATCGTCTTGTAGACCTCCTGGATCGACTCGGCGACGAACTCGGTCGGATTGTAGACGATGTCGTAGCTCAACCCCTTCGGGAAGTCGCGGGAAAGCTCCTTCATCTTGTCCTGGATCTCCGCGGCTGCGGCGAGCGCATTGGTGCCCGGCCGCTGGAAGATGGCGAGCGCCACCGCCGGTTTGCCGTTGAGATAGGAGTTGGTGACGTAATCCTTGGCGCCGAGCTCGATGCGCGCCACGTCCTGGAGCGAGATCAGGCGGCCGTCGTCGGTCGATTTGACGATCACGTATCGGAAGTCGCGTGCGTCGTTGAAGCGGCCTTGCGTTGTGACCGTGTACTGGAACGCCGTGCCGGTGCTGGTCGGCGGCGCGCCGATCGAGCCGCCCGACACCTGGACATTCTGGTCGCGCAGCGCCTGCACCACATCGCCCGAGGTCATCCCCAGGGCGGACAGTTTTTCCGGATCGAGCCAGATGCGCAGCGAATATTCGCGTTCGCCGAAGATGATGAGGTCGCCGACGCCGTCTAGTCTGAGCAGTATGTCGCGCACCCGCGAGCGGGCGTAGTTCGAGACGTAGAGTTGGTCGTAGGTATTGTCGGGCGACAGCATGTGCACGACCATCATCAGGTCGGGCGAGGTCTTGGTGGTGGTGATGCCGAGGCGGCGGACTTCTTCGGGCAGGCGCGGCTCGGCGACCGACACGCGGTTCTGCACCAGCACCTGCGCCTGGTCGAGGTCGGTGCCCAGCTTGAAGGTGATGGTCAGCGCCATCGCCCCGTCGCCCGACGAATAGGACGACATGTAGAGCATGCCCTCGACGCCGTTGATCTCCTGCTCGATCGGCGTTGCCACCGTCGCTGCGACCGTGTCGGCGTCTGCGCCCGGATACTGGGCGCGAACGACGATGGTCGGCGGCGCGATCTCGGGATATTGCGCGACCGGCAGCTGGGTATAAGCAATCCCGCCAAGGATCAGCAGGACGATCGAAACGACCGATGCGAAGATCGGACGGTCGACGAAGAAATGTGCGAACCTCATTGCTGCAACTCGGCGGTCTCGGCCCTGGGCGGCAACGTCACCATCTCGACCTTCACCTTGGTGCCGGGCCTGGCGTGCATCAGCCCGTTGACGATGATCGTCTCATCGCCGGTCAGGCCCTGGCGGATCACCCGGTAGCCGTCGAGAAGCGGGCCGGTGCGCACGGGCTTCGCCGACACCATCCCGGCCTCATCCACCAGGAACACGATGCGGCGATCCTGATCGGCGCCGATCGCCTCGTCGGGCACCAGCACGCCGCTATGCGGCAGCGACCCCGGCACGTTGATGCGCCCGAACATGCCTGGCTGGAGAATGCCGTCGGCGTTGGGAAATCTTGCACGCACCCGCATGGTGCCGGTCGCGTTGTCGATCCGGTTCTCGGCAAAATCGAGCTTGCCTTTGAATACCGCCTCCGCGCGGTCGGCGACGCGAACCACCACCTCAAGCCCGCCGGCGCCTTCCTGCATGCTGCCGCCGCGCTCCTTCGCGTCGCGGGCGTAGCTGAAATACAGGCGCTCATCGACGTCGAAATAGAAGTCGATCGGATCGCGCGTAACGATGGTCGTCAGCAAGGTGGAATCCGGCTGCACGAGGTTGCCGACCGACACCAGCCGGCGGTCGATGCGGCCGGACAAGGGCGCCTTGATCTCGGTGAATTCCATGTTCAGTCTGGCCGTCGTCAGCGCAGCCGTCGCGCCCTGCATCTGCGCCTGCGCCGAAAGGTATTCCCGCCGGCGGTCGTCGACCGTCGCGGTTGAAATATTGCCGGTCTTGGCGAGTTCGTCGGCGCGATCCAGCTGCATCTTGGAGAATTCGAGCAGACTCTTGGCGACGTCCACTTGCGACTTGGCGGCATCATAAGCCGCCTGGTACGGACGCTGGTCGATGGTGAAGAGCAGGTCGCCCTTGTTGACCAGTGCGCCGTCCTGGAAGCTGACCTTGTCCAGATAGCCGCTGACGCGCGAACGGATGGCGACCTGGTCGACGGCTTCGAAGCGCCCGACGAACTCGTCGTCTTCGACGATTTCACGGACCACCGGCTTGGCCGCCGTCACCACGGGTAACTGTTGGTCCTGCGCAAACGCAGTGCTGCTGAAAGCCATGCCGAGCAGGAATGCCGCCAACACGGCGGCGCGGGTAAGCCAGCCGGCCGATCGACAGGGTCGCCCGCCCGCGTCGCGATGCAATTGCCCATTCTCTTGGGTGTCCATTTGCGTCCTCGCTCGCTGGACCCGGAGGTCGGTTGATCCGCTTCTACGCTCAGGCTTTCGTCGAAATCAGAGCACTACAGTGTGTGCATGGCAACATGATCATTTTCGATGTGGGCTGAAATGTCCACCCTGTGGCTGCCCCGCCACCCGCCACTTGCGATGCAGATCCACCGGGCGGTCCGGGGATGCCATTGAGAGGGGGCGGCTAGACCTGGGAACAGACCTTGGTCCCGTCGGGCTGAACGTCCGCAACCCTTCTTCAAACGTTAAAGCCGCCATTTCGCTATCGGAACCGCATCAGCCCTTACACCGCCAAACTCCCCTGCTCCGCGTCCTCTGCATTGGGATCGCCCGGCGCGGTCGCCCAGGCGAGCTCCACCAGCGTCACCGTCCGCCTTCCAACCCCGTCGAGCTGGCAGACGATCAGCCCCTGCTCCTCGATATATATCAGCAGGCGCCGGGCGCGGCGTAGCGAGTGCGAGCCGTAGGCGCGGGCGATCGCCGCGTCGCTCGGGCAGGGCCAGCCTTCCTTGGCGGCGCGGGCGATCATCATGAACACGCCTTGCATGTCCTCGGGGAGCAGCGAGGCGCGCGCCGAGACGTCCTGCCAAGCGTCATCGCCTGCCATGTCGGAGCCGAGGCCGGCGCGGGCGCGGGTCAGCATGCGGCGGAACTCCGGCAGGTCCGGCACGACCGAGGCGAGGCCCTCGATGCGGCAGCGGACCACGAACTCCTGATAAAGCACGCCGATGACCCGGAAGCCGGCATCGGGTTGCGCCAGCACGGCGCGCAGCACCCGGTCGACGCGCTCGCGGCGCTCCGCCAAATCCTCGGCGCTGATCGGCGGCTCCACCGCTTCGGGGCGGATTTCCAGCGCCGCCGATTTCGCCGCCATCAGCTGGTCGAGCAGGTCCGGCGACGACCGGCGCTGCGGCCGGACGGTTTCGGGCGGCGGGGCCGCCAGGATGATCGCGCGCGCGTCCTCCAACGCCGATTCCGGCAGCGGCATCAGGCGCGGGGTCGCGTTGCGCGGACTTGTATCGGTCGGGCCGATCCGCAAGCCCAGCGGACGGCGCGACAGCGCCGGGCCGAGCGCCATGAATTGCCCGCGCTCGAGGTCGCGAAAAGCCTCCGCCTGGCGCCGCTCCATGCCGAGCAGGTCGGCGGCGCGCGCCATGTCGATATCGAGAAAGGTCCGGCCCATGAGGAAATTGGAAGCCTCGGCCGCGACGTTCTTGGCAAGCTTGGCCAGCCGCTGGGTGGCGATGATGCCGGCCAGCCCGCGTTTGCGGCCGCGGCACATCAAATTGGTCATGGCGCCGAGCGAGAGCTTGCGCGCCTCGTCGGAAACCTCGCCGGCGACAGCCGGCGCGAACAGCTGCGCTTCGTCAACCACCACCAGCATCGGGTACCAGTGGTCGCGGGCGACCTCGAAAAGCCCGCCGAGAAAGGCGGCGGCGCGCCGCATCTGGTTCTCGGCGTCGAGCCCCTCGAGATTGAGCACCGTGGAGACGCGGTGGATGCGCGCCCGCTCGCCGGCGCTCTGCAGGCCGCGCTCGGTATGCTCCTCGGCGTCGATCACCAGGTGGCCGAAACGGTCGCCCAGCGTCACGAAGTCGCCTTCGGGGTCGATGATGGTCTGCTGCACCCAGGGCGCGCTCTGCTCCAAGAGCCGGCGCAGCAGGTGGGACTTGCCGGAGCCCGAATTGCCCTGCACCAAAAGGCGGGTCGCCAGCAGCTCCTCGAGATCCAGCGCCGCCGGGGCGCCTGCGCTCGTCTGGCCCATCTCGATCGCAACGGTCATGTCTCGACTCTCCTTGCGGAGAGGGCTTATCAATCGCATCACAGCCCGTCGAGCGCGGCATGGCCGGCGCTCCGTGTTGCGCACAGGCTGGATGTCGCGGACGATCGAGGATACGGAACGTACCGTTTCGATTCGATGAGGCTTGTCTCCTCAGGTCGAAAACCGGTACCCGCCTTTCACCGGCTGGGCCTGCCTGGCTTTCTGCGAGCCGGCGCGCGCGGCCGCTGCAAGAATGCTCTCCACAAGATCCTTGTCGCGCAGCGGTTTGCCGAGCAGCGGCACGTCGGGGGGCCGGCCGGCGATCGCGTCGGCATCGGCATATCCGGTTATCATCACCGCCGGCCAATCGGCCCGCAGATTGCGGGCGAACCGAATGACCTCCAGGCCCGAGACGAGCGGCATGGCAAAATCGGTGACGATGACATCGAAATCGTACGGCGCGCGCTCGATCATCGCCAGCGCTTCGGCACCGCCCGCGGCACAGGTAACCGCAAAGCCGTGTTGGCGAAGCGATTGCGCCGTCAGTTCCCGCAGTACGTTGCTGTCGTCGATCAGCAGGACCGATGGATAGTCCTCGCCGGCATTCACGACGCTGTCGTCGGCATCGGATTTCTCGGGGATTTCGACCGGACGCTCGATTGAACGCGGCAGCCAGAGCTGGACGGATGTTCCACTGCCGACGGTGCTTTCCATGCGAAGCGTGCCGCCCGATTGCTTGACGAAACCATGCACCGTGCTCAGACCGAGGCCAGTGCCCTTGCCGACCGGTTTTGTGGTGAAGAACGGTTCGACGACCTTGGCGAGAATGTCAGCCGGTATGCCCGACCCGGTGTCCTTGACGGTGACCACGACATAGTCGCCCGCCGAAATATCCTCGGCTGCACGGCCTAGCGTTCGATTTTGCGCCTCCACGATTATCGTGCCGCCGGACGGCATGGCATCGCGCGCGTTGAAGACCAGGTTCATCAGCGCGAGCTCCAGCTGGCTGGCATCGACATGCGCCGGCCACACAGTGTCGTCGACAAGCCAATCGAAACGGATCAGGCCGCCCAGGACCGGGGCCACCAACCCGTTCATTGTATCGCCGAGCGCGGCGAGGCGCACGGCCTGCGGCCTCAGCGTCTGGCGGCGCGAGAACGCAAGCATGCGGTTGACGAGCTCGGCGCCTTGTTTTGCCGACCGGCGTGTCAGTTCCAGAACCTGCCTGGTCTGTCCATCGAACTCGGCGTGGCGCTCGAGCAATCCCAATCCGCTGAGAATTGCGGCAAGCAGATTGTTGAAATCATGCGCCAGCCCGCCGGTAAGCTTGCCGATCGCGTCGAGGCGCTGCGATTGCAGCAGCTGGTTCTCAAGCTCGCGCCGCTCGGTAACGTCCAGCAACGTGCCGAGGATCTCAGGCTCTTTGCCGTCGGAGCCATTCGACAGGACGCCCTGGTCGAGAAAAATCCGGTAATTGCCGTCGGCGCATTGCCAGCGGAATTCGCAGGTGTAGGAGCCGGCGGCCTTGGCTGCGAGCAGGACCTCCCTCACTCTCGGCAGATCGTCGGGATGAACCCGGCTCAGGCCGAAGCCTGGATCGGATGTCAGGCGTTCGGGAGGAAAGCCGGTCAGGCGTTCGACCCCTTCGGTGACAAAGCTGGCGCCGAACGGCGGCTCCGCCGCCCTTGCGTGGAAGCAGACCGGAAGAGAGCTCAAAATGGCATGCTGCCGCTCCTGGGCGCTGCGCAGGGCTCGCTCGGCCTCGAGCTTTTCCTTCTGCGCCTGCAGTGCCTGGGCCAGCAGCCGTTGCTCGGCAGCCGCCTTTTGCTGGATTTCCAGCGTCTTCTCATGAAGTTCGGCGAACACGGCGACCTTGGAACGCAGCATGGCCGGGTCGAAAGGCTTGAACACGTAATCGACCGCGCCGGCGTCGTAGCCGCGCAGCATGTGCGCGTCTTCCTTGTTGATGGCGGTGAGAAAAATTATCGGCGTTCGCCTGGATTGCTCGCGCTGGCGGATCAATCCCGCGGTCTCGTAGCCATCCAGCCGGGGCATCAGCACATCCAGCAGGATGACTGCGAAATCCTCCTTCAGCAGTGCGCGCAACGCCTCTTCGCCCGACTGCACGCAGACGACTTCACCGATAGGGGCCAGAACCTCGCCGATCGCCAGCAGATTGCGCTCGTCGTCATCCACGGCCAGGATGCGCGCCTTTGCCGGCCCTGCTGCCGGCGCCATAACCTCCAGCTTCCTTGCTCCGTTTCTCGACAGTTTCTGCATCGAGCGGCCGTCAGTTCACTGCCATGAGCGTCTTTTCCGGACCATGAACACGGGATCGCGAACGGCCGATCCAGACACGCAGCAATGCCAGCAGCAGATCAAGGTCGACAGGCTTGGCGATGTAGTCGGAGGCGCCGGCGTCGAGGCACTTCTGCCGGTCGCCCTTCATTGCCTTGGCTGTGACCGAGATCAACGGGATATGGGCGATCGCCGGCATGCTGCGGATCTGCCGCATCGTCTCGTAGCCATCCATTTCCGGCATCATGATATCGATCAGTGCCGCATCGATGTCCGGGCTCTGCTCCAGAAGCGCGATACCTTCCCGGCCACGCTCCGCATGCAGCACCTGGATGTCATAGGTCTCGAGAACGCTGGTGAGTGAATAGATGTTGCGGATGTCGTCGTCGACGATGAGGACCTTTGCGCCGGCGAGGTCGAACTTGTCCGGCTGTTCGGCTGCCGCACTATTGTTGTCGTGGCCTCGCCCCGGGAGCGTCGCGGATATCAGGAGAGCCAGCTGCGCGAAATTCTCCGCCCGCGGAACGTCCGCCAATGCCGGATGCAAGGCGAGCGACTGTTGCAGCGCTTCCGGATGAGGCGCAAAGAACAGCAGCCGCGACACCGACTGTCCGAACAGGACGGCAATCTCATCCAGCATCTGGGCGTTGTCCTTGGCCGAGCGGCCAAAGCCGAGCACAACGGCATCATAGTTGGCGATGCCGATATCGTCCGCATTCGCGGCGACGCGGCCGATCGCGGTGACCGAGGTGACGCCGTCGCGGATCGCCTCGATCAGCGAAAGGCGGCGCTCGGGATCGGGATCGGCAATCAGGACGCGGCTCTGGACGCGGAGCTTTCTGGAATGAATATCCTGGAAGACCTTCATCAGTTCGTCCGACGATACGGGCTTGGTTGAAATGCTGGATGCACCCTTGCGGGCAAGCACCTCGATGTCTTCGGCGCCCGAGATGACATGAACGGGAATGTCCTTGGTTTTCGGGTCATGGCGAAGCAGATCGAACAGCACCCAGCCGTCGATATCCGACAGTCCGAGATCGAGCGTAATCGCGTCGGGAACCAGCTTGCGTGCCAAAGCCAGCGTGCCGGAGCCCGCGGTCGACAGGACGCCTTTCAGCCCGGCCGAACGTGCAAGGCCGAGCAGCAAACCGCCGAAGGTCGGGTCGTCCTCCACGATCAGCACGACCCGATCTTCCGACGAGATCGTGTCGCGGTCATCGAGCAATTCGGAGGACGGCGGGCTCGGCTGCGCCGTCGTCGCGGCCACCTCCATCGCCGGCAGCAACGCCGCTTGCGGGGCCAAGGCCATCCGGGGTCCGTCGAATGGAATGACCAGAGTGAACGTCGAACCCTTGCCCGGCGTGCTCTCGACCCTCAATTCGCCGCCAAGCAGCCGGGCAATCTCCCGGCTGATCGAAAGCCCAAGCCCAGTGCCGCCATATTTGCGGCTTGTGGTGCCGTCGGCCTGCTGGAAGGCTTCGAAGATCAGCTTCTGCTTGTCCTGCGGAATACCGATGCCGGTATCGCTGACGACGATCGCGAGCGCCTCCATGGGTTGCGCCGAACCGTTGTGACGGCCCGCCTTTTCGGCCCGGAAATTCAAGCGGACCTCGCCTTGCGAGGTGAACTTGAACGCGTTCGACAAAAGGTTGAGCACGATTTGCTGCAATCGCTTCTCGTCGGTGCGGACGGTCTCCGGAAGCTCGGGATCGACGTTGATGGTGAAGCCAAGTCCCTTGTCGGTCGCCAGTTGCCGGAAGGTTCGCTCCATGTGCTGGCGAAGATGCACCACCGGCATGTCGTTGATGTCGATCGAGACGGTGCCCGATTCGATCTTCGACAGGTCGAGGATGTCGTTGATCAGGCTCAAAAGGTCGGTGCCGGCCGAATTGATGGTGCGCGCGAACTCGACCTGCTTGTCGTTGAGATTGCCCTGCTGGTTGGTTGCGAGCAGGTTTGAAAGGATGAGCAGCGAGTTCAGCGGCGTGCGCAGTTCGTGGCTCATATTGGCGAGGAATTCCGACTTGTATTTCGAGGTAAGCGCCAGCTGCTCGGCCTTCTCCTCCAGCGCCCGCCGCGCCATCTCGATTTCCAGGTTCTTGTTCTCCACCTGCTTCTTTTCGTTCTCGAGCAGCTGCGCCTTTTCCTGCAGCTCCTCGTTGGTGGCGTGCAGCTCCTCCTGCTTCTTGGTCAGTTCGGTCTGACGCGCCTGCAATTCCGAGGTCAGCAGCTGCGACTGCTTGAGCAGGCCTTCGGTACGCATGGTGGCGGCGATGGTGTTGAGAACGATGCCGACGGATTCCATCAGCTGGTTGAGGAAGGACTGGTGCGTGTCGCGGAATTCGCTGAACGAGGCGAGTTCGATGACGGCCTTCACCTCGTCCTCGAACAGAGCCGGAAGAATGATCACGTTCGCCGGCGCGGCATTGCCAAGGCCGGAGGTAACGCGCAGGAAATTCGGCGGCACATTGTCCAGCATGATGGCGCGCTTGTCGGCGGCACTCTGCCCGACAAGCCCTTCACGCAGATCGAGGCGTTGCTTGATTTCCGCCTTGCTTTCGGCGCCATAGGAGGCGGCGAGCTCCAGATAGAATTCATCCTCGTCGCGGTTGGTCACATAGAACACGCCATATTGCGCATTCACCAGCGGGGCGAGTTCGGACATGATGAGGCGCGAGACCGTGGCCAGGTCACGCTCGCCCTGCAGCATGCGCGAGAAGCGGGCGAGATTGGTCTTCAGCCAGTCCTGCTCGGCATTCTTCAGCGTCTGGTCCTTCAGATTGCGGATCATCTCGTTGATGTTGTCTTTCAGCGCCGCCACCTCGCCGGAGGCCTGGACGCTGATCGAGCGGGTCAGATCGCCCTTGGTCACCGCCGTCGACACCTCGGCGATGGCGCGCACCTGGGTGGTCAGGTTGGCCGCGAGCTGATTGACGTTGTCGGTCAGGTCGCGCCAAAGGCCGGCAGCGCCGGGCACCCGGGCCTGGCCGCCGAGCTTGCCTTCGATGCCCACTTCGCGGGCGACGTTGGTCACCTGGTCGGCGAAGGTCGCCAGCGTCTCGATCATGCCGTTGATGGTGTCGGCGAGCGAGGCGATCTCGCCCTTGGCATCGACCGTCAGCTTGCGCTTGAGATTGCCTTGCGCGACCGCGGTCACGACATCGGCGATGCCGCGCACCTGGTTGGTCAGGTTCGTCGCCATCAGATTGACGTTGTCGGTCAGGTCCTTCCAGGTGCCGGCGACGCCCTCGACCCGCGCCTGGCCGCCGAGCTTGCCCTCGGTGCCGACCTCGCGGGCGACACGCGTCACTTCGCCGGCAAAGGAGTTCAGCTGGTCGACCATGGTGTTGATCGTCGATTTCAGCTCCAGGATCTCGCCCTTGACGTCGACGGTGATCTTCTTCGACAGGTCGCCGCGCGCCACAGCGGTGGTCACCTCGGCGATGTTGCGGACCTGGCCGGTCAGGTTCTCGGCCATCGAATTCACATTGTCGGTCAGATCCTTCCAGGTGCCGGCAACGCCGCGCACCTGCGCCTGGCCGCCGAGCTTGCCTTCGGTGCCGACCTCGCGCGCCACGCGCGTCACCTCCGAGGCAAAGGAATTCAGCTGGTCGACCATCGTATTGATGGTGTCCTTCAGCTCGAGGATCTCGCCGCGCACATCGACGGTGATCTTCTTCGACAGGTCGCCCAGCGCCACTGCCGTCGTCACCTCGGCGATGTTGCGCACCTGGCCGGTCAGATTGGCGGCCATCGCATTGACGTTGTCGGTCAGGTCTTTCCAGGTGCCGGCGACGCCGCGCACCTGCGCCTGGCCGCCGAGCTTGCCGTCCGAACCGACTTCGCGCGCCACGCGCGTCACCTCGGAGGCGAAGGAATTCAGCTGGTCGACCATCGTATTGATGACGTCCTTGATCTGCAGGATCTCGCCCAATGCATCGACGGTGATCTTCTGGGTCAGGTCGCCGGTCGCAATCGCGGTTGCTACCTTGGAGACGTCGCGTAATTGCACGGTCAGATTGCCGGCCATGGCATTGACGTTGTCGGTCAAATCTTTCCAGGTGCCGCCGACGCCCTCGACATGCGCCTGACCGCCGAGCTTGCCCTCCGACCCCACTTCGCGCGCCACACGCGTCACTTCCGAGGCGAAGGAATTGAGCTGATCGACCATCGTGTTGACGGTGTCCTTGAGCTCGAGGATTTCGCCCTTGACGTCGACGGTGATCTTCTTCGACAGGTCGCCGCGGGCAACGGCGGTCGTCACCTCGGCGATGTTGCGGACCTGGCCGGTCAGGTTGGCGGCCATCAGGTTGACGTTATCGGTCAGGTCCTTCCAGGTGCCGCCGACGCCCTTCACCTCGGCCTGGCCGCCGAGCTTGCCTTCGGTTCCGACCTCGCGCGCCACACGCGTCACTTCCGAGGCGAAGGAATTGAGCTGGTCGACCATCGTGTTGATGGTGTCCTTGAGCTCGAGGATTTCGCCCTGCACGGCGACGGTGATCTTCTTCGACAAGTCGCCCGAAGCGACCGCAGTCGTCACCTCGGCGATGTTGCGGACCTGGCCGGTCAGGTTCTCGGCCATCGAATTGACGTTGTCGGTCAAGTCCTTCCAGGTGCCGGCGACGCCGCGCACCTGAGCCTGGCCGCCGAGCTTGCCCTCGGTGCCGACCTCGCGGGCGACACGCGTCACTTCGCCGGCAAATGAGTTCAGCTGGTCGACCATGGTGTTGATGGTCGATTTCAGTTCGAGGATCTCGCCCTTGACGTCGACCGTGATTTTCTTCGACAGGTCGCCAAGCGCCACGGCCGTGGTCACCTCGGCGATATTGCGCACCTGGCCTGTCAGATTTTCGGCCATCAGGTTCACGTTGTCGGTCAGGTCCTTCCAGGTGCCGCCGACACCTTCGACGCGCGCCTGACCGCCGAGCTTGCCTTCTGTACCGACTTCGCGCGCGACGCGCGTCACTTCCGAGGCGAAGGAATTGAGCTGGTCGACCATCGTGTTGATGGTGTTCTTGAGTTCGAGGATTTCGCCTTTCACGTCGACGGTAATCTTCTTCGACAGGTCGCCGGAAGCGACGGCGGTCGTCACCTCGGCGATGTTGCGCACCTGCCCGGTCAGGTTCGTCGCCATGGCGTTGACGTTGTCGGTCAGGTCCTTCCAGGTTCCGGCCACACCTTTCACGCGAGCCTGGCCGCCCAGCTTGCCTTCGGTGCCGACCTCGCGCGCCACGCGCGTCACTTCCGAGGCGAAGGAGGCCAGTTGCCCGACCATGGTGTTGACGATCTTGCCGATGCGCAGAAACTCGCCGCGCAGCTGCCGGCCGTCGATTTCGACCATCATCGTCTGCGACAGGTCACCCTTGGCCACCGCGCCGATGACGCGCGCCACTTCGGCCGTCGGCTGAACCATGTCCTCGATCAGATCGTTGACGGAACGGACGCTCGATTCCCAACTGCCGGTGGCGTTGCGGACACGGCCGCGTTCGCCGATCCGGCCATCCTTGCCGACGACCTTGCTGAGGCGTTCGAACTCGCGCGTGACCTGATCGTTGAGTTCTACGATTTCGTTGAAGGTGTCGGCGATCTCGGAATCAAGGCCGGCGTAGACATTGTCGATACGAACGGAGAAATCACCGCTCCGAAAAGCCTTCAGCGCGTTCAGTATTTGACGACGGTCCAATTGCCTTGTGGATGCAAGCACGCTCACAGCGCCCCTCCCAGCTCACGGATTTCTTGAATGTCCCGGTGAAACTGTCCCCTGCGGCCGACACAACTCCCCGCAAGCGCAAGAACGCGGCATGCTCGATTTGGTTCCAGACGAAATTGCCGCTATGCGGCAGGAATTTCGCAGCCGCATTCACGAAACGACGAGCAACAAAGATCCATAATGATTGTATCGATCAATATTTCTGCCCAACGGAACATCTCGAAAAAACTCTCGTTGGTATAGATCGCGATCCAGCGATGCAACTCGATGGAGACACTAAGATGATGAAAATTCTCTCTGCATCCCTACTTGCTATCGGCCTGGCCACATCTGCCATGGCACAATCCATGGGCTCCGGGACCGGTAGCGCCGATGGCAATACCGGCGTCAACACAGGCACTTCCGGCGGCAACACCGGGACCGGCAGCGCAACTACCCCGAACACAATCGATCCGAACGCAACGAACGCTACCACGCCGCAGACAAACGGTATGGAGGATCGCTGCAAGGATACGGCGGGCAGCGATACCGACAACAACACACCCAGCGGCGCTATGACGTCGGATATGCAGAACTGCAACAAGTAACGGAGTTTTGCGCAGCGGTCATTTCAGCCCGCGGCCTGGTCCAGACCGGTGCTCGCGGTTCAAACCACAGCCAGAAATATGCACAGACCGGGCACGGGCTCATTACTTCTGAATGGATCGGCGAGCCCAAGCCGGGCGGCCGATTAACTAGTCTCAGCTAGGTTCTGCGATAGGCGGCGGCCAGCCCGGCGGGCGGGGCGGCCGTTCTGCTGATTTTCGCGGAGAGAACTGGTGGAGCCAATCGGAATCGAACCGACGACCTCTTGAATGCCATTCAAGCGCTCTCCCAACTGAGCTATGGCCCCACTCCGGCAGTTCACCGGCGCCGTTTCCGGCGAAGAGATCCGGCGCGGGTTCTAGACCGCGCCGTTAGTGAAGGCGGCTTCTAACCCCGCCTTCAGTCAATATCAAGCCTTCAAGAACCGCTTTTTCTAAGCAGCGCCGCGAAAGCCGGCGAATGCGGTTCGCTCAGACTTCGTCGTCGTCTTCGCCGACGCCGATCATGTCGGCAACGTCGTCGTCTTCTTCCTCCTCGTCGGCGAGGAACGTGTCATCCTCGTCATCGCCAAGGTCAACGTCGTCTTCGTCATCGCCGAGATCGGGAAGCTCGTCGGCCTTCGCGTCCTCGTCCGCCTCTTCGAGCGAGACGACCTCGACGCCCTCTTCCTCCTCGGCGTCCACTTCCTTCTCGGCAACTTCCTCTTCCTCCTCGAGGGCGGCGATCTTGCCTTCTTCGAAATAGGAGCGCGGATAGCTCTTGCCCGTGTAAGGCGAGACGATCGGGTCCTTGTTCAAGTCATAGAATTTTCGACCTGTCTCCGGGTCGATGCGTTTGGTGCCAAGTTCGGGTTTTGCCACAGCAAGCCTCGTCGATGAAAGTTTGGTCCCCTTAACCAGAGTTTACGGCGCTGTCAAAGCGAAAAGCCGGCGTCCCAAAAAGCTTGAATTCGAAGGCCTTCATACCAAGGGGATGACCATTTCGGCACGCCATGATAGGAGACCCCGCAAACCAGCAGAAAATGGCCGACCGCCGGCGTTTCCAGGAAAGAACCATGTCGCACACTGCCGCCCCGAAGCAGGCCACCGCCCGCAAATCATCTGGCCTTTCAGGCGCGGCACGGGTGCCGGGCGACAAGTCGATCTCGCACCGCTCGTTCATGTTCGGTGGCCTGGCCTCCGGCGAAACCCGCATCACCGGGCTGCTGGAAGGCGAGGATGTGATGCGTACGGGCGTTGCCATGAAGGCCATGGGCGCCCATATCGAGAAGCATGGCGCTGAGTGGGTGATCCGCGGTACCGGCAACGGCGCGCTGCTGCAGCCGGAAGGCCCGCTCGATTTCGGCAATGCCGGCACCGGCTCACGCCTCACCATGGGCCTGGTCGGCACCTATGACATGGAAACCACCTTCATCGGCGACGCCTCGCTGTCCGGCCGGCCGATGGGCCGGGTGCTCGAGCCGCTCCGCCAGATGGGCGTGCAGGTGCTGAAGGCGACGCCCGGCGACCGCATGCCGATCACGCTGCACGGGCCCAAGCACGCCGCTCCGATCACCTACCGCGTGCCGATGGCATCGGCACAGGTCAAGTCGGCGGTGCTGCTGGCTGGGCTGAACACGCCGGGCATCACCACCGTCATCGAGCCGGTTATGACGCGCGACCACACCGAAAAGATGCTCAAGGGGTTCGGCGCCAATCTGTCGGTCGAGACCGACGAGCGCGGCGTGCGCCACATTTTCATCGAAGGCCAGGCCAAGCTCACGGGGCAGACGATCGCAGTGCCTGGCGACCCCTCCTCGGCCGGCTTCCCGCTGGTGGCGGCGCTGATCGTGCCCGGCTCGGACATTACAATCGAAAACGTGCTGATGAACCCGACCCGCACCGGACTTCTGTTGACGCTGCAGGAAATGGGCGCGCGCATCGACATAATCGATCCGCGCAACGAAGGCGGCGAGGATGTCGCCGATCTGCGCGTGCGCTATTCCGAGCTGAAGGGCGTCACCGTGCCGCCCGAACGGGCGCCGACCATGATCGACGAGTATCCGGTGCTTGCCGTGGCGGCGAGCTTCGCCGAGGGCGAAACGCTGATGCTCGGGCTGGAAGAGCTGCGCGTGAAGGAATCCGACCGGCTGTCGGCGGTCGCCAACGGGCTGAAGCTCAACGGCGTCGACTGCACCGAGGGCGAGGCCTCGCTTGTCGTGCGCGGAAAACCCGGCGGCAAGGGCCTCGGCCAGCATCCCAACGGACAGGGCACCATCGTCCAGACCCATCTCGACCACCGCATCGCCATGAGCTTTCTGGTGATGGGGCTGGCGACGGAAAAACCGGTGACCATCGACGATCAGGCGATGATCGCAACGAGTTTTCCGGAGTTTATGGGGCTGATGAAGGGGCTTGGGGCGGAGATCGAGTAGCTTGATGGCAATCAATAGCCTTGGGGGTTGGGGCCAAACTGGAACGTCGGCGGGACAGCGCCCCCCTCTGTCCTGCCGGACATCTCCCCCACAAGGAGGGAGATTGGCAGCTTCGGCGCTCCGCTCAATCCTGCGACGTAGACAATTGGCGAAAGCCGCGATGGCCGCCGATCTCCCCCCGAGTGGGGGAGATGTCCGGCAGGACAGAGGGGGGCGCGAAGGATCGCCACGCCTATCTGGATCATTGCGCTTTTCGATTCCGGTGGGCGGCCAATGACCCCAACCTTCACCATCGCCATCGACGGCCCTGCCGGCGCCGGCAAAGGCACCCTCGCCCGACGGCTCGCCGACCATTACCGGCTGAACCTGCTCGATACCGGCCTTACCTATCGCGCGGTGGCGCATGCGCTGCTCCGGCTCGGCCTGCCGCTCGACAATGTTTCGGCCGCTGAAACCGCGGCCCGGCAGGTCGATCTGGCAAAGCTCGACCGCGCAGTGCTTTCGGCACACGCCGTTGGCGAGGCGGCTTCGAAAGTGGCAGTGATCCCGTCGGTGCGGCGCATCCTGGTCGAGAAACAGCGCGACTTCGCAAGAACACCGCCTGGCGCGGTGCTCGACGGCCGCGACATCGGCACCGTCGTCTGTCCCGATGCCGACGTAAAACTCTATGTCACGGCAAGTGCCGAGGTGCGGGCAAAGCGGCGGCTGGATGAAATCGAGAGCATCGGCGGCACTGCCAATTTCGACGAAATCCTTGCCGATATCGTGCGCCGCGACGAGCGCGATATGGGCCGCATGGACTCACCCTTGAAGCCGGCCGCCGATGCGCACTTGCTCGACACGTCGGAAATGGCTATAGAAGCCGCGTTTCTGGCAGCTCGGGCGATCATCGACGATGTCCTGGCCAAGAGAAACGAAGCCTGAGCCGGGTTTTCCTGCCGCCGCCGATTGCCGGCGACAAAAAGAATTCCCATATCGGGCATGAACCAGCCTGTCAGCATTCTTCATGCGCCGGAATTGCCGCTCAAGGGCGGCCAAGGGCTTTTGCCCGGAACGCCGGCAGGCCAACGCAACGCTAACCCACGGCGCCCGCCCCGCGACAGATTGCGGGGCATTCCAGGAGAAACTATGTCAGTTGCAAATCCCACTCGCGATGATTTCGCGAGCCTGCTCGAAGAATCATTTTCCGCCGGCCATTCCGGCGAAGGCCAGGTCGTCAAGGGCATCATCACCGCCATTGAGAAGGACATGGCCATCATCGACGTCGGCCTCAAGGTCGAAGGCCGCGTGCCGCTGAAGGAATTCGGCGTCAAGGGCAAGGACACGACGCTCAAGGTCGGCGACACGGTCGAGGTCTATGTCGAGCGTATCGAGAACGCGCTTGGCGAAGCCATGCTGTCGCGCGAAAAGGCCCGCCGCGAAGAGAGCTGGGTCCGTCTCGAAGAGAAGTTCACCAAGGGCGAACGCGTCGAAGGCGTCATCTTCAACCAGGTCAAGGGCGGCTTCACCGTCGACCTCGACGGTGCCGTGGCCTTCCTGCCGCGCAGCCAGGTCGATATCCGCCCGATCCGCGACGTCTCGCCGCTGATGCACAACCCGCAGCCCTTCGAGATCCTCAAGATGGATCGCCGCCGCGGCAACATCGTGGTGTCGCGCCGCACCGTGCTTGAGGAAAGCCGCGCCGAACAGCGTTCGGAAATCGTGCAGAATCTCGAAGAAGGCCAGGTGGTCGAAGGCGTCGTCAAGAACATCACCGACTATGGTGCGTTCGTCGACCTCGGCGGCATCGACGGCCTGCTGCACGTCACCGACATGGCATGGCGCCGCGTCAACCATCCGACCGAAATCCTCAATATCGGCCAGACGGTCAAGGTGCAGATCATCCGCATTAACCAGGAAACCCACCGCATCTCGCTCGGCATGAAGCAGCTCGAGAGCGATCCGTGGTCCGAGATCGGCACCAAGTTCCCGATCGGCAAGAAGATCAAGGGTACCGTCACCAACATCACCGACTACGGCGCATTCGTCGAGCTGGAGCCGGGCATCGAAGGCCTCATCCACGTTTCGGAAATGTCGTGGACCAAGAAGAACGTGCATCCCGGCAAGATCCTGTCGACGACGCAGGAAGTCGACGTGGTGGTGCTCGAAGTCGATCCGGCCAAGCGCCGCATCTCGCTCGGCCTCAAGCAGACGCTGGAGAACCCGTGGGAGGCCTTCGCGCGCAGCCATCCGGTCGGCAGCCAGGTGGAGGGCGAGGTCAAGAACAAGACCGAGTTCGGCCTGTTCATCGGCCTCGAAGGCGACGTCGACGGCATGGTCCACCTTTCCGACCTCGACTGGACCCGTCCGGGCGAGCAGGTGATCGAAGAGTACAATCGCGGTGACATGGTCAAGGCGCAGGTGCTCGACGTCGACATCGACAAGGAGCGCATCTCGCTCGGCATCAAGCAGCTGGCCAAGGACACGGTCGGCGAAGCAGCGACGTCAGGCGAACTGCGCAAGAACGCAGTCGTCACCTGCGAGGTTATCGGCGTGAAGGATGGCGGTCTGGAAGTGCGGCTGGTCGACAGCGGCATCGAGACCTTCATCAAGCGCTCCGACCTCAGCCGTGACCGCGACGAGCAGCGCCCCGAGCGCTTCACCGTCGGCCAGAAAGTCGACGCCCGCGTCATCGCCTTCGACAAGAAGACCCGCAAGCTGCAGGTTTCGATCAAGGCGCTGGAAATCGCCGAAGAGAAGGAAGCGGTCGCTCAGTACGGCTCAACCGATTCCGGCGCTTCGCTGGGCGATATTTTGGGTGCCGCGCTGAAGAAGCAGGGCAGCTAAGCCAATACCGCGCCTCGCGCGGGTTATAAACGAAACAAATAGCCCCGCCGGAACGATCCGGCGGGGCTTTTGCTTGTGACCTTTGCTTGCGACGGACCGCAGGCTCAGGCCCGGCCGTAGAGTGGCACCAGCGTGCCGCTGATCGCCATGTTGGCCGGCGAGGCAAGGTAGGCAATGGCCTCGGCGGCCGCTTCAAGGCTGACCCATCTGCTGAAATCTGCGTTCGGCATGTCAGCCCGGTTGGCCGGCGTGTCGAGCGTCGAGGGCGCCACGGCATTGACCAGAATGCCGTTGCCCTTCAGCTCTTCGGCCATCGCCACGGTCATCGCGGCGACTGCCGCCTTGGCGGCGGCGTAGGCCACCTTGCCGGAGCCGCGCCGCGGATCGAGCCCGGCTCGCGCGGTGACATTGACGATGCGGCCCGGCACGGAAGATCCCAGCATCGAGCGTATCGCGGCGCGGCAGCACAGAAAGGTGGTGCGGGCATTGGTGTCCATCATCTCGGCGAAGGAGGCGGGTTCGATCTTCTCGACCGGCGCCGCGGTGAAGCCGCCGGCAAGATGCACCGATGCCCATAAATCTGGAACGCTGGCATAGAAGGCGTCGACCTTGGCAGGGTCGGCAAGGTCGACATTGTGCGCCAGCCTGACGCGGTCATGCGCCGGAAAGGGAAAATGCGCAGGCGCGGCAGCGTGGGCATTGGGCACATGGCAGATCGCGCCCTGCTCCAGCAGTTTCCCTACGACCGCACCGCCAAGAGCACCGGTGCCGCCGGTCACCACGATATGTCTGCCGTCCAGTGTTTCCGTCATATTCGACCGCTCCGTCATTGCGCGCCGCCGATGCGGAAGGTCGCGCCTTTCGCGCGATCACTCAACCGAAATCTCGATGACGTAAGGTCGTGCAGTCGCCCGCGCGCGCCCAAGCGCGTCCGCCAAGCCGCCGGTGCCGGAAATCCGCTCGGCGGCAATGCCGTAGGCTTCGGCCAATTTGCAGAAATCCGGCGGTGCCGGGGAGACGCCGACCGGCTCGACGCCGACGTCGAGCATCGAGGTTTCGATCTCGCGGTAGCCACGATTGTTCCAGACTGTGAAGATCACCGGCGCCGCCGCGTCGAGCGCGGCGCCCAGTTCCGGCAGGGTGAACTGGAAGCCGCCGTCGCCGGTGAGGCAAACGACCGGCGCCTCAGGCCTGGCAAGGACGGCACCGATCGCCGCCGGCGGGCCATAGCCAAGCGCGCCGAAGCCGGTGGCGGCGTTGAACCAGCCGCCCGGCCGGTCGTGATCGTAATAGAGGTTAGCGGCGTAGACCGGCTGGGTCGAATCGCCGACGATGATCGCGCCAGGCAGCGCATCGCGGATCGTCTCGACGGCGCGCAATTGCGCCTGCATAGCCGGGCCGATCTCGGCAAAGGCCGCTTGCCGCGTCGCGGCGGCGCGAGCGGCGCCGTCGACCGATTGCGCCTGGCCCGTGCCGAGTTCGGCACGCAGCGCCTCGAGCGCTGCACCGCAATCGGCCTGGATCGAAATCCGAGCCGGCCGGCGGGCAAGCTGGTCGGCGCCGATGTCGATGCGGATCAGATTGGCAGGCAGGACAAAACCGCCGTTGCCATAGCCATCATAGTCGGTCGGACCGAATTCGGTGCCAGCGGCAATGACCAGGTCGGCGCCGGCCATCAGCGCACGCACCGCCTTCAGGCTGGGGCTGGCCGGCACGCCAAGCGGATGGCGATAGAGCAGGCCGCGCGCATTGGCAGTCTGGACGACCGGCGCTCCCAACCTCTCGGCCAGGCGCTGCAACGGCGCTTCGGCAGCTTTGGCGCCGCCGCCGGCAAGGATAAGCGGCCGGCGGGCAGACGCGCATAGCCTTGCCGCCTCGGCAATCGCCGCTACATCCGGCTCGGGCGGCGCTGAATTCCGCAGCAGCGGCACGATGCCGTTGGCCGGCATGGTCATGACATCGGTCGGGATCTCAATATGCGCGGGACCCGGACGCGAGGATGAGAACAGCGCAAAGGCGCGGGCGAGCACGCCGGGCAGTTCGCCGGCCTCGGTGACACGGTGCGAAAACAGCGCCACCTTCTCCATCATGCCGCGCTGGTCCGGCAGTTCATGCAGATGGCCAAGGCCTTTGCCCAGCGTCGGCGTGGCGTTGACGCCCGAGATCACCAGCATCGGCACCGAATCGGCGCGCGCCTGACCCATGGCGGTGATGGTGTTGGTCAGCCCCGGCCCGGTGATGACGAAGGCGATACCCGGCCTGCCGCTGGCGCGCGCATAGCCGTCAGCCATGAAGCCGGCGCCCTGCTCGTGGCGCGGCGTGACGTGACGGATCTTCGATCGCGCAAGCCCGCGATAGAGCTCGACCGTGTGTACGCCGGGAATGCCGAAGACGGTGTCGACGCCGTGCGCTTCGAGCAAGGTGATGAGCGCTTCGCCGATGGTCGTCATTGTCTTAACACCGGGCGCGTGAGGCAGGTAGGGCCGCCCTCGCAGGCAATGCACAGCGCATCGGCCTCGAATGTCGAGACCGTACAGCCGGCGGCTTGCATGGCAGCCGCCGTCTTCGGAAAACCGGCAACGGCGATAACCTGGCGCGGCGCGGTCGGCAGCACGTTGAGGCTGAGCCCATTCGAGGCGAAGAATTCGTCGGCGTCGCCCTCGACCAGCCGAATGGCGCGTTCGCGCAGCATCTGGTGGAAGGCGACCGGCAGGAGGGGCGCATAGACCAGCGCCAGATCGTCTGCGAGCGGGCTGATCACCGACATCAGGTGCAGGCAGGCCTCCTCGCCCTGCCAGAGCGGCAGGTCGAAGCCATAGACCTGGATGCCCTTGGGTGAAAGCAGGTTGGAGAGCTGCTGGATGCCGTGCTGATTGGTGCGCACGCCGCGGCCGATGGCCAGCGTGTTTGCATCCACCCACACACAGTCGCCGCCCTCGACCTGGCCGGGAGCCTCGATTCGGCCGAGGACGGGGATGCCCATGCGCCCATAGGCTGCCTCGTGGAGGCTGGGCTCGGGCCGGCGCAGCGCCTTGCCCATGGCAAGGATGACCGCGCCATGATCGGTCATCAGCGAGGGATCGTGGGTAAAAACCGAATCGGCAAGCCCGTCGTCGGCGTCACTCAGCCATTCGATTTCGGCGCCTGAGGCCGAAATCAGCCTGGCCAGCGCATCATGCTGGACCGCCGCTTTTTGCGGATTGAAGCCGGGGCCATAGTGCCACTCCAGCGCTTCGGCCCGACGCATGGCGCCGGCAGCGGAGCGCATCAGCACGCGCTGCAGCGTCCCGGCCATCGACTGCGACCCGTATGCTTTGCCCACTAAATTCTCCTGAAACGCGCCCCTCCTGCCAATAGCCACTCGGCAGGCGGTGATCAATGGTCCAAAAAACTGCGGTTGACGGAGACAAGCGGAACGGTCCATCTTGAGAATCGGAACGCTGTCCAGTGACGGGTAATGGGTAAAAAATTCCAGCAAGGACTGCCTCGGCTGCTCCGCGGGGCACCGCGACGATGACAGCGCCGGCCACCGCCCTGAAGCATACGGCGCAGAACGGCGCCGCCGAAGCCATCCACGTCGAGAACCTGCACAAGAATTTCGGCAAGCTGCATGTATTGAAGGGCGTTTCGCTGTCGGCGCGCGATGGCGAGGTGATCGCCATCATTGGCGGCAGCGGCTCGGGCAAATCGACGCTGCTGCGCTGCATCAACTGCCTGGAGAACCCGACCAGCGGCATTATCCGGGTCAATGGCGAAGAGATAAAGCTGAAGGCCGACAGCTACGGCCACACCGTGCCCGCAGACCGCAAGCAGATCGAACGCATCCGCTCCAAGCTTGGCATGGTCTTCCAGAACTTCAATCTGTGGAGCCACATGACGTTGATCGAGAACGTCATCGAGGTTCCCGTGCATGTGCTCGGCGTCAAGCGCGATGTGGCGATCGGCGAGGCGGAAAAATTGCTCGCCCGCGTTGGCTTGGCCGAAAAACGCGACGTCTATCCTGCCTATCTGTCGGGCGGCCAACAGCAGCGCGCCGCGATCGCCAGGGCGCTGGCCATCAATCCGCGCGTCATGCTGTTCGATGAGCCGACTTCGGCGCTCGACCCGGAACTCGTCGGCGAGGTGCTGAAGGTGATCGGCGACCTGGCGCGCGAAGGCCGCACCATGGTGCTGGTCACCCATGAGATGAAGTTTGCCCGCGAGGTCGCGACGCACGTCGTTTACCTCCATAACGGGCTGGTCGAGGAAGAAGGGCCGCCGGAACAGATCTTCGGCGCACCAAAATCCGAAAGGCTGAAGCAGTTCATCCGCAACATCAGTTAAACTGTGGGCGGACGAAAACCGGGAACAACAACAAAACTGGGAGTCATGACGATGAAGATTATTCTCAAGACCTTTGCCGCAGCGCTGCTGGTTGGCGTTGCCGCCATGGGCGTGGCCAAGGCCGATCCGGTCAAGATCGGTGTCGCTGCCGAGCCCTATCCGCCGTTCACCTCGCCGGATGCTTCCGGCAAATGGGTCGGTTGGGAAATCGAATTCATTGACGCTGTCTGCGCCGAAGAGAAGCTCGACTGCGTCATCACGCCGGTCGCCTGGGACGGCATCATCCCGGCGTTGACGACCAAGAAGATCGACGTCATCGCCAGCTCGATGTCGATCACCGACGAACGCAAGAAGACGATCGACTTCTCCGACAAATATTACAACACCCCGACTGCGATCATCGGGCCGAAGGACCAGAAGTTCGGCTCGACACCGGAGGACCTCAAGGGCAAGATCATCGGCGTCCAGGTCTCGACCGTACACGCCGACTACGCCAAGAAGCACTTCGCCGACGCGGCGGAAATCAAGGAATACCAGACCCAGGACGAGGCCAACCAGGATCTTGCCGCCGGCCGGGTCGACGCGGTGCAGGCCGATTCCATCGCCCTCGACGCCTTCCTGAAATCGGACCAGGGCAAGCAATGCTGCGATCTGAAAGGCATGGTCGCGCCGGATCTGGCCATTCTCGGGCCCGGCGTCGGCGCCGGCGTCCGCAAGGAAGACACCGAGTTGAAGGAAAAGATCAACGCCGGTATCAAGGCCATCCGCGCCAACGGCAAATATGACGAGATTTCGAAGAAGTACTTCGACTTTGATATTTACGGCTCCGACACGCAGTCGAACTGACGGCCTCATCCATGAGCGATTAACCACGCGGCCCCGATAGAGCCGCGTGGTTGGTCGAAATCCATCGACGCGAGCTTCCGCGGGCGGAAATCGCCGGCGGTTTTAGCGCCAGCAATTCGAGGGCGACGCTGATCGACGCATTTGTTCCGGCTTGGGCCGCCTCTGCCATCGCGCTTCTCTCGCCCGTGCCGCCGGGCTGGGGTGGAACGCTCATCGTCGGGCTGCTCCATACGATCGAGATTGCGGTCGGCGCCACCTGTCTCGGCCTTTTGATCGGCATCGGCGGCGCCTCCGGCAAGCTGTATGGTGGTCCGGTGGTGCGCGATCTCCTGGCAGTCTATACGACCGTCGTGCGCGCCGTGCCGGAGCTGGTGCTGATCCTTCTGCTCTATTACGCCGGCACCGACCTGATCAATCAGATGCTGACGGCAACGGGCTATCAGCGTATGGACATTAGCGGGCTGGCGGCCGGCATTGCCGTGCTCGGCTTCGTCCAGGGCGCCTATTCGACCGAGGTGATCCGCGGCGCGATCCTCGCCATTCCGCAGGGCCAGATCGAAGCCGCGCGCGCCTATGGCATGTCTCCCGGCCTGCTGCTGCGGCGCATCACGCTGCCGGCGATGCTGCCGTTCGCCATACCCGGCCTTGCCAATCTCTGGCTGATCGCCACCAAGGACACAGCGCTGCTGGCGGTCGTCGGCTTTTTCGAGCTGACATTGGCGACACGGCAGGCGGCCGGCGTGACCAAAGCCTATCTGACATTCTTTATCGCCGCCGGCGCGATCTACCTTCTGTTGACGCTGGTTTCGAACCTGATCATCGGCCGCATCGAGACATGGGCCCGCCGCGGCATGCCGTCGCTCAAGGAGGCCCGGTGATGGCTGGCCCGGCGATGACTGGCGAAGCGGCCGTCGAGATAGCCGCACGCGCTTCGCTGTGGCTGAAGCCGCATCGTATCGCGCTGATCCTGATCGCGCTGGGGCTGGTTTTGGCGGCGGCCGTCTTCATGCGCTGGGACTGGCTGCCGAAATATTACGGGATGGGATTGCTCGGCATCTGGCGCGCGCTGTGGATTCTTGCCGTCACCTGCACGCTGGGCTTCCTGCTCGCCATGCCGCTCGGACTGGCACAAGCCGCAGGCTCTTTCTGGTTCGCGGCGCCCGCCAAGGCCTTCTGCACGGTCATCAGGGGAACGCCGCTGCTGCTGCAGCTCTGGTTGCTCTATTACGGGCTGGGCTCGCTGTTTCCACAATATCCATGGATTCGCGAGTCCTGGATGTGGCCCTATCTGAGGCAGGCATGGCCCTATGGCGTGCTCGGGCTGACGCTGTCCTTCGCCGGCTATGAGGGCGAGGTGATGCGAGGCGCTTTTGCCGGCGTACCGAAAGGCCAATTGGAAGCCGCCCGCGCCTTCGGCATGAGCCGCTGGAGGATTTTCCGGCGAATCTGGCTGCCGCAGGCCTTCTACCGCGCGCTGCCGACACTGACGGGCGAAATCGTGCTGCAGCTGAAATCGACGCCGCTGGTGGCGACCATCAGCGTGATCGACATATTCGCCGTCTCTTCAAAGGTGCGTCAGGATACCTACCTCACCTATGAACCCTTGCTGCTCCTGGCGTTGATCTATATGGCGATCACCGGCATTCTCGTCTTCACCCTGGGCAAGATCGAGGCGCGGATTCCGAACAAGATCGGTTAGCGAATAGGGAGTAGTGAATAGCGAATAGTTTTGCTGATTTCCCTACTCGCTACTCCCTATTCGCTACTCGCTGAAATTTCAGGGCAGCTACGATGCAACTCAGTCTCGACCAGGCGACAGGGCTGTGCCGGATGGCCGCACTTGGCGCTGGCGCCAACGAAGAGGCGGCGCAGTCGCTGGCTGCCTCGATCGTCGCGGCCGAGGCGGAAGGACTGTCGACCGTTGGGCTGTCGCACTTCATCGATTATCTCGAAGCGCTGGAAGCCGGCCGCATCGACGGCAACGCCGATCCGGTGATCACCAGGCCGGCGCTCGCGGTCTATCTCTCCGATGCGCGCGGCGGACTGGCGCATACCGGTTTCGACCGCACGATCGATGAACTCGCCAAGGCGGCGCGGCTGTTCGGCGTCGCGATTTTTTCGCAGAAGAATGCCTATACGTGCGGCGCGCTCGGCTATTTCACCGGAAGGCTGGCCGCGCAGGGATTGGTGTCGTTCGCCGCCACCAACGGCCCGGCCATGCTTGCCGGCTCGGGCTCGGTCAAGCCGGTCTACTGCACCAACCCGATGTCCTTTGCGGCACCCGCCGCGGACGGGGCGGCGCTGGTCATCGACCAATCGTCGAGCGCCACCGCCTTCGTCAACATCCGCAAGGCGGCCGAGGACGGCAAGAAGATACCCGAAGGCTGGGCACTGGATGCGAGCGGCAATCCGACCACGGACCCGGCAGCTGCAATGAAGGGCGCCATGCTTGCCTTCGGCGGCCAGCGCGGCGCCAACATCGCGCTGATGGTCGAGGTGCTGGCTGCGGGCCTGTCGGGCGCCAACTGGTCGCTCGATGCGCCATGGTTCAGAGGCGGGCCGGACAGTCCGGGGACCGGCCTGTTCGTGCTTGCCGTCGAGCCCAAGCTGCTCGATCCGGACTTCGAAAAGCGGATGAAGGATCAACTCGACCGGCTGCGGCGGCGCTATGGCGTGCATGTGCCGGGGCGTGCCCGGGCCGAGGCCGCGGAGAAGGCGGCGGCGCGCGGCATAAGCGCGCCGAAAGCCGTGGTGCAGCGCATTTCCGAATTCGCCGCCCGCTATTCGTCCTGAAGAAATTCGTTTGTCCGATGAGCGGCTGAGAACGCCTGCCGATCCGGCAGCGCGAGCCTACTTCCCGCAATAATGATCGTTGATGACGTTCGCCGCATTCGCGTCCGGCCCTACCCTGTTGTAGGAGCAGGGTTCGGCGGCCGTCGTGAACAGGTGGTTGTCATAGTAGCGCGGGCCACCGAACAGAATGTCGATGATGTTGCCGTTGGCCGGAACGTAGCGTTCGGGTTGAGCTTGGTGGTGATGCCGGTTTGCCGCGAATGCCGAGGCACCAATGCTGCAGCCTGTTGCGAAAGCCAGAGCGAAGATCGCAACGCGTTTTGTCGTCATCGGCAATATCCTCCATTCGGAATCAAACCATACATCCTAAAATCGCCGGCCGGAACAAAGGTTCCTGTCCCGAATGGAGTTACCCTAAAGCCCGGCGTCGGCGGGTTTTCTGCCGTTTCCAACGGATACTGGAAATCATGCTTCAACAATGCCGGGCGACCGATGGTCACCCTTTGCCTTTGGCGCGAAACCGACTATGAAACGGCTTCAAACCAAACCATCTGGATAGCCCGCCGGAGCCAGCCATGACCGAAATCCTGCAGACCCCAAAGCTCGTCGTCGTGTTCGGCGGCTCCGGCTTTGTCGGTCGTCATGTCGTGCGGGCGCTGGCCAAGCGCGGCTACCGCATCCGGGTTGCCTGCCGTCGGCCCGATCTCGCCGGCCACCTGCAGCCGCTCGGCAATGTCGGGCAGATCCAGCCGGTGCAGGCCAATGTCCGGGTGCGCTGGTCGGTCGACCGCGCCGTGCAAGGCGCGGACCATGTCGTCAATCTGGTGGCGATCGCGCATGAGGCCGGCCGGCAGAAATTCACTGCCGTCCACGAATTCGGCGCGCGCGCTGTCGCTGAAGCGGCGCGCGCCGTCGGCGCCGGCCTCACCCACATCTCGGCTCTGGGAGCGGATCTCCACGCGCAATCGGACTACGCGCGTACCAAGGCGCTCGGCGAAAAGGCCGTTCTGGAGACGGTCCAAGACGCCGTGATCTTGCGGCCATCGATCAATTTCGGGCCAGAGGACGGTTTCTTCAACCGCTTTGCCAACATGGCCCGCTTTTCCCCGGTGCTGCCGCTGATCGGCGGCGGGCAGACGAGATTCCAGCCGGTCTATGTCGGCGACGTCGCCGAAGCGGTGGCGCATTCGGTCGACGGCAAGGTCCAGGGCGGCCGGATATATGAACTCGGCGGGCCGCAAGTGCTTACCTTCAAGGAATGCATGCAACAGCTGCTTATCATCATCGAACGCAAGCGGTTTTTGCTGCCCGTGCCATGGTGGCTGGCGAACCTCCAGGCATCAATTCTCGGGCTGTTGCCCAATCCGTTGTTGACCAAGGACCAGGTCCTGCTGTTGCGCCAGCACAATGTCGTGTCGGAAGCCGCCGTCAAGGACAACCGGACGCTCGCCGGCCTCGGGATCCAGCCACGGTCGATCGGAACCATCCTGCCCAGCTATCTCTGGCGCTACCGCGCCGCCGGCCAGTTCCAACGCAAGTCCGCCGCATAATACAAACGGACGTCGGTTGCCTACGAGGCGCGCCGGGTGACCTGCATCGGCAGGCCGCCTTGCGGCTGCGTCGTCAGCTTCTGCACCGGCCAGGGGCGGGTTTCCGCGGTCGCGTCGAAACGGTAGCGCGACAGCATGATCGCCAACGCGATGATTGCCTCCTGCATGGCAAAGCTGGCGCCGATGCAGACGCGAGGCCCGGCGCCGAACGGCAAATACTGGAAACGGTCGATCTTCTCGCGGTTTCCCGGATGGAAGCGTTCCGGCATGAAGGCGTCGGGCCGGTCCCACAGCTTGCGATGGCGGTGGACGACCCACGGCATCACCAGCACCGCGGCACGTCGCGGTATGTAGAGGCCGTTCCAGGTTTCGGGCTCGATCGGTTCGCGGTTGATCGATGGCGCCGGCGGATAGAGCCTGAGCGCCTCTTCGAAGGCGGCACAGGTGAGCGGCATGGCGTCGAGCCATTTCGTCGGGTCGGGCTCACGCGCCAGCACGGCATCGATCTCGTGCTCGATCTTTTCGCGCTCCCACGGCGCTTCGGCAAGGCAGTAGAGCGTCCAGCCGAGCGCCCTGGCCGTAGTCTCGTGGCCGGCGCCGATAAAGGTGATGATGTTGTCCTCGACCTCGGCCCGGGTCAGCCCGCCCGGTCCCTCCGCTTTCAACAGCAGCGTGAGAAAATCCTGCGGCACCGTGTCCGGATCACGCTTCAACCGCGCCTCGCGCATCTGCACCGTGTCGGTGACGATCTTGCGGAAGTAGGCCATTGTCTTGCGGCCGCGGATGCGGGTCAGACGCGGCAGCCAATCGGGTGCCCGCAACAGGTCGAGCGGATCGACCCGACCCATGGTCTCGAACAGGCGGTCGATCTCCTTGGCAAAGCTGCCCGGCTCGCCTGAAATCTCACCGGAAAACAGCGTCTCGGCCAGGATGTCAAAGGTAAGCAGCGTCATGTCGTGAGCGATGTCGAACGTGCCACCTTGCTCGTAACGGGTGACGAATTCGAGCGTGCGTTTCAGCATCGGCTCGGCGAAGCCGAAGATGTGGCGCGGCGTGAACACCGGCGCCATGGCCTTGCGTGAACGCCGCCACACCTCGCCCTCGGCGGTCAGCAAGCCGTCGCGCAGGATCGGCCGCAGGATCAGCTGGCGAACGGTCGCCATCTTGTAGTTCTTGGCGTTATCGACCAGCACGTGGCGAATGAGACCGGGGTCGTTGGCGATGACCAGCGGCCCGCCGATGCCGGTCACCGAAATCCAGGGCTCGTTGTAGGTCGGCTCGCCCCACAGTTCGAGCGGATTGCGGTAGACGATGCGGATCATCTCCAGCGTCGAGGGCGGCGCGGTGCGCGGCTTCGGCGCCGGCGGGACGAAGGGGACGGGCTGACTGTCCATGACTTGCTCCGCTGACACCTCAATGTAGTGGCGGGCAAGGCAGGCGTCCATGTGAGCGGACGACAAGGTGATGCATCCGCTCTCTGGAATGTGACCGGGGCACCGGAAAGTGCCTGCTTGCTGTGTCCGGCTGCGTGTCTTAGGTGGCAGCACCACAGATGTCAGAACCGGCGGGAGCCTGCCTTGAAGCACCAGTTGAACGTCATCATCGGCAGCACGCGGCCGGGCCGCGCCGGACCCGCTTTCGCAAAGTGGCTGGAGAGCTTTGCGCGCGAGCATGGCAAATTCGAGCCGGTGCTCACTGACATCGCCGCCTTCAACCTGCCGGTGCTGGACGTGCCGCATCATCCGAGACTCGGCAAATACGAAAACAGCCACACGAAAGCGTGGTCGAAGGCAATCGACGCCGCCGACGCATTCGTCTTCGTGGCGCCGGAGTACAATTATTTCACCGCTCCCGCGATCGTCAACGCGGTCGACTACCTGCTCAGGGAATGGCGATACAAGCCGGCCGCCATCCTCAGCTACGGCGGTGTCTCCGGCGGTTTGCGAGCGGCGCAGGCGGTCAAACCGTTGCTGACCGCCGTCGGTGTCATGCCGATTCCGGAAGGCGTGGCGCTGCCGATGTACCAGAAGCTGCTCGACGAGACCGGCGCCTTCCTGCCCAGCGAGCAGGTGCTCGGCGGGGCCAGGACCATGCTGGACGAGCTGTTCCGCTGGAGCGAAGCGCTGAGGCCGATGCGCGCCAGCTAACAACGCGAACGGCCGAACTGGCCGATGCCATAACTTGCTCATGCCATAAAGAGATGGAATGCTCCGGCAAATGACCGGGCCGGGGCGGTTCGATTTGCGTTTTCTGTTTGCCTTGCTGCTGATCCTCTCGACGGCCTCCGCTGCAATGGCGGAGCGGCGCGCTGCGCTGGTCATCGCCGAGAACGACTACCGGCTGATCCGGCCGCTCGCCAATCCCGTCAATGACGGCGAGATCATGGAAACGGTGCTGAGGAAGCTCGGTTTCGAGGTCTTCCTCGAAACCAACCGCGACCTGCGGCGCATGCGCCGGGCGCTTGACGATTTCCGCGAGGATGCCAAAGGCGCCGACGTGGCACTGGTGTTCTTCTCCGGCCACGGCGTCGAGATAGCCGGCGAGAATCGGCTCCTGCCGGTCGATGCAGACGCGTCGTCGCTCGCTACGCTGGAAAGGACCAGCCTGCCGCTGGAGGAGATCCGCGCGACCGTCGCCGCCACCAGCAAGGTCGGACTGATCGTGCTCGATGCCTGCCGCAGCGATCCGTTTGCGGCTACGGGCGGCGAAGGCCGCGGCGCAACGGCGCTGGTAAAAGAGGTCAGCGACAAGGTCCGGCCGGGTCTTGGCCGCATCGGGCGGGCAGAAAACATTCTGTTTGCTTTCTCGGCGGCGCCCGGCGAGACCGCCGTGGATGGGACGGGCCAGAATTCGCCGTTCACCGCGGCGTTGACGAAATATCTCGGCACCGAAGGTCTCGAGATCCGCTCCGTGCTGACGCTCGTGCAGCAGGAGGTCTACGACCTCTCGCGCGGTAAGCAATTGCCCTATGTCGAGAGCGGCCTGCCGCAGCTGTTCTTTGCCGCCTCGGCCAAGGAGAAATTGCCGGAACGCGAACGCCTGTTGCTGGCCATGGCCGAGGTGACGCCTCAGATGCGCGGCGAAGTGGAGAAGATCGCCAGCGACGCCGACATGCCGCTGGCACCGCTCTATGGCGCGTTGATCAGTTCCGATGCCGGCCACCTCTCCGCGGACAGTCTGAACGCCAGGCTGCGTGAGGCAGCCGACGCCTTCGTCAAGGTGCGGAGCGAAATGCAGACGCTTGGATCCGACGATCTCAGAGTGTCGGCGTTGCGCCGGCAGGCCGAAGAGCAGCTTTCGCTGGGAGCGTTCGATGCGGCGCGGAAAAAGCTCGCCGAGGCAGCCGAGATCGACAGTGTCTCTCGCAACGCTTTGAAGGCCAATTTCGTCAGCCGCACGCTCTCCGAGGCCGCAACGCGCTATTTGTCCGGCGGGGCGGCGCGCGCCGACCTCGACTACGCCACAGCCATCAAGGACTATGAGTCCGTGCTCGCGCTTTATGGCGAAGCCGGACAGGTGGTGCTGTCGCTCGACGATGCCGACCGCTTGATCCGCACGCTGGACGAGCTCGGCAAGCTCTATACCACGATCGGCAATATCGATGCGGCCGGCCGCGCGTTCGAGGCGCTGCAAGCCGATCTTGAGCGGCGGTCGCATCATGAAACCGATCCCAACGTGAAGCGCGACTTCGCCGTCAGCCACGTCAAGCTCGGCAACGTGCGAATGGCGCAAGGCAATCTGCCGACAGCGCTGCAGAATTATGAGACGGCCAAGACCATTCTGCAGGGCCTGACCGAGGCAGAACCGGCTAATCTGGAGTGGTTCGGCGACCTCGCCATGGCCGACGACAAGATCGGCAACGTATTGGCGACGCAAGGCGATCTGGCCGGCGCCGCAGAGGTCTACCAGGAAAGCCTGTCGATCAAGAAGCAGCTCGCCGCCGGAGAGCCGGACCGTGCCGAACTGCAGCGCGACCTGACCATCACCTACGATGAGATCGGTCACCTTGCCCATATCGCAGGCCAACTGGACAACGCACAGGCGGCCTATGAAGAGAGCCTGAAGGTGCGGCTGGCGCTGGCGGCGGACAAACCGGGAGACGCCGACCGGCAGCGTGACGTCTCGGTCAGCCACGATACGATAGGCGACCTGCTGCGCGAACGCGGCGACGCCGCCGGGGCGCTGGCGGCCTACAAGGAAGGTCTGGCGATCGTCAAGCAACTGGCGAAACGCGATCCGGACGACACCGAGTTGAAGCGCGACCTGTCGGTCGGCAACGCCAAGATCGGCAATGCGCTGAGCGACCAGCAGAATTGGCCGGCGGCACTTTCGGCTTATCGTGAGGCACTTTCGCAGGCCAGCGCGCTCGCCGCCGGCGACCCGAACAACACCGAATGGCAGCGCGACCTGTCCGTGTGCATCGAGAAAGTCGCCGGCGTCCTGGCGATACAGGGCGACCACAAAGGCGCGCTGAAAGCCTATCTGGACAGCTACGCGATTGCGCAGAGGCTGGCCAAGCTCGATCCCGCCAATTCCGACTGGCAGCGGGACTTGTCGATAACGCTGTCCGAAGTCGCCACGCTGCGCCTCAGGCAGCGCGACGTCAGGGGCGCCCGGCAAGCCCTTCAGGACAGTCTGGCCATTCGCGAGAAACTTGCCCGGTCCGATCCGGACAACGCCACCTGGCAGCGCGACCTGGTGGTCGCCTATATCGACTACGCCCAAGTCGCAAAGGACCCGAAGGCTGTGCTTTCCAAGGCGCTCGACATGACGCTCGAGCTCGACCGGAGCGGGCGGTTGGCACCGCGCCACAAGTTCATGATCAAGTTTTTACGTGAGCGGCTGGCCAGGATCGAAGCCAGGCGCCGATAGCCTGCTCACGCGATGGTCATTCCGTTCCGAAATGCCTGCAAACCTTGGAAAAACCGCCTTTTGCGCCTATATCTACGACATTAGAAATGCGCGATTCGAAGCCGATTTTTCGCGCTCTGCACACGGCATCAATCAGACAGGTTTTCATGAGCGACCAGACCGACATCGCCAACGGCGTTGAAGCCGAATACGGCGCCGATTCCATCAAGGTTTTGAAGGGCTTGGATGCCGTTCGCAAGCGGCCGGGCATGTATATCGGCGATACCGACGACGGCTCGGGCCTGCACCACATGGTCTATGAGGTGGTCGACAACGCCATCGACGAAGCACTGGCCGGCCATGCCGACCTGGTGACGGTGACGCTCAATCCGGACGGATCGGTGACGGTCATCGACAATGGCCGCGGCATTCCGACCGATATCCACACCGGCGAAGGCATTTCAGCGGCCGAAGTGATCATGACGCAGCTGCATGCCGGCGGCAAGTTCGACCAGAACTCCTACAAGGTCTCAGGCGGCCTGCACGGCGTCGGCGTGTCGGTCGTCAACGCCCTGTCGGCCTGGCTGAAACTGAAGATCCGCCGCAACGGCCAGATCTACGAGATGAGTTTCACGCATGGCAATGCCGACGCGCCGCTGCGGATCACCGGCAGTTATGAACAAGACAAGGTCCCCGGCACCTATGAAGGGCGCAGCGGCAGCGAAATCACGTTTTTGCCGTCGTCCGAGACTTTCACCATGGTCGAATTCGACTACGGTACGCTGGAGCATCGGCTGCGCGAGCTCGCCTTCCTGAACTCCGGCGTGCGCATCGTTTTGACCGATGCCCGCCATGCCGACATCGTGCGCCATGAACTGCACTACGATGGCGGGCTGGAAGAGTTCGTCCGATATCTCGACCGGACGAAGAAGCCGTTGCTCGACAAGCCGATCTCGATCCGCGCCGAGCGCGACGGCATCACGGTCGAAGTCGCCATGTGGTGGAACGACAGCTACCACGAGAACGTGCTGGCCTTCACCAACAACATCCCGCAACGCGACGGCGGCACGCATCTGGCAGGCTTCCGCGGTGCGCTGACGCGCCAGATAACCGGTTATGGCGACTCCTCGGGCCTGACCAAGAAGGAAAAAGTGGCGCTGATCGGCGATGATTGCCGCGAAGGGCTGACCGCGGTGCTGTCGGTCAAGGTTCCCGACCCGAAATTCTCCTCGCAGACCAAGGACAAGCTGGTGTCGTCCGAGGTCCGCCCGGTGGTCGAAGGGCTTGTCAACGAAGCGCTCGGCACCTGGCTCGAGGAGCACCCGACCGAGGGCAAGGCGGTCATCGAGAAGGTCATCCAGGCCGCTGCCGCGCGCGAAGCCGCGCG
This sequence comes from Mesorhizobium sp. M0968, assembly GCF_040319065.1. Taxonomy (NCBI): domain Bacteria; kingdom Pseudomonadati; phylum Pseudomonadota; class Alphaproteobacteria; order Hyphomicrobiales; family Phyllobacteriaceae; genus Mesorhizobium; species Mesorhizobium sp. M0968. Next base: position 313,445 of record NZ_JAMYNL010000006.1, read on the forward strand.
CAAGGCACGCGACATCACCCGCAAGAGTTCGCTCGGCGTCACCTCGCTGCCCGGCAAGCTGGCTGATTGCCAGGAGCGCGATCCGGCGAAATCCGAGATCTTTATCGTCGAGGGCGACAGCGCCGGCGGCTCGGCCAAGGGCGGCCGTTCGCGCCAGAACCAGGCCATTCTTCCGCTGCGCGGCAAGATCCTCAATGTCGAGCGCGCCCGCTTCGACCGCATGCTCGGCTCCGACATGATCGGCACGCTGATCACCGCGCTCGGCACCTCGATCGGCAAGGACGAGTTCAACGCCGACAAGCTGCGCTACCACAAGATCATCCTGATGACCGACGCCGATGTCGACGGCGCCCACATCCGCACCTTGCTGCTGACCTTCTTCTTCCGGCAGATGCCGGAACTGATCGAACGCGGGCATCTCTACATCGCGCAGCCGCCGCTCTACAAGGTGACGCGCGGGAAGAGCTCGCAATACATCAAGGACGAAGCCGCCTTCGAGGAATTCCTGATCGGCTCCGGGCTGGAAGAAGCGTCGCTGGCGCTCAGCACAGGCGAGGTGCGGGCTGGACAGGACCTGCGCAGCGCCATCGACGACGCCTTGGCTGTCCGCCAGCTCATCAACGGATTGCACACGCGCTATAACAGAGGCGTGGTCGAGCAGGCAGCGATTGCCGGCGCGCTCAACCCGGAGATCTTCACCGACCTCCGCCGCGCCAACGAAACGGCCGAGCGTGTTGCCCGTCGTCTCGACATTATCGCCGAGGACACCGAGCGCGGCTGGATCGGCCGCATGTCGACCTCGAACGAGGGCATTGGCGGCTATGTCTTCGAGCGAACGGTGCGCAGCGTCAAGGAGTTCGCGCATCTCGACCTGGCATTGATCAATTCCGCCGACGCACGCCAGCTCGACCGCTATGCGCCGCGCCTGGCGGAAATCTACGGCGAGCCGCCGGTGCTGCGCCGCAAGGATGTCTCGGAAACCATTTCGGGGCCGCTGGCACTGCTCAATGCCGTGTTTGCCACCGGCCGCAAGGGCCTGACCATGCAGCGCTACAAGGGCCTTGGCGAAATGAACGCCGAGCAGCTCTGGGAAACGACGCTCGACCCGAATGTGCGCTCGCTGTTACAGGTCAAGGTCAATGACGCGACTGATGCGGACAGCTTGTTTTCACGGCTGATGGGCGACGAGGTCGAGCCAAGGCGCGAATTCATCCAGGAAAACGCGCTGTCGGTTGCCAATCTGGACATTTGAGTCGCCATCCAGATACCCAGCCAGCAGGCATGAAGTGTATTGGTGCGCCTTGGCGCACCAATACGACTGCTGCAACGCAACAAAGATCACCAGGACCGCCGGAACGGAAAGGCTTTCAAGGCATTGTAGTTGATCACAATCGCCGCAGGAGGCATCCATGGGACGTGGCATTTTGCTCTGGCTTCTCGGAGTCCCAATACCGATCATTATTCTGATCATGCTGTTCGCACGGTAGGGAGGCTTCGATGCCGTCCACCGTAACAGCTGTCGACGTTTCCGCCCCGACGGAATCCGCTTCCACTGCTGTCAGCTGGGGGCCAATCGTCGCCGGCGCCTTTGCTGCGTCAACGCTTACCTTCATCTTGATGCTGCTCGGCTCCGGGCTTGGGCTGAGCATGGTGTCGCCATGGTCCGGCTCGGGTGCGTCAGTCACCACTTTCGCCGTTTCCACCGCCGTCTGGCTGATCGTCGTGCAGTGGCTGTCCTCGGCCCTGGGTGGCTACCTCGCCGGACGCCTGCGCACCAAATGGGTCGGCATCCACACCGATGAAGTCTTCTTCCGCGATACCGCTCACGGCTTCCTGGCCTGGGCGCTGGCGACGCTGCTCGTCGCCGGCGTGCTCGGCACGGCGCTTTCGGCCGCGATAGGTACCGGTGTCCAGGCTGCTTCGACTGTGGCATCGGGCGCGGCAATGGGCGCTTCGGCAGGTGCTGCTGCAAACGCGGGTAGCGCCTCGACTGACAACGCCACATCGTATTTCGTCGATACGCTGTTCCGCCCGGCCGATCCGGCAAGGCTCGCTGCCGCCAATCCGGAGAGCGACGCTGCGGCAACGGCGCAGGCATCGCGCATTCTAATCGCGAGTGCCGCAGCAGGCGAAATATCGGCCGACGACAAGACCTATCTATCGCGGCTGGTGGCCGCCCGCACAGGCCTGTCCGAAGCGGATGCCACCGCTCGCGTCGATACGGTAATCGCCAGAGCGCAGGACGCCAAGGTCAAGGCCCAGCAGGCGGCCGACACCGCCAGAAGGGCAGGCGCGACCTTCTCGTTGATTGGCGCGCTGTCGCTGGTCGTCGGGGCCTTCATTGCCAGCGCGGCTGCAGCACTTGGCGGCAGGCAGCGCGACGACGAGGAAGCGATTTTCCTGACCAATCGTTGATCGGTGACTAAGCGAACTCGGTCCGCTTCGGGAAGATTACGCCCGAAGGGGACCTTGCTTTGAACTGCCGCCGCGCATTGCTTGCCGCCTACAGCTCAGCTTCCAGTTTGCGGCCGAGATCGACCGCATCGCGCAGCACGGCAAGGTGCGAGCGCGGCTGTACGCCGGCCAGCGCGTCGACCTCGACGCCGCTCGCCGTCAGCGACCAGTAGAGCCTGTGCGTGAAGACGCGGCCGCCCGAGCCGCGCAGCTCGACCTGGATGTTTTCCACGCCGGGACCAAAATTTTCCGTCATCCGCCCTGAAATCGGGTCGCCGGTCAGCCAGCCATTGCCCCTGTCGAAAATATTGGTCCAGCGTGTCGCGGCAAACACCGCGCCATGATGCACTGCCCGCTGCGGCTTGCCGGAATGGCTGCGCCCTTCCTGGTAGAGCATGGTCCCGCCCGCCGCTCTGTCGGCGATCGGCGGGCATGCTGAAAACAGGCGCTCGGCGATGCCGCGCCTGAATTCGGCGAGGTTGTAGGTCACCAGAAACTCGCTGTGGGTCAGCGGACTGCCGAGCGTGACGAAATCGCTGATCTTCCACGGCAGCGGATGATCGGCGTCGCCGACGCGAAGCTGCCGGTAGAGCTCCCATTGGCTGCGCCGGAATGCGGGGAGGTCATCGAGGCTGTCGGGCCAAGCGGAGGCATCGGCGACCAGCGTCGCCTTGTCGACGGCGTGGATCGCCTTCAGCCTCGCTTTGTCGCGAATGGCTTCCAACTTTCTAGGCCTGAAATCGGCCCACAATATCTGCAACAGATCATAGGCGATGATCGACCCGAGGCTGTGCGAGACCAGCACGATGCGGTCATAGGCATCGTCCATCATGAGACGCTTCAGCAGCTTGAGGCCACGCTCGCGGACCAGCGCCCGCTTCTCGACCGTTGCCGCTTCGGCCCGCACATAGGCGGCGACGTCGCCGAAATAGGGCAAGCCAAACTGGTCCACCGACCAGATGACGAACGACGCCAGAACCGTGACAAGCACACCCGTCGTCCAGGAGATGTAGCCTTGCCAGGTCGACGTTGCGAGCGCCAGCGCCGCGCCCAGGACCACGAGGGTGGCCAAAAGCGTGACGACATAGAGTTTGAGCACATCGCGCGGAATATCGGCCGGCTTGCGCCAGAGCAGGGTCGTCACCCAGGCAGCAAGGCGGCTTCGGGTCGTGCCCTGGGTGATGTCGGCCCAGTAAAGCTCGTAGAAATCGGTGCGGCGGCCATCGACATCATAGGGCGTGGTGATCCGGCGGAGTTCGTGCGAATTGGTCCGGCTGTCGGGCGTGATCCAGCTCTGGTTGATCTTCGCACCCATCGGGTCGGCCGGATCGGGGACATGGGCATAGAACGGTGCACGGGCCGGATCGTGGCTCCATACGGCCTGGACAAACTCCCTCAACGTGTCCATGGGCCGCTGCTCGCCCATGCCGTGCACGACCACTACCGCCTGGCTGCGCTTGCGTGGCGCCTTCTCTGCTGCGGTCAGATCGGCGGCCGGCGATGCAGCAGAACCAGGGTCGGGCACCAGCACCTCCACGATGACGCCGTTAGCAAGACGACGGGTCGGCATCGTAGCTTCAGAACCGGTAACAGCCAAGAAAAAGCCCGGCGCGGAGCCGGGCTATTCGACGATCGGCAGTGAGTTGGCAGCGACGCCGTTTCAGTGATCCATCGCTTTGACGATCTCCTCGGTCATCTTCTTGGCGTCGCCGAGCAGCATCATGGTGCCGTCCTTGTAGAACAGCGTGTTGTCGATGCCGGCATAGCCGGAGCCGAGCGAGCGCTTGACGAACAGGCAGGTGCGGGCCTTGTCGACATCGAGGATCGGCATGCCGTAGATCGGTGACGACTTGTCGTCACGGGCCGAGGGATTGGTGACGTCGTTGGCGCCGATGACATAGGCGACGTCGGCCTGCGCGAACTCAGAGTTGACGTCCTCCAGCTCGAACACTTCGTCATAAGGCACGTTGGCTTCGGCCAAGAGCACGTTCATGTGGCCGGGCATGCGGCCGGCAACCGGGTGGATGGCGTATTTGACGTCGACGCCGTTGGCCTTGAGCTTGTCGGCCATCTCGCGCAGCGCGTGCTGCGCCTGGGCGACGGCCATGCCGTAGCCCGGCACGATGATGACCTTTTGCGCATTCATCATCAGATAGGCGGCATCCTCGGCCGAGCCCTGCTTGACCGTGCGCTCGATGCCGTCGTTGGCAATGGCTGATGTCTCGCCGCCGAAGCCGCCGAGGATGACCGAGATGAAGCTCCGGTTCATGCCTTTGCACATGATGTAAGACAGGATGGCGCCCGACGAGCCGACCAGCGCGCCGGTGATGATCAGCGCCAGATTGCCGAGCGTGAAGCCCAGGGCGGCCGCGGCCCAGCCCGAATAGGAATTCAGCATCGACACGACCACCGGCATATCGGCGCCACCGATCGGGATGATGAGAAGCACACCCAGCACCAGCGAGGCGGCAACGATCAGCCAGAACACCACCTTGGACTCGGTGGTGACGAGCAGCACGATCAGCACGATCAGCGCAATGCCCAGGGCCGCGTTGATGAAGTGGCGGCCACCGATCATGATCGGCTTGCCCGACATGCGGCCGTCAAGCTTCAAGAAGGCGATGACCGAGCCGGTGAAGGTGATGGCACCTATGGCAACGCCGAGGCTCATCTCGATCAGTGCCTGGGCATGAATATCGGCGACGGTGCCGATGCCGAAGCTTTCCGGTGCATAGATGGCGGCGGCCGCCACCATGACCGCGGCAAGACCGACCAGCGAGTGGAAGGCGGCGACCAGCTGCGGCATCGAGGTCATGGCAATGCGCCGTGCCGTGACCGCACCGGCCGAGCCGCCTATCAGCAGCCCGAGCACTATGAGGCCGAAGCGCCCGGCCGAAGGGGTCGCCAGCGCCAGCGTCGTGGCGATGGCGATGCCCATGCCGATCATGCCGTACATATTGCCCTGGCGGCTGGTGGTCGGATGCGACAGGCCGCGCAATGCGAGGATGAACAGGATGCCGGAGACCAGATAGAGAAAGGAGGCGAAGTTGGCGTTCATGGCGGCCTACTTTTCCTTCTTCTTGTACATGGCCAGCATGCGCTGGGTGACGAGGAAGCCGCCGAAGATGTTGACCGATACCAGCATCAGCGCAACGAAGCCGAAGCCGGTGGCAAGCCCTGAGGCCGAGATGCCGACGGCCAGCAGCGCGCCGACGACGATGACGGAGGAAATGGCGTTGGTGACCGCCATCAGCGGCGTGTGCAGTGCCGGCGTGACGGACCACACGACGTAGTAGCCGACGAAGATCGCCAGGACAAAGATGGCGAAGCGAAAGACGAAAGGATCGATGGCACCGCCGGACAGCGCGTGAGCGGCGTCACCCACCGCCTCGGTGCCGGGCGCGGCCGCCAGGTTCTGCACGGCGAGCCGCACGGCAGCTGTCGCCTGGTCGAGCTGGTCGAGGGCTTTCTGCAGCGTCTGATCCATCACGCGATCCCTCCGGTGGTCTTGGGCTTCCTCGAAGCGGCCGTTTTCTTCGCAGCCGGCTTCGCCGAAGCCTCGGCAACCATCGTCCTGGCCGGAATGGCCGGTGGTTCGACATATTGGCCCTTTGGCGGCTCCTGCTCAGCCTTTGCGAAAGCCGGATGCACGATCTTGCCAGCATCGGTCAGCATGGTTGCCTTGACCAGCTCGTCGTCGCGGTTGATGGCAAGCGTCTTCGTCGCTTTGTCGACCAGCGTCTCAAGGAAGGCATAGAGGTTCCTGGCATAGAGAAGCGAGGCCGAGGCGGCGACGCGACCGGGAACGTTGAGATGGCCGACGATCTTTACCCCGTTGGCCGTGGTCACCACCTTGCCGGCTTCGGCGCCCTCGACATTGCCGCCGCGCTCGACCGCGAGGTCGACGATCACAGAGCCGGGTTTCATCGAGGCGACCATTGCCGCCGAGACCAGCTTCGGCGCCGGACGGCCGGGGATCAGCGCGGTGGTGATGACGATGTCCTGCTTGGCGATGTGCTCGGCAGTCAGCGCCGCCTGCTTGGCCTGGTATTCCTTCGACATTTCCTTGGCGTAGCCGCCGGCCGTCTCGGCCGCCTTGAACTCCTCGTCCTCGACGGCCAGGAATTTTGCGCCGAGCGAGGCGACCTGCTCCTTGGCGGCCGGGCGCACGTCGGTGGCGGTGACCACGGCGCCGAGGCGGCGCGCGGTGGCGATGGCCTGCAGACCGGCGACGCCGACGCCCATGACGAACGCCTTCGCTGCCGGTACGGTGCCGGCCGCCGTCATCATCATCGGTAACGCCCGGTCATATTCGGCAGCCGCGTCGATCACCGCCTGATAGCCGGCGAGGTTGGCCTGGCTGGATAGAACGTCCATCGACTGGGCGCGGGTGATGCGCGGCATGAACTCCATGGAGAAGGCAGTAACACCGGCCTTGGCAAGGGCAGCGACGGCAGCGTCGTTGCCGTAGGGATCCATGATCGCGATGACAGCGGCGCCGGACTTGTAGCCCTTCAGCTCGGCGTCCGTGGGGCGGCGCACCTTCAGCACCACATCGGCCCTGGCTGCATCGCCGGCCTTGCCGATCGCGGCGCCCGCCTTGGCAAACTCCTCGTCGGGAACGCGCGACGCCGTGCCGGCGCCGGTTTCCACGATTACGTCGAAACCCAGTGCTGCCAGCCGCTTCACCGTATCGGGCGAGGCCGCGACGCGAGGCTCGTTTGCGTCGAGCTCACGAGGGATGAAAACCGTCTGTCCCACCGCACGATCCTTTCGGCCGGAACCCTGTTACCGCAAGACACCGACCGACCCCGGCGGCGCCTTCGACAAAGGTTGGAGGAGTTATCGGAGGATAAAGGCGCCGATGGCCAGGATCAGCACGAAGAGGATAGTCGCCGAGAAGAAGCCGCCCACAAAGAAGCCGAACGCCATGGCAAGAAGCACGGCGGCGCAAAATAGCGACCCATATTTGGCCAGCATCACAAAGCCGGCATAGGTGCGGTCGTGCTCGGCATAGTCCATCTTCGCGCCCAGTTCGACAGGACCGGTCGGCGTGTGTTCAGCCATTGGAATACCCCTTCGAAGACATCTTTCAGGCACATAGCGAAAAGCCGCGTTAAGGGCAATGGCGCTATTGCCGCATCGCCGCAGCCAACAATCTCAAGTAAAACTTGAAATCGCTGCGCGGAGCGCGGCGATACCAATCACAATGGATGGCAGGTCCGCTATTGCCGATGCCGTTAGCCGGCGAGATGCGGGAACAGCCCGAGCAGGCCGACAACGATCAGATAAAGGGCGACGATATAATTGAGCAGCCGCGGCATCACCAGGATCAGCACGCCTGCGATCAGGGCGATGAGCGGGGTGAGGGCGAGCGTGGAAATGGTCATGTCGGTTCCTTTGATCGGATGGCTATCGAAGCGATGCTTGGTGGATGCCGGCCATGCCGACCTACCACCAGCACCCTTGCCCAGAACGCCGAAGCGACCGGAAGGCTCCATGGGCTCGTTCAGGCGGCTTCGCGAAAATACTTGGCGGTGGGCAGGATGGTCAGCGGGGCGAGTTCGCCGGCACCGGGCGTATCGAACAACATGCGCTGCTCCATTGGCGTCGAACGGAAGAACGGAAAGCGAGCGTAGGTTTCATTCTTGATCGCCAGGACATCGGCTTGATAAAGCAGCGCGAAACAGTTGATCACGCCGGCATAGGGCCGCGCATCGCCAATCGGTCGCGCCCGATAGATGCGCTTGTAGAAAGCCGCATGGTCCTCGCGGATCATGGATATGCAATAAGGCGCGCCGAAATGGAAGCAAGCCATGCCCGCAAGGCGCAGCGTCACATACGGGATCTGCGGGTAAAGCCGTGACCATTCGGCGTCCACGGCAAAACGGCTCGGATCGATAAAGACTTCGCCGGCCGCCAGACGCGGCATCAACAAGTCCTTGTAGACGCTGAGTGCTGGTGATGTGGCGTTATCAGCAGACACGTTATGCAGGCGCATTGTGCTGACCAGCCGCCCCTCGATATAGATTCCGAACGTATGGCAATTGGGCAGTTCGTCAAACTCGTCATGGACCTGACGGGACGCATTCTCGGGCACCAGATCGTTCATCCGATAGGAATTGTAGCGCAGCCTGTAAATGTTTTCGAAGTCCTCGCCGCTTTCACAGCGTCGGTACTCCGTCCGGTCAAGCAGCGCATAAACATGTTGCGCGAAGCTGGACATGGTCTCGGACGCATCTTTCCCACCAGCGCCCGCCGCATGGCCGAGCGAACTCAACTGGGCACACATGAACTCTATTCCCCGCGATTACCGCCACCAGCCGACACTACGGACGGGTCATGAGATGTAAAGATGAAAATAAGTAGGAGCTCGTTTACCGCCCGTTAAGGTTAACAATTAATAAAATTATACTAAAATACGCAGGTTTTCAGCGCGAAGTCAGCGCCGCGGCGCCTTCCTTGCCGTCTGGATGTCCTTGGCAAAGGGCCAGACGGTGCTCGACATCGTCTCGATGCCGGACGCGCTGAGTGCCGACCCGAACAGAAAGCCCTGGACCAGGTCCGGCTTGACCTGCAATGCCAGGATCTTGAGCTGTTCGAAGGTCTCGACACCTTCGACGGTAACCGAAAGTCCCAGCGGCCGTGACAGGTTGACGATGCCCTTGAGCAATTCGAGCGACCGGCTGTTCTGAGTGACATCCATCAGGAACGAGCGGTCGATCTTGATTTTGTCGAGCGGCAGTTTGTGGAGATAGCTGAGGCTCGAATACCCGGTACCGAAATCGTCGAGCGCAATGCGCACGCCGAGCCGCTTCAACTCCTCGATATATTGGCGTGTCAGCGACTTGTCGTCGAGCAGCGCCGTCTCGGTGACCTCAATCTCCAGACGTCCGGCGGAGAGACCGGATTCAGCCAGCGCGTCGCGAACCTTCTGGATGACATCACGGTTGCGGAAATCCTTGGCCGAGAGATTGACCGACACGCTGGTCTGGGCCGGCCATTTGGCGCATTCCGTGCAGGCCGCATGCAGGACGAAGGTGCTGATGTCGGAAATAATCCCCATTTCCTCCGCCAGCGGAATAAAGATACCGGGGGAAATCGGCCCGAGATCGGGATGATCCCAGCGGCACAGCGCTTCGCAACTGGCGATACGCATCGTGCTCATCGCGACGATCGGCTGATAGACCACCCGCAATTCGTTGTTTTCCACGGCGCTGCGCAGGTCCGCCTTCATCAGCTGACGGCTGCGGAAGGCAGCATCCATGGAGGCCTCGAACAGCCGCCAACCGTTCTTGCCAAGCTCCTTGGCCTTGTAGAGTGCAAGGTCGGCTTTGACGATCATGGCGTCAACGTCGGTATCCTTGACCCGCGACAGCACCGCGCCGCCGGAGGCCTGGATGCGTAATCCGTGGCCGGCGACATCGACCTCGCCCTGTAGATTGACAAAGATCTCGTCAACCTGGCCGGTCAGGTGGCTTTCATCCTCGATGCGCTCGAAGAAGATCATGAACTCGTCGCCGCCGAAGCGGCTGACGGTGATGCCTGGCCCAGCGACTGCCGCCAGCCGCTCGGCAACGGCGTAGATCAATCCGTCGCCGACCGGATGGCCGAGCGTGTCGTTGACACTCTTGAAATCATCGAGATCGAGCACCACCAGCCCGCAGAGACGCTCGGGATCCCCTGAGGCCATGGCTTCCACCACCAACTCGTGGAAGTAGGCGCGGTTGGGCAGGCCGGTGAGACTGTCGTAGCGCGCCATGAAGCGGATCTTGTCTTCCGCCTCGACCCGGGCGGTCACATCCTCGAAAGTGACGACGCCCAGTTCCTGGCTGCCTTCGCGCGCCGAAAATTCATAGTGCTGGCCGTTGGTGAGCGAGACCAGGACCTTGCGGTCGCGGCCCTCGCGCAACGCACGCGTCAGCTGGGCTTCGATGTAACGGCAATCTTTCGGCGCCAGCATGCCGCCTGCAGCGCCGCGCATCAGCAGACCGTGGATCGAGCGGCCTAGCAGCGCATCGGCCGATTTGAGCGACATCAGGTGCGCGGCTTCGGCATTGGCCACCGCCACCCGGCCGTCGGGACCAAGCATGACAAGGCCATGCGACATGGTGTTGAGCGCGCGGTTGAAACGCTGCGCGATGCGGTTCGCCTTCTTTTCCTCCGACAGGGCGGTAAACAGGACTTCGCGGACGATGTCGGCGAACCGTTTGATCGCAAACAGAAAAGGGGCCGACATCAGACCGAGGATGATGTGGTAGATATCGCCGCGCAGGATAAAGCCAAGCGATATGGGCCATGTGGTGGTTATGATAAAAATCATGACCATCCGCGGCGACCCATAATTGCGGCCGGCAATCGACGTGACCGATGCCAGAGTGACGCAGACAGAGGCTATTTCGGCATAGTTGTCGTGGCTGTCATTTGCCAGATAGATACTGACGAAACAGAACGCGCCAAGCATGAAACCATGCATCGAACCGAAAATTATGTAATCGTTTTCGCGATCATGGGCTTCTTCCCACGTCGTCGGGGAAGGAAGTCGCCCGTATTTTCGGATGTTGCGAAGGCGCAGAGTACCGACAATGATGAGCCCAGCGGCAACTAGAAGATACGCCAAGTCCATGGTCTTCCAATAGACCAGAATGACGAGGAGTGTCTGCGCAACAAGGCCGATCGACAGCGTGAACCCGTCGCGAAACAGCGTTTCCACGAACGGAATGTAAACGTCGACCGGAATCTCGTTTTTTCGTCTCAGATTCACGCCTGGATCCCAACCCTGGGGAACCCAGCAGTGTCACATTGGCCTTAAGAAAGGTTTAGAGCGGCGTTTCGAACCCTGCCAACATCCATTGGTGACGCGGCGGAAGCAGGGAAACTACCGTTCAGGTAAACAAGGCGTATCACAGCGCTGAATTATTCGGCGGCTTGAAGTTGCGGCCGCAGCGGCGCCGTCGAGAGGCGGTCGAGCAGACGCTGGCGTTCGCCGGCGGCTTTTTCGGCACTGGCCTGCTTGACGTGGCCAAAGCCGCGGATGAGCGCCGGTACCGAAACAAGCGCGGCAGCAACCTCGATCTTGCCCGGCGCCAGCGCGCCGGCGACAAGTTCCAGGTCGGCTTCATAGAGGGCGAGAAGCTGCCGCTCCATACGCCTCTCGGCGCTGTAGCCGAACAGGTCGAAAACGGTGCCGCGCAGGCCCTTCATTGCCGCCAGCAGGCGGAACGCGTTCATCATCCACGGGCCAAAGCTCGATTTCTTCGGCTTCCCGTCACTGCCGCGCCTGCCCATGATCGGCGGTGCGAGATGGAATTCAAGCTTGCCGTAGCTCTGGAACTGCTTTGCGAGCTCTGCGGCAAAGGAGCCGTCCGTATAAAGCCGCGCCACCTCGTATTCGTCCTTGATCGCCATCAGCTTGAACAGGTTCTTTGCGGCAGCCTCGGTCACCACGGTCGACCCGGGCACAGCATTGGTTTCGGCCTTGCGCAGCGCCGCCAGTCTGTCGGCATAGCGCTTGCCATAGGCGGCGTTCTGGTAGGCGGTCAGGAAGCCGACGCGGCGAGCAATGATATCGTCCAGCGTCTCGGCAATGGCGGCATGCTGCGTGGCCTTGCCCGGCTGGGCGAGAAGGCTGCGGACGAAATCCGGCTGGTGGGCGGCGCGGCGGCCCCAGCGAAATGCCGCGACATTCATCGCTACCGCCTCGCCGTTGAGCTCGATCGCCTTCTCGACCGCCTCCGTCGACAGCGGCAAGCCGCCATGCTGGAAGGCGAATCCGAGCATGAACATGTTGGCACCAAGCGAGCTGCCGAACAGGGCAGTGGCGGTGCGGGTAGCGTCGAAGAAATGCGTCCTGTCGTCGCCCGCGGCCGTTCTTATCGCCTTCTTCAGCCGCTCGACGGGCAGCGAGAAATCGGCCGAACGGGCGAACTCGCCCGGCATGATCTCGGCAGTGTTGGCGAGGAAGATGGTATGGCCTTCGCGCACCGCGGCCAACACCTTCTTGGCACCTGAAACGACGAGATCGCAGCCGAGCACGAGATCGGCCTTGCCGGCCGATACCCGAATGGCGTGGATGTCGTCCGGCGTGCGGGCGATGCGGACATGGGTGAACACCGAGCCGCCCTTCTGGGCGAGGCCGGCCATGTCGATCATGCCGCAGCCCTTGCCTTCCAGGTGCGCGGCCATGCCCAGCACCGCGCCTATGGTGACGACGCCGGTGCCGCCGACACCGTCGATGATCGCCGCCCAGCCTTGTTCACCGAGCGCAAATTGCGCCGGCGCCGGCACCCCCGCGAGCGGGTCGGCCGCGCCGGCTATGCCTTCGGCTTTCCTGATTTTGGCGCCGTGAACGGTGACGAAGGAGGGGCAGAAACCGTTGACGCAAGAGAAGTCCTTGTTGCAGCTCGACTGGTCGATCTTGCGCTTGCGGCCGAATTCGGTCTCGACCGGCTGGATCGAGACGCAATTCGACTGCACGCCGCAATCGCCGCAGCCTTCGCAGACCAGCTCGTTGATGAAGATACGCTTGTCCGGATCGGGGAAGGTGCCGCGCTTGCGGCGGCGACGCTTCTCGGCGGCGCAGGTCTGGTCGTAGAGCAGCACCGAGACGCCTTTGACCGAACGCAACTCGCGCTGGACGAGATCGAGGTCGTCGCGGTGATGGATGGTGGCGCCGGCGGGAAATTCCACCTTGCCGGTATACTTGTCCGGCTCGTCGGTGACGATGGCGATGCGCTCCACGCCCTCGGCGCGCACCTGCCTTGCGATCATGTCTACCGTCAGGCCGCCCTCGTGCGGCTGCCCACCGGTCATCGCGACGGCGTCATTGTAGAGGATCTTGTAGGTGATGTTGGCGTCGGTCGACAGCGCGAAGCGTATCGCCAGCACACCCGAGTGGTTGTAAGTGCCATCGCCCAGATTCTGGAAGATGTGCTCGCGCTTCGAGAACGGCGCCTGGCCGACCCACTGCGCGCCCTCGCCGCCCATGGCGGTGAAGCCGACGGTGTTGCGGTCCATCCACAGCGCCATGAAATGACAGCCGATTCCGGCGGCGGCGAGCGAGCCGTCCGGCACCTTGGTCGAGGAATTGTGTGGGCAGCCGGAGCAGAAGAAGGGCGTGCGCGAGGCGATGTCTGACGTGTCGGCCAGCATCGCCTGGAACTGGCGCAATTTCGCAACCCGCGCGGCGATTTCTTCCGACGGGCCGATCGTTCGCAAAATCCTCTCGCCGAGCGCGATGGCAATATCGTTGGGGTCGAGCGCGCCCTTGGCCGGGAACAGCCAGTCGCCGGTCTCGTCCTTCTTGCCGACGATGACCGGCTGCGTCGCGGTGCCGTAAAGGTTCTCGCGCAGTTGCACCTCGATCAGCGAGCGTTTCTCCTCGACGACGACGATGGTATCGAGGCCGCGAGCAAAGTCGGCGATGTGTTGCAGGTCGAGCGGCCACGGGCAGCCGACCTTGAACAGCCTGATACCGATACGACTGGCGGCCGCTTCGTCGACGCCGATATCCTCCAGCGCCTGGCGAACATCGAGATAACTCTTGCCGATGGTGACGATGCCAAGCTTGGCGCTGGTGCCGCCCGAATAGACGATCCGATTCAGCCCATTGGCGTGGATGAACGCAGAAGCGGCGGCGCGCTTGTATTCATGCAACCGCTCCTCCTGGCCGAGCATGTCGATCTCGTTACGGATGTTGAGGCCGCCGGGCGGCATGTCGAAGTCCGGAATGACGATATCTAGCCGGTCAAGCGCGGCATCGACCGAGGCTGTCGATTCGATGTTGTCCTTGACGCATTTGATCGCCGCCCAGGTGCCGGCAAAACGCGACATGGCAAAGCCGTAAAGGCCGTAGTCGATGATCTCCTGGACGCCGGCCGGATTAAGGATCGGCACCATGTTGTCGACGAACAGGAACTCGGTGGCATGCGCGTTGGTCGAGGATTCGGCCATGTGGTCGTCGCCCATCAGAGCCAGCACGCCGCCATGTTTCGACGACCCGGCGAGATTGGCGTGGCGGAACACGTCGCCGGAGCGGTCGACGCCCGGACCCTTGCCGTACCAGACCGAAAAAACGCCGTCATGGGTACCCTCGCCCAGCAATTCGGCCTGCTGCGAGCCCCAGCAGGCGGTGGCGGCGAGCTCCTCGTTGAGACCGGGCTGGAAGACGATGTCCGACTGCGCGAGCTGGTTCCTGGCCTTCCACAGCTGCATGTCGAGGCCGCCGAGCGGCGAGCCGCGATAGCCGGAGACGAAACCGGCGGTGTTCAGGCCAGCCCGGCGGTCGCGCTCGCGCTGCATCAGAAGCATGCGGATGACTGCCTGGGCACCCGACAGGAAGATGCGCTCCTTTGCCAGGTCGAACTTGTCGTCGAGCGCGACATTGTGCAGCGTCATCAGGCATTTCCTGTGCGGAGGCCGCGCCTGGAGGTGCGCGGCCAACGTCGGAGTCGAGTGCCCACAGTCTTTCTTCCCTTGCCGGGGAGGTCAAACAAAATCGAAGGTGCCAGGCGGTCCGCAACAAACGATCCGTGCGCGGCCGTGTGGCGCCACGAAACGCCTGTCGGGGAGGATGGCCGAGCATGAAAAATTCCGGCGGCGGTCAGTGCCGCTGGTGATGCATCATGCAGCCTTTGGGCAACTGGGCTTCGGTTCACCGGGCAGCTTGCCGTCGACATGGCCGGCCAGGTCCTTGTTGAGCTCGTAGACTGGCCCGACCACCAGAGGCCGGTCGGGCAGGACCGACTGGTCGAGTGAGGACGTCAGAGTGGTCGCGAAACTCTGCAGCAACTTGCCGCTGGAATCCTCGATGCGGATCGACACCGCATAGGGCTTGTCCTTGACAACGCAGGTAAGCGGCGGGCTGGTGAGCGTCACATGCGGCAGCTTCGGCCATATTTTCTGGGTGACGATGATCGGATCACCGCCGGCCGGGTTCTGGAAGGAGACCACAGCGACCTGCCCCTCACCCACCGGCCGCAGCGGATTGAGAGTGATGACATAGGTGGCGATACCCAGCCGGTAGTTGAACTCGAACAGCTTCCCGGAAATGGCGAACAACTGGTCCTTGCCGGAATCACGGCAGGCGCCGAGCGCGGCCGCCGCGAACAACGCCGCGACGACAATCATCGCGCGTGAGAATCTTCTAGACATTGGTGACCTCCCTGGCCGCGGTCCGGCGGCGATAGTGTCGGTTTGCCTTCTGGCGGTTGCCGCACACCGCCATGTCGCACCAGAGGCGGCTGGAATTCCGGCTTTTGTCGACAAACAGCCAGCTGCAGTTCGGACATATCCTCAGCCTGGCGATGGTGTCGCTACACAGCAGCGACAGCGCCGAGACCGCAAGCGCGGCCTCGAAGGCAATCGGCGTCGCCGGATCACCGAACGGTTTTCCAGGCGTGCCGATTTCGGTGCGGCTATGAGCGAGGCCATCGGCGCAGGCTTCCAAGAATTTCGGCATATCGCCGGTCGCGATCGCACCTTTCGATACCGCGCCGCGAAACAGCCGATCGGTCGTCTCCCGGATCGACAGCACCACCGGTGCGATCTTTTCAGGCGCCGGCGCTACGAGCCGCCTGCCACCGAGCTCGGCGGCGCGAAAGGCACTCGCGGCTTCGGCAAAGCGGGCGATCTCGGCCGGATCGTCGAAACGGTCGAAAGTTTTCTCCGGATCGTTCCGCAAAACGACGGTGTTCGCCGTATCGAGCGCCAGCATGCCACCGGTAAAGCGGTGCGGAGTCCAGGATACTGTCATATGGCGAAATCTAACTGATAACTCGCGTTTGACAAGTTAGATTCCGGGTGCAACGCTCGTCACTGAGGCGATCGCCGTACTGAGAATATCGTTCGTCCCAAACCTCTGCCCCGATTGCGGGGCATGCATAGAGGGTCTTGCATGCTCTATTTCTTCCAGCAGGTTCTGAACGGGCTGCATTCGGGCGCGCTCTACGCATTGCTTGCATTCGGCTACGTGCTGACCAACGGCATCCTGCACCGTACCAATCTTGCCTATGGCGCGCTGTTCGCCTTTTGCGGGCATACGATGATCCTCACTGCGGCGTTCGGCTATCAGGCCCTGTGGTTAACGCTGTTTGCATCGGTCGCGCTCGGCGTAGCTGCGGCATTCCTTTATGCGGCGCTGCTCAGCCATGTCCTGTCGCGAAGTATCTTCGAACCGCTGGCCGACCGCTCGCCCAACGCCATCGTGGTGACGACGCTCGGCATATTGCTGGTCTTGTCGGAAGCCAGCCGCATCGCCGCCGATACCCATGACCTATGGTTGCCGCCAATGCTGGCCCAGACCATCGTCTTCGCGCAGAATGCCAGCTTCAAGGCGACGTTGACGCTGATCCAATTGCTCGATTGCGCCGCCGTACTGGCGGCCATAGCGCTGGCTGCCTGGGGCTTCGCATATTCGAGCTTCGGCCGGAGCTGGCGCGCCGTATCCGACGATCCCAAGGCGGCTGCGATGTGCGGCGTCGATGTTCGTGCGGTGTTTCGGCACGCGGTGCTTTTCGGCGGCCTTTGCGCGGCACTGGCCGGCGTGCTCGCCGCCTTCTACTACGGTAACATCAGCTTCGGCACAGGGTTGGTCTACGGGTTGAAGATCCTGTTCGTGACCGCAGTGGGCGGCTATCTCTCGCCTTTGCGGGCGGCACTGGGTGCCGCCGCTTTCGGCATGGCCGAATCGCTATGGGCCGGCTATTTCCCGCTCGAATGGCGGGACGGCTGGATGTACCTGTTCCTCGTCGCCATGCTTGTGCTGATCGGCGCCGGCCGCGACCAACAGAAGATCGCCTGAGCCGCACCCGACTTTGCTTGGATGAAAGCGCCGCATGTCCTTGGACATGCAAAGGACGCGGCAGCATTTTGCCGCCCGTCATCTCACAACTGTGTTTATGCGGGCTATCCCGTGTTGACCAGCCGGACCACGCACTGCATACCGTTGGTCCACAGCGACACGACGGACAGGGAACCGCCGCGCTCTGACACAAGGGAGGAATGCATGGCAGGGCTTCTCGCTCTTTCCAGAACCATTGACCGTTTGAACGAATTCATCGGCAAATGGGTTTCGTGGCTGATCCTGCTGGCGATCCTGGTAAGCGCCGCCAACGCCGTCATCCGCAAGGTGTTCGACATGTCCTCGAACGCCTGGCTGGAATTGCAATGGTATCTGTTCGGCGCCGCCTTCATGCTGGCCGCCGCCTACACGCTGAAGCAGAACGACCATATCCGCATCGATATCGTCTACGGCATGTTCTCGCGCCGCGTGCAGCACTGGATCGACCTTTTCGGTCACGTCTTCTTCCTGATGCCGTTCGTGACGTTGATGGTGGTCTATTTCGTTCCCTATGTGTCGCTGTCGTATCGCAGCGGGGAGATGTCGAACAATTCCGGCGGGCTGATCATCTGGCCGGCGAAGGCGATTTTGCTGGTCGGCTTTTTTCTGCTCGCGCTGCAGGGCATTTCCGAAATCATCAAGAAAATCGCCATCATGCGCGGTCAGATGGACGATCCCACTCCGTTCATATCGGTGCATGAGCAGGCCGAGCTCGAAGCCAAGGCGCTCGTCGAAGAGGTGCGCTCGTGATCGAGTTCATCGCCCAGAACATGGCGCCGATCATGTTCGCCTCGCTGGTCGTCTTCCTGCTGATCGGCTATCCCGTCGCCTTCTCGCTCGCCGCCAACGGCCTGATGTTCTTCTTCATCGGCGTGCTTCTGTCGCCCTATTCGGGCGGCTCGATCAATCTCGCCTGGCCGTTGCTGCACGCGTTGCCGGATAATTTCTACGGCAGCCGGGTGATGTCGAACGATACGCTACTGGCGATCCCGTTCTTCACGTTCATGGGCATCGTGCTCGAACGATCCGGCATGGCCGAAGACCTGCTCGACACGATCGGCCAGTTGTTCGGACCGGTCCGTGGTGGCCTCGCCTATGCCGTGATTTTCGTCGGCGCGCTGCTCGCCGCGACGACCGGCGTGGTGGCGGCCTCCGTCATTGCCATGGGTCTGATTTCGCTGCCGATCATGCTGCGCTACGGCTACGACCGGCGGCTGGCATCCGGCGTCATTGCCGCGTCCGGGACGCTCGCCCAGATCATCCCGCCGTCACTGGTGCTGATCGTCCTGGCCGACCAGCTCGGCCGCTCGGTCGGCGATATGTACAAGGGGGCGCTGATCCCCGGGCTCATTTTGACCGGCATCTACATGCTCTACATCCTGCTCATGTCGATCTTTCGGCCGAAGTCGATGCCGGCACTGCCGCTGGAGGCCCGCACGCTCGGCCACGGTGTGCTGTCGCTGCTGGCGGCGCTGCTGGCGGCGGTGGTTGTTTCCTATGCGGCGTATCGCTACCTCGCACCGAACCATGGCGGCAACGCCGATATCCTCGGCGCCACTACTGGCGTCATCTTCATCTATGTCGTGGCGATCGTCGACCAGCGCCTGAAGATCAACCTAATGTCCAGACTGGCACAGCAGGTGATCATCGTGCTGATCCCGCCGCTGGCGCTGATCTTCCTGGTGCTGGGCACCATCTTCCTTGGCATCGCCACGCCGACGGAAGGCGGCGCCATGGGCGCCGTCGGCGCGCTGGCAATGGCGGCGATGAAGGGGCGGCTGTCGCTCGACGTGGTCAAGCAGGCGCTGGCCTCGACGACCAGGCTGTCGTCCTTCGTTCTGTTTATCCTGATCGGCGCGCGGGTGTTCTCGCTGACCTTCTACGGCGTCAATGGCCACATCTGGGTCGAGCACCTGTTGACATCGCTGCCGGGCGGTGAAGTCGGTTTCCTGATTGGCGTCAACATCCTCGTCTTCGTGCTCGCCTTCTTCCTCGACTTTTTCGAGCTTGCCTTCATCATCGTGCCGCTTTTGGCGCCAGCGGCTGACAAACTCGGCATCGACCTGATCTGGTTTGGCGTGCTTTTGGGCGTCAACATGCAGACCTCCTTCATGCATCCGCCCTTCGGCTTCGCGCTGTTTTATCTGCGCTCGGTCGCCGCGCGCGTGCCCTATCTCGACCGACTCACCGGCAAGCAGATCGCGCCCGTCACCACAGGGCAGATCTATTGGGGCGCAGTGCCCTTCGTCTGCATCCAGGTGATCATGATCGGCCTGACCATCGCCTTCCCGCAGATGGTGATGCACTACAAAGGCACTGTCGTCGATCCTGGCACCATCAACTACCAGGTGCCGGAAACGCCTGGCATCGGCTTGTCGCCGCTTGGCACGCCGCCGGCCAACGGCGGCACTGCCCCGGCCTCACCTTCCCCACCGGATTTGTCGCAGCCGCCGAGCTTCGACGAAAAGCCGCCCGCGAAACCGGCGGCGCCGGCAATCGATCTGTCGCAACCACCGAGTTTCAACTGAGGAAGGCCCGGCAGCCATGAAGGCGGTTCGGTTGGAGCGAGTGGGCAGCCTCGCCGTGTGCGAGGTCGAGAAACCGACCGCCGGGCCGAACGATCTGCTGGTGCGCATCGAGGCGTGCGGCGTCTGCGGCACCGACAGGCATCTTTTCCATGGTGAATTCCCGTGCACGCCGCCGGTGACGCTCGGGCATGAATTCTCCGGCATCGTCGAGGCGGTCGGACCTGCCGTATCCGGCTTTTCCGTCGGCGACCGCGTCACCGGCGATCCCAACATTGCCTGTGGCCGATGCGAGCATTGTCAGGCCGGCCGGGTCAATCTCTGCGGCAATCTACGCGCCATCGGCATCCATCGCGATGGCGGCTTTGCCGAATATCTTGTCCTGCCCCAGAAACAGGCCTTCGTCTTGCCAGGCGATCTGAAGCCTACGCATGGTGCTTTCTGCGAGCCGCTCGGCTGCTGCCTGCATGGCGTGGACCTTGCCGCGATCAAACCAGGCTCGTCGGTCGCGGTGCTCGGCGGCGGCGTGATCGGCCTGCTCACCGTTCAACTGGCAAAGCTCGCCGGTGCGACGACCATTATCTTGTCGACCCGTCAGGCCTCGCGGCGGGCTCTTGCCGAGCAATTTGGCGCAACGGCGACGCTCGATCCCAGCGCCTTCGATGTCATCGATGCGATCGTCGGCCGGTCGGGTTTGATGCCGGGCGGCGTCGACGTGGTGTTCGAATGCGCCGGCGTGAAAGACACTGTTGAGCAGGCGATGCGGCTGGCCAAAGCGGGCGGCACCGTCGTCGTCGTCGGCGTGATGCCGCAAGGCATGAAAGTGGCGTTCGAACCGTTCGATCTGCTGTTCCGTGAGTTGAAGGTCCTGGGTTCCTTCCTCAACCCCTTTACCCATCGCCGGGCCGCCAATCTTATCGCCTCGGGGACGATCGAAGTAGATCGGCTGATATCACGACAGGTCAGCCTCGACGAGGCGGTGGCGATCATTGCCAACCCGCCGGCGCCAGGCGAGGTCAAGGTCGTGGTGGTGCCCGACTGATCGCAAATGAATGCGCTACGGCGCCAGTGTTCCGAAAGGAACACTGGCGCCGCGAAGCAACAGGATCAGAGCTTGGCATTGCGCTGCTGGACCATCATGAAGGTGTCATAGTTGTACTCGGCCACCTGCGCCCAGAGATAATGCTCCTTGCGGAACGCCTTGATCGAATCCCAGATCTTCTTGAACGGCGCATTCGAGGCTTCCATCTCGGCATAGACTTCGTTGGCCTTTTCGAAACAGGCGGCCATGATCTCCTGGCTGAACGGGCTCAACTTGGCACCGCCGGCAACCAGCCGCTTAACCGCCGCCGGATTGAGATAGTCGTATTTCTGCAGCATGTTGGCGTCGGCCGCTTGAGCGGCAGTATGCACCAGCGACTTGTAAGCCGGCGAAAGTTCGTCGTATTTCGCCTTGTTGAACATCAGATGGACGGTCGGTCCACCTTCCCACCAGCCGGGATAGTAGTAATAGGGCGCAACCTTATAGAAGCCGAGCTTCTCGTCGTCGTAAGGGCCGACCCATTCGGCGGCGTCGATCGTGCCTTTTTCCAACGCCGGATAAATGTCGCCACCGGCGATCTGCTGCGGAACCACCCCGAGCCTTTGCACCACTTTGCCGGCAAAACCACCGATACGCATCTTGAGGCCGGAAAGGTCGGCGACCGTTTTGATCTCCTTGCGGAACCAGCCACCCATCTGCACGCCGGTATTGCCGCCCGGCAGCCCGAACAGACCTTGCGTCGCCAGGAACTCGTTGAACAGATCGATGCCGCCGCCATGATAGTGCCAGGCGTTGATGCCGCGCGCGTTGAGCGAAAACGGAACCGCCGCTCCCAGCGCCCACGTCGGGTCCTTGCCCCAGTAATAGTATGCCACGGTATGGCAGGCCTCGACCGTGCCGGCTGTGGTGGCATCGGCGGCCTGCAGGCCGGGAACGAGTTCGCCGGAGGCGAAGACCTGGACCTGGAAGTTGCCGTCGGTCGCGTCCGACAGCATCTTGGAAAACACTTCGGCGCCGCCATAGATCGTATCGAGCGACTTCGGGAAGGACGACGCCAGTCGCCAGGTCACTTTCGGATTGGACTGGGCGATGGCCGGCGCAGCAAGTGTCGCGGCAGCGGCCGCAGCGCCGAAACCGGTGGTGCCGGCCTTGCGGATGAACGAACGACGATCCATGAAGTTCCTCCCTTTTGGATCCACTGACCGACATTCGGGACACTTCGGCGCCCGGATCGGCTTCGAGCCGACAATACACAGGCAAGGAGTCGAGTCCAGCACGGCAGCCCGGTTTGAGTGGCGCATTTCGGGGAAATTCACGGCGTTGGGGCAGATCTTGCAACTATAGTCTAAGGTCGATTAACTGGCCTACGCGACACGCCGAAACTTGCCATGGAAATGCGCCTTCGGATCGCCTATTTTGCAGGCAGATAATTCGTTGCACCCGATGGGATCCAGACCAAATGCACCAGCCGCTCGTCGCCGTATCGACCGATGTCCGCCAGTTCGACAATTACACCTGGCATGCCGCGCCACAGCAATATCTCGAAGCGGCGCTTTCGGGTGCAGGCGTGTTCCCGCTGCTGGTACCGTCCTTCGGCGACCGGCTCGACTTCGACGAACTGCTTTCCGCCGTCGACGGCGTCATGGTCACCGGCTCCAAATCGAACGTTCATCCCTCGCTCTATGGCGGTGACGCCAGCGAAGCCAATGGTCCTTACGACTCCGCCCGCGACGCGACGACGTTGCCGCTGATCCGCCGGGCGGTGGAGCGCGGGGTGCCATTGCTCGCCATCTGCCGCGGCATCCAGGAGATGAATGTGGCGCTGGGTGGCACGTTGGCCACCGAAATCCAGGAACGCGCCGGTTCGCTCGATCATCGTGCGCCGGCAAGCGACAATCAGGACGAACGCTTCGCCATCCGCCAGAGCGTGGCGATAAAACCCGGCAGCTGCCTGGCCGGTGTCTTCGGCGCCGGCGACATCATGGTCAATTCGGTGCATCGCCAGGCCATCGACCGGCTTGGCCCAAAGCTGCAGGTCGAAGCGGTCGCCGCCGACGGCACTGTCGAGGCGGTTTCGGTGCGCGATGCACGGGCTTTCGCCGTCGGCGTCCAGTGGCACCCCGAGTACTGGGTCAAATCGGACAGCATCTCGGTAAAGATATTTCGCGCATTCGGCGATGCGGTGCGCCTGCATCAGGCGGCGAAATCGGGTGCGCGCGCAGCCGCGGAATAGTCCTGCCGCGCTCGCTAGTTCCCGACCGACGCCAGCGTCAGCAGCGGCAGCGCCGGCGCGTAGGATTCGTAACCATCGCCGTCGGCGACTGAGAACATGACGATCGGATCGGTGCCGTTGGCGCTGAAGGTGACCGTGCCGTCATCCTGCTCTCGCCAGAACTTCGCCTGCTCGATGCCGGGCAACACCCGGCGGCAATTTGCTGCGACCGTCAACAGCGACAGGCCTTGCGAAATCTCGGCGCCGCGGCTGACCGCACAAGACCCCTCGTCGCCATGGACTACCAGCCTGTAGTTGCCGGATGAAGGTGGTGACTCACTGGCTGCACGGCTTTCACCGCTACCGGCGTAAAACAGCTGGGCGCTGCCGAACAGCACAGCGACTGCCATCAATGCAGGAAGCGTCTTCATCCTGGTTCTCCGCGCATTTCAAGCGCGCCGGTTCGAAGAGATCAGGGAGGCGCGCTTCATCTTGCTGTCATGTCCTGTCAGGCGGACATACACTGCGAAGGGATCAGAATGATTCCGAAGGGTTAAGCTGAAGTTAATAGATATGGCAGCCCGCTTACGGCCTTGCCTTGACATTTGCCGTCTCCGGCACCGGCGTCAGCGCCTTGCGCTGCGAAAACCACGAGACCAGATTGTCGACGCAAAGGTTGGCCATGGCGCGGCGCGTATGCTCGGACGCCGAGCCGACATGCGGCAAAAGCGAGGTGTTGGGCGCGGCAAGCAACGCCGCTGGCACATTCGGCTCGTCGGCAAAGACGTCTAGCCCGGCAGCGGCGATGCTGCCGCTGGCAAGTGCGGCGGCAAGGGCTGGTTCGTCGACCGTGCTGCCCCGGCCGATATTGACGAAGACGCCGTTCGGCCCCAGAGCCGAGAGGATTTCGGCATTGACGGCCTTTTCCGTCGAGGCCCCGCCGGGCGCCACCGAGATCAGTGTGTCGACCGCCTCGGCGAGACCTTTCAGCGTCGGGTGATAGTCATAGGACAGGCCTTCGACGCGGCGCCGGTTGTGATAGGCGATGGGCAGTCCGAAAGCATCGAGCCGCCGGGCAATGGCGAGGCCGATGCGGCCCATGCCGAAGATGCCGACATGGCGACCGCGCAAAGTCAGCCGGCTCAGCGGATAGTTGCCGTTGCGCAGCCAGCTTCCGTCGCGTAGCCAGGCCTCGGCGCGCGGCAGTTCGCGGACGGCATTGATCAACAGGCCGAGCGCCGTATCGGCGACCTCTTCGGTCAGCACATCCGGTGTGTTGGTGACCATGATGCCGCGCCGTGCGGCGTGGCGGATATCGACCGAATCATAGCCGACGCCGAAATTGGCGATAATCTCGAGCTTTGGCAGCGCGTCCATCAACGCGGCGCTTATGCCGCCAAAGGCGGCTATGCCGCGCACCGTATGACGCATCTCGTCGGTGACCAGCGACGGATCGGCGCGTTCGATCCGGACGCGGCTGAACGCCCCGTCGATGCGGCCGACCGCATGGTCGTTGAACTGGCCCGGCACCAGAATGGTAACAGCTTGCTGTTCGGTTTTTGTCATGCACGTTCCACCGGTTTGCCGGTCGACTGGCGCACATGCAGTTCCGGCTTGATCAGTTCCTGCGACGGCCGCACCGTCTGTCCGTTGAGTTTGTCGAGCAGCGCGCTGGCGGCGCGGCGGCCAACCTCGCGCTGGCCGTTCCACACGGTAGTCAGCGCCGGCGTGGCGATCGCCGCTTCCTCGAGATCGTCATAGCCGGTAACCGAGATGTCGATGCCCGGCACCAGCCCGGCGCGGGCAATGCCATTCATCAGACCGATGGCGACGAGGTCGTTCCAGCAGCAGGCCGCGGTCGGCCTGTCCTTCAGCGCCAGGAACTGCCCGGCCGCCTCGAAGCCGGCCTGCTTGGTGCGCGGGCCGGGGATGCGCCAGGACGGCCTGACCTCAAGCCCTGCCGCCTCCATGGCGTTGACATATCCCTGATAGCGGTCGCGGCCGGTCGACGTCTGGTCGGTACCGCCGATCATGGCGATGCGCTTGTGGCCAAGCGAGATCAGATGGTTGGTGGCAAGCCCGGTGCCATAGGCGTCGTCGCCGCGAAACACCGGCACGTCGGCACCTTCGACGGTGCGTGCAATCAGCACTGCCGGGAGACCGTTCTCCTCGGCCAAGATTATGTCTTCGGGCGGCGTGCCGATGGCCGGCGACATGATGACCCCGTCAGCGCCAAGCTGCAGAAGCGTGTCTATGAAAGTGCGTTGTTTCTCGAGCTGGTCGTAGTGGTTCGACAGGATGAAGGTTTGCCGGCTGCGGTCGAGCTCGCTCTCTATCGAACGCAATATCTCGGCAAAGAACGGGTTCATGATGTCGTGGACGACGACGCCGACTATGCCCGAGCGCGAGGTGCGCAGGCTGGCGGCGCGGCGGTTGTAGATATAGCCGATGGCGCGTGCATGTTCCTTGATGCGATCGCGGGTGCCGCCGGCGACCAGCGGGCTGTCGCGCAAGGCCAGCGAGACCGTGGCCGTGGACACGCCGAGCGCATCCGCGATGGTCGAAAGCTTGATCTTCTGTGCCAGCGCCCTGCGCTCCCGAAGCAATTTAAACTGTTTAAAGGCCGGCTCTTATGCCATCGATTCCGAGCAAATCAAAGTTTTTTTGCCAGCGCTTCCGCCTCCGCGCCCAGCGTTGCGCGGTTGCGCAAGCGGAGCCGGTGCTCGCGGTGAACGATGTAGAGGCCGCTGGCGACGATGACTGTGGCACCGACCAGCGTCCAGCGATCGGGAAACTGGTTGAAGACGATCAGGCCGCAGATGATCATCCAGATCATCTGCGAATAGGGATAGGGAGCCAGGGCCGTGGTGGTGGCAAGGCGATAGGCCTGCACAAGAAGCCAATGACCGATGGCGCCGAAGACGCCAAGCATCAGCAATATGAACCAGTGCCAGCCATCCTGCGGCAGCGAAGGCGAAAACGGCAGTGTCGGCAGCAGCAGCACGGCCGGCGCCAGCGCCGAAAACAGGATCAGGCTTTCCGAGGTTTCCGTAGCCGACATGCGGCGCGTCATGATGACGTAGAAACTGTTCGATAGCATCGAGCCGAGCGCAAAGAGATGGCCGACGCCAAAAACGCCGACGCCCGGCCGGGTGATGATGAGGACGCCGACAAAGCCGCTCATGATGGCCAGCCAGCGCCGCCAGCCAGCCCATTCGCCGAGCAACGGACCGGCAAGCGCGGTGATCACCATCGGGCCGAAGAAGTAGATCGAGGTGGTTTCCGCCAGTTGCAGCGTCCGCAGCGCCAGAATGTTGAACATCGTCGATCCGAACAGGAGCAGACCGCGCGTGATGTGCGCCGGCAGGTTGGCGGGACGAAAGCGCAGCGGCTCGCGCCATCCGCGCAGAAAGACGCCGACGATCAGCACATGGACCGCGAAGCGGGTCCAGGCGACGATCAGCGCCGAGACGCCGGCCAGCACAAGGTACTTGCTGCTGGTGTCGAGGAAGGTGAAAAACACATAGACGGAAAGCATGCACACGATCGCCGCCGGCGATGTCGCGCTTTCGTCTTGTCTTGGGGGAGCATTCAATTTCAGGCCGGACGGGAAGCAAGGCAGTCCCTCACCAATGCGGCAATTGTCGCCTGCGGGCAAGCCAAAACAGGCTGGCACAACGACAGCCGCCGGCAGGCTCAGTTTGTTTCCCAGTGGCCGACCTAGTGGCCGACGACTCAGGCGTGCATGCGGGCGCCCTTGGTGATCTTGTCGACGAGCTTCTTTTCGGCGCGAAGCGCGATGCCGACCACCTTGGCATGCTCCGGCGCAAATTCGGCAAAGACGGCGCGGTTGGCCAGATCATACCCGGTCGAAAACATTTCCTCGACATAGAGCGAAACCGTCACACCACGCTCCAGCGCCCGCCGCTGGATCGCGCCGAGCGTCTGGCCGTCCGCCGAAAGCACGATAACCGGCTGGATCGACAGCGGGTTGTAGATATTGCCGGCGCGATCACGGTAGGGGTCGCCGATAATGTCGGGAAATTGCGCGACGATGCCGCTGGTCAGAAAGGCGGTGACATTGAGCTTTTGCCAGACGGGAAGATCATCCTTGAGCACGATTGCAAATTTCGTATCGAACATGCGACAGTTTCCATCCGAAAAGGGGGCCAATCCGAGGCTGCGAGTGAAGCGATGGCGCACGATCTGGACCGGGAAGCCTTTCAGGGTCTTGGACGTTTGTGCGTGGATGCAGCCGAGAACTGCATCGTACCGGCACCCGGTGCTGCCGGGATGGAACGCATCGAGGCCCGGTTCCACGGCAATGCCTTCGATCTCCATCGCCACGACACCTATGCGATCGGGGTGACGCTTTATGGCGTGCAGCGCTTCCGCTATCGCGGCCAAATGCATCAGAGCCTGCCTGGCCAGATTATTGTCCTTCATCCCGACGAACTGCACGATGGCGGTGCCGGCACCGAAGACGGCTTGCGATACAGAATGCTCTATTTGGAGCCGTCCCTGATGCTCGATTGTCTCGGCGGCGGATCACTGCCATTCGTCGGGAATGCCGTGGTGACAGACCGCGATCTCCGCGCGACGCTGCTTTCGGCGCTCGGGCCGCTGGATCAGGAACTGGACGAGCTGTTTGTCGTCGATTTCATGACGCAGCTTATGCAAAGCCTAGCGCGGCACGCCGGTCAGCGGGCGAAACCGGTAGCGAAAACTGCGTGGCGCGCCGCCAGCCTGGCGCGCGACTATCTGGAGGAAAATGTTGCGCGGATTGTACGTTCGCATGAATTGGAGGCGATAACCGGATTGGACCGTTATGCCCTGTCGCGGCATTTCCGCGCCACCTTCTCCACCAGCCCGCACCGGTTCCTGTTGATGCGCCGGCTTCAACGAGCCCGTCGGATGATCGAAGCCGACGAGCCGCTGGCGCAAATCGCCATCGCAGCCGGCTTCAGTGATCAAAGCCATTTCAATCGGCATTTCAAGAAGGCGTTCGGCGTCACACCGGGACGCTGGTCGGCACTGACGCGGCGGCCGTCAGCGGCGAACGCGTGAGCTATTCAAGCATCTTGTCTTCGATATCCAGTTCGTCATCCGGGAGCACCATTTCGCCGTTCGACAGGTTCGCCTCGACGCGGGCAAGCAGCTTGAACAGCGCTTTCTGGTCCTTCTTGTCGAGACCCTTCAATGCCTGCTTTTCGGTCTTCTTCACCGACTTCTCGATGGCGTGGATGATTTCGCGACCGGTGTCGGTGAGGAAAATATGCGCCTGGCGGGCATCGGCGGACGAGGCCCGCTTCTCCAGAAAGCCCTGCGCCTGCAGCCGGTTGATGGTCTTGGTGATGGTCGGCGGACGCACGCCGAGGCGGCCGGCAAGGTTGCCGGGCGTCTGCCCGTCCTCGCGGTCGAGCGCCAGCATGATCTGGTCCTGGCCGGCATAGAAACCATGCGCCAGAAGCCGGGCGGCGAGCGCCGTGCGCGCCAGCCGCGCCGCCGAATGCAGCCGGCTCATTGTTGCAGTCTTGTCCGCCTTGGCCATGCTCATCCCTCCTCGGCCGAACCGGAGCGGGCAGCATAGAAGCAGGCCGCCGGTTGGCAATGACGATCGAAAACATTCCGGCTCGGAAAATAGCTTTGCCGGCAAGCTTCGCGGTGTTCGCCGTGGCTAATGCCAGATGTTTATTTCAGTTAGATGACAAACGACTTTCCGCAATGGCTGGATGGGGACGTGACGAGGCGTTCTCAACCGGCTTTCACCGCGACCACCATCAACGCCTGATAGGCGTCCGCCATTTCCCGCAGCGCTGCCTGCGACAGCGGCCCGGCCTGCCGCGCAATGCCGTCCCGCGCGTTCGATGTATCGCGTTTGCCGGGGCGATCTTTATAGGGCGCGACGGTGGCGAATATCTGCTCGCTGAGGCTGTCGGGGAAGAACATCTGGCCGGTCATCACCGAGCGGTCGTCGGGGAAGATCTTGAAATGGATGTGGGTGGTGCGGCCGCGATACCAGCCGGGATAGATGGTGGCGAAAGAAGCGATGCCGCTTTCATCGGTTCTCTGCCAGCCGCGGAGAAAGCTCTGGCCGGACGTGTCGATATCCTGCCCGTCGCCCTGTCCGGGATAGCCGGAATAGGTGCCCTGGGCATCGCAATGCCAGATATCGACGCGTGCGCCGGAAAGAGGCCGGCAGGCGGCGTCGACGATTTGCAGCCGTACATTGAGGGCGATGCCCTTCTTGCCCTCGGTGATATCGGCGCGTTCGAGCTTCGGGTCGAAATAGAACGGCCCTTCGGTGACCTCGGGCGTGATGGCGCAGACGCCGGCACCGGCTTCGAACAAAGCAAGCCCGGCATAGGGCAAAACCTGCCCGGCCCTTGCACCGGCGGGCAGGAATACGCCGCCAGCGGTAACCGCAACGAGACCGAGCGCCTGCCGACGGCTCAGTGGCAAGGACTTGTCGGACATCTGGCGCCTCTTCAACGCGAACAACTCCGTAAATGACCCCGCCTATCTAGGGCCCGCTGTCAGGCGGCGCCAATGAAAGTTCGGTAATGTGAGGAAAGTTCGGCAATACCAGCCCTCTTTGGCCCACCGGTTTGCCTCGTGCAAAAGCCGAGCACACATCCTATATGGAGCCGACAATCCCTATTCGAGGCAGAATATGAGCGACGCACAGACGCAGATCCCCGTAACCGTCCTCACCGGCTATCTCGGCGCCGGCAAGACGACACTGCTCAACCGCATCCTTTCGGAAAACCATGGCAAGCGCTACGCCGTCATCGTCAATGAATTCGGCGAGATCGGCATCGACAACGAGCTGATCGTGGAATCCGACGAGGAAATCTACGAGATGAACAATGGCTGCGTCTGCTGCACCGTGCGCGGCGACCTGATCCGCGTCGTCGAAGGCCTGATGCGCAGGCCTGGCCGCTTCGACGCCATCGTCGTCGAGACCACAGGCCTCGCCGATCCCGTGCCGGTGGCGCAGACCTTCTTCATGGACGACGACGTGCGTTCGAAGACCAGGCTCGATGCGGTGGTGGCGCTGGTCGACGCCAAGCACTTGCCGCTGCGCCTCAAGGATTCCCGCGAGGCCGAGGACCAGATCGCCTTTGCCGATGTCGTCGTGCTCAACAAGACCGATCTGGTCACCCCCGAAGAGCTGAGCAAGGTGGAGGCGACGATCCGCGCCATCAACCCGGCGGCACGAATCCATCGCACCACGCGCGCCAGCGTGGCGCTGTCCGAGGTGCTCGATCGCGGTGCGTTCGACCTGTCCCGGGCGCTGGAGAACGATCCGCACTTCCTCGAGGCGCATGACGATCACGACCATCATGATCATGATCATGATCATGACCACCATCACCATGATCGCGACGGCCATGATCACCACGATCATGACGGGCATCATCATGCGCACCCTTCCGACATCCATGACGTGACTGTGCAGTCGGTGTCGCTGCGCGGCGGCGAGATGGACCCGAAAAAGTTCTTCCCGTGGATCGAGAAGGTCACCCAAATGGAAGGCCCGAACATCCTGCGGCTGAAAGGGATCATTGCGCTGAAAGGCGATGACGAGCGCTATGTCATCCAGGGTGTGCACATGATCATCGAGGGCGACCACCAGCGCGCCTGGAAGGACGACGAGAAGCACGAGAGCCGGCTGGTGTTCATCGGCCGCGAACTCGACGCCGAGCGACTGAAGACAAGCTTCGGGGCCTGCCAGGCCGCTTGATTTAGCTGCCCTTTCTTCCTTCTGAGAGAAGTGCAGCCTAAACGCTGGCGGTCTCTCCTCACCACGATCCGAAGCACGGGTTGAGACCCGCAGCTCAACCCCTTAAGGGTGAGGCAGCAGAAATCTCGAACGGAATGATCTCTCATGCCAACAGTCGCCCCGCTCGATCTCGAAGGCCACTGCCTCGCCGCCGTGTTTCTCGGCGACGTGCCGCATTTTGCGCTGGCCGACGGCACAATCCATCGGCTCGACCACGGCCACAAGACGGTGCAGGCCAATGACGGAATGCTCGCCGCCTTCCATGATGCGGCAAACGACCGACTGATCACCGGTGGTGAGGACGGCAGGATCTTTGCCGTGACCCCAGGCGGCAATACAATGGAATTGGCGACCGCAGGCAAAAAATGGATAACCAGCGTCGCCGCCGGGCCGCAAGGCGCTGTTGCCTATGCTTCGGGCAAGATTGCCTATATGCGCTTTGCCGATGGTAAAACCAGGGAATTCTCGCATTCGCGCTCGGTCGAGGGGCTTGCCTTCTCGCCCAAGGGCATGCGCTTCGGCGTTGCCCGCTATAATGGCGCGACGCTGCATTTCCCGGCCGCCGACGGCAAGCCGGTCGAACTCGAGTGGGCCGGCGCCCACACCGGCATCACCTTCTCGCCGGACGGCGGCTTCGTCGTCACCTCCATGCAGGAAAACGCGCTGCATGGCTGGAAGCTCGCCGACGGCAAGCACATGCGCATGTCCGGCTACCCCGGCAAGGTGAAAAGCCTGTCGTGGAGCGCCAAGGGCAAATGGCTGGCGAGTTCCGGCGCGCCGGCGGCGATCGTCTGGCCGTTTTCCGGCAAAGACGGGCCGATGGGCAAGGCGCCGCTGGAACTCGGCACGCGCGGCAATGCGATGGTCACCTCCGTCGCCTGTCACCCGAGCCAGGACGTCGTTGCTATCGGCTATGATGACGGGATGGTGATGGCGGTGCGCTTCGCCGACGCCAAGGAAGTGCTGTTGCGCCGGCCGGGCAAAGGCGCCGTCACCTCGATGATGTGGGACAAGGAAGAGCGCCGCGTCGCCTTCGGCAGCGCCGCCGGCGATTGCGGCGTCATCGATATTTCGGCGTAGCCTGTTACTTACTCGGCTCCGCAGGATACTTTGCCGGTCAATTCAGCCTGCTTGCCGTCCTTTTCGGCATCGGCCGTTACATCATAGATTGAGAGCAAATAGCGACCGTCATAGACGCCTTCGTCGCTGGCCTTGGTCAGGATCGCCAGTTCGACATAGCCGTAGGCGTTTTCGACCTGCCGTTCGTGGTAGACGAGCAGCCGCAATTCCTTGTTGTCGAGCCAATATTGCGTGAGGTTCTGATCCTCGAACACCGTCTTGCGCAGACTGTCGGCAGCCGGCCTGCCCAGAATCTCGAGCTCACCGCTAAAATTGAAGGTCGGCCCGCCCATGCCTCTGGTGACCCCGGCACCGACCTGAAATTTGACGGCTGCATCCTCGGCGGAACACCAGATGCCGCCCGACCCCAGAGCCGCACCAACCGACGACAGCAGCGTTGCTGCGCAGACGATCGCCCGCACCATCTTGTCCCCTCCGGCCGAAGTACCATTCGGCGCCCGAAGGCGGCTCGCGGTCAAGCGCCTGTTTCCATTTAAATGACCGCTGACCCAACACAGGGCAGCCGCCCGGCCAATTGCGGTGGCGGATGCCGATTGTCTAAAGTGCGACTGAGAGGGACGCCATGAACGTCATGAACCATGCAAAGACTTCCATCGGCGGCATCGGCCCGACTCGGATCGCCGAGTTGCGCGCGACCGAGGCAGAAGTCTTTCGCCGGGCGCGGCCAAAATCGATGGCGAAAATCGGCAATGGCCTGCCCGGCTTCTTCGGCGGCGTGCCGATGCATTGGATGAACGACTGGCGGACGCCGTTCCCGATCCTTGTCGATAGTGCCAGGGGCGCCATCATCAGAGATATCGACGGCAACCGGCTCGACGATTTCTGCCTTGGCGACACCGGTTCGATGTTCGGTCATTCGCCGCCGCCGGTCGCACGCGCCATCCGCAGGCAGGCCGGACGCGGCCTAACCTACATGCTGCCTGCCGAGAACGCGCTCGCCATCGGGCCGCTGCTGCAGCAGCGTTTCGGCTTGCCGTTCTGGCAGATCGCGACGACGGCGACCGACGCCAACCGCTTCGCGTTGCGGGTTGCCCGCGCCGTTACCGGCCGGGAGAAGATACTGGTCTTCAACGGCTGCTATCATGGCTCGGTCGACGAGACGATGGTGCGGCTGGTCGCCGGGAAAGCGGTGAATCGACCGGGACTGGCCGGCGAGTTCCGCGACCTGACGCGGGCGACTGATGTCGTCGAGTTCAACGATCTGCCGGCGCTCGACGCGGCACTCCGGGGCAACGATGTCGCCTGCGTCATCGCCGAGCCTGTGCTGACCAATTCCTGCATGGTGCTGCCCGAAGCCGGCTTTCATGATGGTTTGCGGCGTCTCACCCGTGCGACCGGCACGCTGCTTCTAATCGACGAGACGCATACAATCTCGACCGGTCCCGGCGGCTATTCAAGCAAATACGGGCTGGAGCCGGACCTGTTCGTGCTGGGCAAGCCGATTGCCGGCGGCGTACCGGCGAGCGTCTGGGGCATGAGCGAAGAGGTTGCGGCCCGCTATGCCGCTTATATCAGCCGGAAAGAGCCCGGCTACTCCGGCATGGGGACAACGCTGTCGGCCAATCCGCTGCAATTCGCAGCGATGCGCGCCACGCTCGAATACGTCATGACCGACGAGAACTACAGCCATATGGACCATCTGGCGCGGCGGCTCGACGCCGGGCTGACCGCCGTCATCGATCGCTATCGTCTGCCCTGGCATGTTGCTCGCGTCGGTGCCCGTGTCGAGTTCATCTGCGCGCCGGGCCCGCTGAGGAACGGCGGCGAAGCGGAAGCTGCGCACGTGCCGGAGCTCGAGGCGGCAATCCATGTCGCGCTGGTCAATCGCGGCGTGCTGATCGCACCCTTCCACAACATGATGCTGATCTCTCCTGCGACCAGCGCCGCCCAGGTGAACCGGCTGATCACTGCCTTCGGCGCGGTTGCGGCAAAGCTTACGGCGTGAGACAAGCTTGCGGCATGAAACAAGCGCCCAAGCAAAGCTTGAACCTGGTCACGGCATCCCCTTCGGGTTCGACGCCCGCCGAGGCGCAGGCCTTTCTCGACGCTCATCCCCAGATCGAAGCGTTCGACATCGTGCTGACCGACGCCAATGGCGTCGGGCGCGGCAAGATCGTGCGCCGGCATGAGTTGATGAGCATCTTCGAGGGGGGCCGGCACATGCCGATCTCGATCCTCGGCCTCGACATCACCGGCGAGGATGTTCACGAGACCGGGCTGATCTGGACGACGGGCGACGGCGACCTGCGGGCGTGGCCGATCCCCGGCACACTGGTGCCGCTGTTCGGCACCCAGCCGCCGCGCGGTCAGGTGCTGATGGCGATGTACCATCTCGATGGCCAGCCGATGTCGTCCGACCCGCGGCTGGCACTCGCCCGCCAGGTAGACATCCTCGCGGCCCAGGGCCTGCATCCGGCCGGCGCCTTCGAGCTCGAATTCTTCCTGCTCGCCAACGAGCGCGACGCCGAAGGCAAGGTGCAGCCGGCGCACGCGGTGCTTGACGGACGCCGCTCGGCCAAGACTGAGGTCTATTCCGTCGACCATCTGCACGGCATGGAGCCGCTGTTTTCCGACATCTACGCCGCAGCCAAGGTGCAAGGCATCCCGGCCGAGACGGTCATCTCGGAATATGCGCCCGGCCAGTACGAGTTGACGCTCAACTACCGCAAGGATGTGATGCGGGCGGCCGACGATCTCGTGATGCTCAAGCGACTCGTGCGGGCGCAGGCGCGCCGTCATGGTGTCACCGCTTGCTTCATGGCCAAGCCGATCGAGAAATATGCCGGCTCGGGCATGCATTTTCATGTCTCGCTGCTGGACGATGCCGGCAAGAATGTCTTTGCCGAAACCGGCGGCGAAAGCTGGTCGCTGCCGCTGCTGCGCGGCCTCGGCGGACTGATCCAGACGATGGCGGAATCGATGCTGGTCTTCGCGCCGCATGCCAATTCATGGCGGCGCTTCGTCTCGCAATCCTATGCGCCGGTGGCGCCGACCTGGGGCGTCAACAACCGTTCGGTGGCACTGCGTGTGCCGGCCGGCGATGCCAAGAACCGCCGCATCGAGCACCGGCCATCGGGCGTCGACGCGAATCCTTACCTAGTGGCAGCAACGGTGCTGGCCGGTGTCGTCAAGGGCCTCGACGAAGGCCTCGATCCCGGTCCCGAAACCACCGGCAATGGCTACGAATCGGCCGTCACGCGCACGACGATGCCGGTGGACTGGCGTGCCGCGATCGAGGCGGCAAGGGCGTCGACCTTCCTCAAGGGCGCATTAGGCGAAGACCTGCACCGGACGTTCGTGGCGATCAAGCAGTCGGAATATCTGCGGGTGGCGCGCACGGTCAGCGAACTGGATTATCACCTCTATCTGCACGAGGTGTAGGGCATCACATCGTCAGCCATCCGCCGGTGAAGGCCCATGCGGAATAATTTCAACGGAACCTTCGGCGGGCTTTGCTCATTGCGTGTCTGATTGCAGGAGCGAGCAAGGCCGCCTTAGTTATGATCGCCAGGATGCAGACAACCCCGACGCCGCACCATGCCAAAGTGCAGGCAAGACGCTTGCCTGCAAGCAAGTCTCCGGAAACGACAGAAATCGACGCCAGGACAATTCCTGAACTGCGCGAAACGGCCAAGATCTGCCGCCGCTGTCCGCTATGGCACGACGCCACGCAGACCGTGTTCGGTGAGGGCCCTGATAAAGCCAAGGTGATCTTCGTCGGCGAACAGCCGGGCGACCAGGAGGACCTGGCGGGCAAGCCCTTCGTCGGTCCGGCGGGCAAGGTGTTCGACGCGATCCTGGACGATGCCGGCGTCGATCGGCTGAAAGTCTACGTCACCAACGCGGTCAAGCATTTCAAGTTCGAGCCGCGCGGCAAGCGGCGCATCCACTCCAAGCCGAACGCCGGCGAGGTGCAGGCTTGTCGCTGGTGGCTCGACAAGGAAATCGATCTGATCAAGCCCAATCTGGCGGTGGCGCTCGGCGCAACGGCGGCGCAGGCGCTGCTCGGCAAGGTGGTGCCGATCATGAAGATGCGCGGGGCCGTCGTGGAGCGTGACGATGGCTTGCGTGTCTTCGTCACCATCCACCCGTCCTTCATCCTGCGCATTCGCGAGCCGGCGGACAGGCAGGCAGAACGCGACCGGTTCCTGCAGGATATGAGAGCGGTGAAAAAGCTGATGGCCGCCTGAGCTATTTGATCAATATCGCCCGGAGATCGTTGACGTTTGTGCCGGTCGGACCGGGTACGAAAAGGTCATCTACGGCATTGAATGCCGTCCAGGCGTTGTTGCCGGCAAGCATGGCCTTGGCATCGATGCCCGCCTTATGCATCCGCGACACTGTCGAGCCGTCGGCGAAGGCGCCGGCATTGTCTTCCGAACCGTCTATGCCGTCGGTGTCGGCGGCCAGTGCGTGGACGCCCGCCATGCCGCTGATCCCAATGGCGAAGGCGAGCAGGAATTCCGAGTTGCGGCCGCCTTTGCCTTGCGCACGCAAGGTCACGGTCGTCTCGCCGCCCGACAGGATCAGCACCGGTTTTGCGAATGGCCGGTTGCGCGTCGCCACTTCGCGCGCGATTGCAGCGTGGACGCCGCCGACCTCACGCGCCTCGCCCTCGATGGAATCGGAGAGAATGACCGCTTCGATACCTTGGTACCTGGCTTCGGCCGCAGCCGCTTCCAGCGATACGCCGGCCGAGGCGATCAGATGTACCTCGTTGCGCGAAAAACGCGGATCATCGACGCGCGGTGCATCGGCGGCCGGCGAATTGATGTGCGCCATCACTGAAGCCGGTAGTTTCATGTCATAGGCGGCGATCGACGCTAATGCATCTTCGCGGCTGCCGGAATCGGGAACGGTCGGGCCGGAAGCGACCAGCGCCGGGTTATCGCCCGGAATGTCGGAGACCACGAGCGACACCACCTTGGCTGGATAGGCAGCGGCCGCCAGCCTGCCGCCCTTGATCGTGGAAACATGTTTACGGATGGTGTTCATCGCGGCGATCGGCGCGCCGGAGGCGAGCAGCGCCTCGTTGACGGCGATCTCATTGGCCAGCGTCAGACCTTCGGCAGGTGACGGCAGCAGCGCCGAGCCGCCGCCCGAAATGAGCGCCACGACGAGGTCGTCCGCAGTCAGTCCCTGGACCTTTTCGAGCAGCCGCCGGGAAGCTTCTAGCCCCGCGGCATCCGGCACCGGATGCGCCGCCTCGATGATCTCGATGCGCCGGCAGGCCGCGCCATAGCCGTAGCGGGTGACGACCAGCCCTTCGATCGGCCCGTCCCACACTTTCTCGAAAGCCGCCGCCATCTGCGCCGAGCCTTTTCCTGCACCGATGACGATCGTCCGTCCCTTCGGCCTTGCCGGCAAATGATCCTTGATCGTCCTCTGGGGATCGGCGGCGGCAACGGCGGCGTTGAAGATCGAAATGAGAAAGGACTTGGGATCGAGCGCGGTCATACTGAGCTACCACGGACGCTGTGCGAGCTTCTGCGGCGTTTGCGCTGCCCCTCACCCTTACCCTCTCCCCGTATAGAGACGGGGAGAGGGGATCGCCAGCGTTGGAGCGTTGCCCTTCTCCCCGTCACTACGCGGGGAGAAGGTGCCGGCAGGCGGATGAGGGGCAGCGCCAACGTCACGATGTTGCTTCCGGCGGCAGGACCAACTCCTGGCTATCGACGCCCAAGTAGCTACACAGCGTATGGACGACAACTCCGTGGTCCTCGCGCTCCGGTAGACCGGAGACGGCGATCACGCCGATGACGCCAGCGCCCTTGACAGTGATGGGAAAGCCGCCACCGGCCAGCACATAGTCGGCAACGTCCAGCCCTTCGCCGGGCTTGAAGCTGCGGTCGGGGCGCTGCTGCTCCAGCACAATGCGGTAGGTGCTTTTCAGGAACCGCCGCACGACGTTGATCTTGCGCCGCGCCCAGTCCGGATTGGAGGCGTTCGAGCCGGGCATTGCCGCATAGAACAGCGGCCGGTCGAAAGTTCTGATATCGACGATGATTGGCAGGTTTTCCTTGAGAGCCCGGTCGCGGATCGCCGAGCCGATGTCGAAAGCGACGGCTTCGTCGAAGGCCGAAAAGACAAGCGTGGCTTCCTGTTTCTTGATCAGAGCGATGTCGTCCGCAACGGCCATGTCGTTCCCCTGTCGATCTCGCCTGTTGCTTTGGCGGATGGCTGCCGCCCGGTCAAGCCGGCCGCATACGACGGCTAAACCGCTATATCCGCCTTGGCCGCCCGGCCGGCGACATAGACCTCGCGCACGGCGCGGTCGTCGCCGAGTGTCTGCAGCAGAAACAATTCCTCGGCAAGCGTGTCCGCCGTCTCCACCCGCAGCCGCATCGCCGGCGTGGCGCGGGCGTCGAGCACGATGATATCGGCGTCGCTGCCTTCCTCCAGGGTGCCGATCTTTTCCGCAAGCGACAGCGCCTCGGCATTGCCGCGGGTCAGCTGCCAGAAGGACTGGAACGGATTGAGCTTCTCGCCGTTCAGCGCGATCACCTTGTAGCCCTCGTCCATGGTGCGCAGCATCGAATAGTTGGTGCCACCGCCGACATCGGTGGCTGCGGCGATGCGAAGCGGCTTCTCGCGGCGGCTATAGCGCTGATAATCGAACAGGCCCGAGCCGAGAAACAGGTTGGAGGTCGGGCAGAACACCGCCACCGAGCCGCTATCCGAAAGCGCATCCGCCTCGCGCTCCGACAGGTGGATGCAATGGCCGAACAGGCTTCTGCGCCCGAGCAGCCCATAGTGTTCGTAGATGTCGGTGTAGTCCCGCGTCTGCGGGTACAATTGCTGCGTGAAGGCGATCTCGGCGTGGTTTTCCGACAGATGCGTCTGCATGTGCAGATCAGGATATTCGCGGCAGAGCGCGCCCGCCATCTCCAATTGCTCGGGCGACGAGGTGATGGCGAAGCGCGGCGTGATGGCATAGTGCTGGCGCCCCTTGCCGTGCCACTCATCGATCAACGCCTTGCTGTCGTCATAGCCCGATTGCGGCGTGTCGAGCACGCCGTCCGGCGCGTTGCGGTCCATCATCACCTTGCCGGCGATGTTGAGCATGTTGCGGTCGTGCGACTCTGCAAAGAACGCTTCGGCAGATTCCTTGTGTACCGAGCAATAGGCCGCGACTGTCGTGGTGCCGTGGCGCAACACTTCATCCAGGAACAGCCTGGCGATACGGCGGCCATGCTGGGCGTTCTGGAATTTGGTCTCTTCCGGAAAAGTGTAGGTGTTCAGCCAGTCGAGCAGTTCGGCGCCGAAGGAAGCGATGACCTGCATCTGCGGAAAATGTGCATGCGCATCGATGAACCCGGGCAGCAGCAGATGTGGCCTGTGGTCGATCTTTTTTGTTCCCTCGCCCGCCTTTTTCTCGACCTCGGCATAGGCGCCAGCGGCAACGATCCTTCCGTCGCGCATCAGCAGGCCGCCATCTTGCTCGTAGCGCCAGGCGGAATGGTCGTCGATGGTTTCTGGCCAGCGCAAAAACGACAGCGTGCGGCCGCGCAGCAGCGTGCTGGTCATGCTATTTCCCCGCGCCTTCGAACCAGGCTACCAGCAGTGCCCGTTCCTTGTCGGTGATCTGGGTGACGTTGGCGGGCGGCATGGCGTGGCTGCGTCCGGCCTGCAGGTAGATCTCGCCGGCGTGCTCGGCGATGCCGGCATCGGTATCGAGCATCACGCCCTTAGGCGCGTGGTAAATGCCCTCGTAGGACGGCTCCGCTGCATGGCACATCGAACAGCGGCCAAGCACCGTATCGCGCACGGCAGGGAAATGCGCCGAGGCAACGTAGACCTGTGCCGCCGAGGACGTTTTGACCTCGCCGGTCAGCAGCTTCGGTGCCGTCGACAGCCAGATGATGACGACGAACAAGACGGCGGCGGCCAGCCAGGTCCAGGTAGGATTGCCTTTGCGCGCATGCCTGGTGTTGAAATAGTGCCGGATCAGCACGCCGATGATGAACACCAGCGAGGCGATGACCCAGTTGAACTCTGTCCCGAACGCCAGCGGATAATGGTTCGACAGCATCAGGAACAAAACCGGCAGCGTCAGGTAATTGTTGTGCAGCGAGCGCTGCTTGGCGATCTTGCCGTATTTCGGATCGGGCTTACGGCCGGCGATCAGGTCGGCGACGACGATCTTCTGGTTGGGGATGATGACCATGAAAACGTTGGCCGACATGATCGTCGCGGTAATGGCGCCGAGATGCAGGAAGGCGGCGCGGCCGGTGAACAGGTGGGTCAGTCCCCAGGCCATGAATACCAGCACCCCATACAGCACCAGCATCAGGCCGGTGTCGCTGTTGCCGAGCGGCGAACGGCACAAGAGATCGTAGACCACCCAGCCGACGCCGATCGTCGCCAGCGACAGCAAGATGCCTGTAGGCACCGACATAGCAAGGACATTCGGATCGATCAGGAACAGGTCCGCCCCGGCATAGTAGACGACGCACAGCATGGCGAAGCCCGACAGCCAGGTGGCGTAGGATTCCCACTTGAACCAGGTCAGATGCTCGGGCATCTCAGCCGGCGCCACCAGATATTTCTGCACATGGTAGAAGCCGCCGCCATGCACCTGCCATTCCTCGCCGAAGGCTCCGGCAGGCATGCCCGGACGCTGGCGCAGCCCGAGATCGAGCGCGACGAAATAAAAGGACGATCCAATCCAGGCGATACCGGTGACGACGTGCAGCCAGCGCACGGCGAAACTCAGCCAATCCCAGAATATCGCGAAATCCATCATGAAAAAATCGTCCCTGCCGATCCACTGACTTTACGGACTGGAGCGCAAACGGAAAGGGCCGAGCTGCACGATGACTTTCAAAAAAATTTGGAAAATACTAGGCTCGTTACACGCTGCCACATGAGAGCCACGAAAGCCGCATGGCCTATCTCGACAACATCGCCGTTTTCGTCCGCGTCGTCGAGCTCGGCAATTTATCGGCGGCTGGGCGCGACATGCGCATTTCGCCGGCGGTCGCTTCTAACCGGATCAAGGAGCTCGAGAAGCACCTGGGCGTCAGGCTGTTCAACCGCACGACGCGACAATTGATGCCGACCGAGCACGGCACCGTGTTCTACTCTGGCGCCAAGCAGGTGCTGGAGGCGGTCACCGAGGCGGAAGCGGCGGTCAGCGCGCTATCCGGCCAGCCGCGCGGCACGATAAAGGTGACAGCGCCGCTCGGCCTCGGGCGGCGGCTGGTAGCATCCGGAATCCCGGATTTCCACGACAGATACCCAGATATCGAGGTGCGGCTCCGGCTTTCCGATCACAATGTCGATATCATGAAGGAAGGCATCGACGTTGCGTTCCGGCTGGGCATCATCGAGGATTCCAGCCTCAGGATGCGCGGCATCATGGAGTGCGAACGCGTGCTGGTAGCGGCCCCGCAATATCTGGAAGTGCGC
This sequence comes from Mesorhizobium sp. M0968, assembly GCF_040319065.1. Taxonomy (NCBI): domain Bacteria; kingdom Pseudomonadati; phylum Pseudomonadota; class Alphaproteobacteria; order Hyphomicrobiales; family Phyllobacteriaceae; genus Mesorhizobium; species Mesorhizobium sp. M0968. The sequence goes on from NZ_JAMYNL010000006.1 coordinate 354,854, forward strand.
GGCGAGCCGAGCGAGCCGCAGGAGTTGATCGGCAAGAAACACGATTGCCTGATGCTGCGCTATTCCGGCGCGCGCGAATATGTCTGGACGCTGCAGACGCCGAATGGGCCGCAAAAATTCGAGGTGCACGGCCCCTACGATACCGATGATGGCGACGTGCTGACCGGCTGGGCGCTGTCCGGCCGCGGCATCATCAACAAGCCGCGCTTCGAGGTCGAGCCGTTTATCCGCGACCAGCGGCTGAAGGTGATCCTGAGCAACACGCCGCCGACGCCGGTGCAGTTCGCCGCCGTCTACCCGCACAAGAAGCTGCAGGATCCGAAGGTGCGGCTGCTGCTCGATTTCATGGCCGAGCGCTGCCAGCGGCTGATCAGGGATATTCTGGCCGGCAAATGATCGTCGGCTGGCCGGTTGCTTTGCGCCCAGCCGGCGAGATAATTCTCAAGGAATCTCGCTCAACAGGGAAAAGCGATGGCCAACGGCGCCACAATGTGTCTCGCCGTTTCACTGTCTCCGGAAGCCGCCCCTTCCCATCCGCCCGACGCCGGCTCGGACTTCAGTCTGCTGACGCGGTTCGTGCAAGAAGCCGAAGCGGCCGGTCTGGACATGGTGTTGCTGGGCGATTCCGCACCGGTTGCAGGCGGGCCGAACCGGCAAATGCGCTTCGAAGCAACGACCTTGCTGGCAGCGCTGGCTACGGTGACAAGCAGGATCGGTCTCGTCGCGGCAGCGTCGACGGTCGCCCACCAGCCCTATAATCTCGCGCGCCGTTTCGCCTCGCTCGATATCATCAGCCATGGCCGCGCCGGCTGGAACGCGAGCATGATGCCCGACCCGCGCGAGGCGGCCAATTTCAGCCGACAGGAAGGGTTTTCCGGCGATGATTTCCGCCTGCGCGCCGAGGAATTCATCGGCATCGTGCAAGGCTTGTGGAAAGGCTGGGACGCAGACGCGCTGCTGTTCGACAAAGTTGGCGGCCGCTTCTTCGATCCCGAGAAGATGCACCTTCTCGACCACAAGGGCGAATATTTTTCCGTGCGCGGGCCGCTCAACGTGGCGCGGTCGCCGCAGGACACGCCGGTGCTGGTCATGTCCGGCCTGTTCGGGCCCGACACGGATATCGCCGCCCGTACCGCCGATGTCGTCCTGCTGGATGAGGCATCGATCGAGCCGGCGAAGGCTGCCGATCTGAAGCGTCGTGCGCTTGCCTTCGGGCGCAGTCCGGAGGCGCTGAAAGTGCTGATGAACGTTACCGTCAGCGCCGAAATAACCGCCGCGCCGGACCTGTTTGCGGACAGGCTCGAAGAGTGCTTTCGCTCGAAAGCCTGCGACGGTTTCATCATCGCCATGCCGTTCACATCGGCGCTCGACGATTTCGTCGGTCTCGTGCTGCCGGAGCTTCGCCGCCGCGGCCTTGTCCGGTCCGGCTACAGCGCGGCGACACTGCGCGCCCATCTCGGGCTTGCAGGGGAGGATCGGCAATGAGCGCCGGTCGAGGCCAGATGAAGCTCGGCGCCTTCCTGTGGGCGACAGGCCACCACATCGCCGCCTGGCGCCATCGGCAGGCGCATGTCACGGCCGGCATCGACATCGATCACTACATCCAGCTGGCGCGGACGGCGGAAGCGGCGAAGTTCGACATGATCTTCTGCGAGGACGCCGCCGGCGTGCGTGAGGCCAATGTCGATATCGCCAGCCAGACCTCACGCTCGATCGGCTTCGAGCCGATCAGCCTGCTTGCCGCGCTCGCGGTGCAGACGGAGCGCATCGGCCTCGTCTCAACGGCGTCGACGAGCTATAACGAGCCTTACGGGCTGGCGCGAACCTTCCTGTCGCTCGACCACCTGAGCGGCGGCCGTGCCGGCTGGAACCTTGTCACTTCCGCCAGCCAGATCGAGGCCGCCAATTTCGGCTCGACCGGTCTGCGCCCGCATGCCGACCGCTATGAACGGGCGCGCGAATTCGCTGCCGTGGTCGCTGGCCTTTGGCAAGGCCAGGGCGGACACGAAGGCAGAAGCTTTTCGGTGCGCGACCCGCTTGATCTGCCGCGCTCGCCACAAGGTGCGCCGGTCATGGTTCAGGCGGGAGCGTCGGACGAAGGCCGCGATCTCGCCGCCCGGACCGCCGATGTGGTGTTCACTGCGGCGCAGACATTCGAGGAGGGGAAGGCCTTCTACGACGACCTCAGGGGACGGCTGGCGGCCTATGGGCGCGAGCCGGACGACCTCAAGATCATGCCTGGCGTCGCGCCGGTCGTCGCGGCAAGCGAAGCGGAAGCCCGGGCAAAACATGATGAACTGCAGGAGCTGATACCGGACGATGTCGGTGTCGCGCTGCTTTCCAGCTATCTCAGCATACCCGATCTCGCGCGCTATCCCATCGACGGACCGCTGCCCGAGCTGCCGGCCAGCGAAGGCATGCAGAGCCGGCAGGCGCTCGTCATCGAGCAATCACGCCGCGATAAGCTGTCCATTCGCCAGCTTGCCCGTCATTTCGCCGGCGCGCGCGGCCATTGGCGCGTCGTCGGAACGCCCGCCCAGATCGCCGACCAGCTCGAGGCACGCTTCGAGGGCGGCGCCGCAGACGGTTTCAACGTCATGCCATCCTATTTTCCCGGCCAACTCGATGCCTTTGCCACACTAGTCGTGCCGGAGCTGCAGCGGCGCGGGCTGTTCCGTACGGATTATGAAGGCAGCACGCTGCGCGACCATCTGGGCTTGAAAAGGCCGGCGTAAACGACGAGCGGAACGAAAGTCGGAGATCGCCGTTTTGGGATGCTGTGCCGCGGCGATGAGGGCGTCTGCGCGCATATTCGATTGACCATCCCAAACTTCGCCCTCTTTTCAAACCACGCGGACGCAACCGCCACAGGAGCCGATCATGGATGCCATCGCCACCCGCAATGACCTGCAATCCAATGCCAAGAAAGAGTGTATCGATCTTCTCAATGCCCGCCTCGCCGACGCCATCGATCTGGCCTTGATCACCAAGCAGGCGCACTGGAACGTCAAGGGACCGCAATTCATCGCCATCCACGAGATGCTCGACACGTTCCGCGAGGAGCTCGACGGCCATGTCGACACCATTGCCGAGCGCGCCGTACAGCTCGGCGGCACGGCGCTCGGCACCTCGCAGGAGGTGTCGAAGGCGACTATGCTGGAGGCCTATCCGACCGACATCCACAAGACCCGAGACCATCTGGCGGCGCTGATCGACCGCTATGCCGCGACCGCCAAGCGGGCACGCGCCGCGATCGACGAAGCGGCTGGCGCGGGCGACGCCGACACCGCCGACATCTTCACCGCCTATTCACGCTCGCTCGACAAATTGCTGTGGTTCCTTGAGGCGCACACGCAGGAGAAGGAATAGCCAAAACGTCAGCCAGCCATCGCCTTGCGGTGAGGGGCTTTGGACTGAGCGGACGGTGCCGCCGCATGGCCGGCCAACGCTGTCATAATCTCGGCTACGGCGAGTGCGGCGATCACCTGCGGGCGCTTGTCCTTAACGGCATCGCCGCCGATCGGCGAGACGAGGTGGGCAAATTCCGCCTCGCTTCCGTCCGCCGATGTCAGGAACCAGTTTCGGAACGTCGCCTTCTTGGTTCTGGAGCCGATCATGCCGACATAGGCGGCATCCCGGCGTTTCAGAGCCTCGGCGACGATCAGGAAGTCCAGCGCGTGGTCATGTGTAAGGACGACGAAGGCGGATCCAGCCGGGGCTTCGCGCACCATCGCCTCAGGCATCGGCGTCAGCTTGGTTTCGACCGCTTCCGGCATGCCTTTGAGCGCCTCGGCTCGCGTCTCGACAACGACGACATGCACCGGCAGCAAGGCCATCGCGGAGGCCAGCGCCTGGCCGACATGGCCGCCGCCGAGGATGTAGACATGCGGTCGCTGCGCTTCCTCGGTTTCCGCCGCCGCAACCAGCTTGGCTTCAAGCGCGGGGTCGACCAGCTGGATCAGCAGCTCGACCCTGCCGCCGCAGCACTGCCCGATGTCCGGGCCGAGCGCGATGTCGAGGGTGGCGCGGATATCCCTCCCCCTTGAGGGGAGGGTGGCGGCGAAGCCGCCGGGTGGGGTCGCCGCGGCAGTGCTCGACGCGCTGGCGGTACCTTCTGAGACGACCCCCTCTGGCCGCTCCGCGGCCATCTCCCCCTCAAGGGGGGAGAAAAGCATCTGTCGCGCTTTGTCGATCGCCATGTATTCGAGCTGGCCGCCGCCGATCGTACCGAAAGTGGCCGATCCTGAGACGAGCATGAAGGCACCCGTCTCGCGCGGCGTCGAACCTTTTGTCCGGGCCACCTCAACGAAGGCGACCCGGCCGGCGCCGGCAAGAAAGGCTTTCAGGCTCTGCACTTTCGCGTTCATCATTTGCGTTCCCTATCGGGAAATATAGAGTTTTTCGGCCTGAATTGCACGTTTTCCGGGATTCAAGTGCCGGTTTTGGCTTCGCGCTTCAGCCGTTCGATCGCCATCAGCACACGCTCCGGCGTGGCCGGCGGGTCGAGGCGCGGGCAGATCTTGTGGCTGGCAACGCTCGCCACTGCGTCCGACAGCGCATGCAGCACCGACATTGCGAGCGGAAAGGGCGGCTCGCCGACCGCCTTGGAGCGGTACACCGTCGGCTCGCCTGCTTGCGCCCAGTCGGCCAAAGTCACATTAAAAATCTTCGGCCGGTCCGACGCGAGCGGGATCTTGTAGGTCGATGGCGCATGGGTGCGCAGCCGCCCCTTGTCGTCCCACCACAGTTCCTCCGTTGTCAGCCAGCCCATGCCCTGGATGAAGCCGCCCTCGATCTGGCCGAGGTCGATGGCGCGGTTCAGCGAGCGGCCGGTTTCGTGCAGGATGTCGGTGCGCTCGACGATATATTCGCCGGTCAGCGTGTCGACAGACACTTCCGAGCACGCGGCGCCGTAAGCGAAATAGTAGAAGGGATGGCCCTCGCCCTTGTCGCGGTCCCAATGGATTTTCGGCGTCTTGTAGAAACCCGCCGCCGAAAGCTGGATGCGCGCCATATAAGCCTGCCTGACGAGATCGGCGAAGGCGATCTCCTGGTTGCCGATGCGCACGCGGTTGGGCAGGAACAGCACCTGGTCGCGCGGCACCTGGTATCTCTCGACGGCAAAATTGGTCAACCGGTCCTTGATCTGGCGGGCGGCATTCTGCGCCGCCATGCCGTTGAGGTCGGAGCCGGAAGACGCGGCGGTGGCCGAGGTATTCGGCACCTTGCCGGTCGTCGTCGCGGTGATCTTGACCTGATCGAGGTCGATCTGGAACTCTTCCGCCACAACCTGCGCCACCTTGACATAGAGGCCCTGCCCCATCTCGGTGCCGCCGTGGTTCAGATGCACCGAACCGTCGGTATAGACATGCACCAGCGCGCCGGCCTGGTTGTAGTGGGTGGCGGTGAACGAGATGCCGAACTTGACCGGCGTCAGCGCCAGTCCGCGCTTGATGAAGCGGCTGTTGGCGTTGAAAGCATCGATGGTGCGGCGGCGCCTCGCATAGTCGGAACTCGCCTCCAGCTCGGCGACTATGCGGTGGATGATGTTGTCCTCGACCGTCTGGTGATAGGGCGTGATGTTGCGGTCGCTGGTGCCGTAGAAATTCTTCTTGCGGATTTCGAGCGGGTCCTTGCCGACGGCAAACGCGACTTCGTCGATGACGCGCTCGGCGCCGACCATGCCTTGCGGGCCGCCGAAGCCGCGAAAGGCAGTGTTCGATACCGTGTTGGTGTAGAGCGGCGCCGATTGCGCGTGCACCGCCGGCCAGAAATAGGTGTTGTCGCAATGGAACAGCGCGCGGTCAGTGACCGGGCCGGAGAGGTCGGCCGAGAAGCCGCAGCGCGCCGCGAACATGAAATCTACGCCCAGAATATTGCCTTCGTCGTCGAAGCCGACCTCGTAGTCGACGAGGAAATCGTGGCGTTTGCCGGTGGCGATCATGTCGTCGTCGCGGTCGGGCCGGATTTTCACGGCCCGATGATGTTTCTTCGCGGCGATAGCGGCCAATGCCGCAAACTGATTGCCTTGCGTTTCCTTACCGCCGAAAGCGCCGCCCATCCGGCGGATTTCCACCGTCACCGCATGGCTCGGCACACCCAGCGCATGGCTGACCATGTGCTGGATTTCGCTCGGGTGCTGGGTCGAGGAATAGATGGTGACGTCGTGGTCCTCGCCGGGGATGGCCAAGGCGATATGACCTTCGAGATAGAAATGCTCCTGGCCGCCTATGCGCATTTTTCCCTTCAGCCGGCGCGGCGCCGCATTGATCGCAGCCGCTGCATCACCGCGCTTCAGCGTCAGCGGGGGCGTGACCAGCTTATCTTTCCGGGGATCGAGCTCACCGACATCGGCGACGAACGGCAATTCCTTGTATTCGACCTTGGCCAGCCTCGTTGCACGGCGCGCCTGCTCGCGGGTTTCGGCAATGACGCAGAAGATCGGTTGGCCAAAGAATTGCACCTTGCCGTCGGCCAGCACCGGCTCGTCGTGACGGCCGGTCGGCGAAATGTCGTTCTCGCCTGGCACGTCGCTCGCCGTCAGCACGTCGATGACGCCGGGTGCCGCGCGCACCGCCGATAGGTCCATGCTGGTGATGGTGGCATGCGCCGCCGTCGAAAGCCCAAGGCAGCCGTGCAGCGTGCCGGCCGGTTCCGGCATGTCGTCGATATAGACGGCCGTGCCACTGACATGCTTGTGCGCGGAATCATGGCGCTGGTCGGTGGCGACGCCGCCGGCGATTTTTTGCGCCTTCAGGTTTGGCGTGGCGTGCTTGTTCATCATGCAGCCTCGTGCCGTGATACCTGGATCGGCGCCCGGGTGCCGGTGGTTTCGGCAAAGAAGCGCAGCAGCAGGTTGCGCGCCGCCAGCGCCCGGTATTCGGCGCTTGCCCGCATGTCGGTTAGCGGCGTGAAATCGCCGGCATACGCGGCCATCGCCGCCTCGACCGTCGCTTCCGTCCAGGGCTTGCCAAGCAATGCCTTTTCGACGCCAAAGGCTCGCTTCGGCGTTGCCGCCATGCCGCCATAGGCGATGCGCACATCCGCCACCGTGCCATGCTCGGCGAGCTTCAGGAAAAACGCGCCTAGCGCTGCTGTGATATCTTCGTCGCGGCGCTTGGTGATCTTGTAGACGGCAAATTTCGTCTCGCTGCCCGGCACCGGAACATGCACGGCCTCGACGAATTCGCCGGGCTGCCGGTCCTGCTTGCCATAGGCGATGAAAAACTCCTCGAGCGGGATCGTTCGACGCTTGTCGCCGCGGCGCAGCGTCAGGCGGGCACCGAGTGCGATCAGCGGCGGCGGCGTGTCGCCGATCGGCGAACCGTTGGCGATATTGCCGCCGATGGTGCCCATGTTGCGCACCTGATCGCCGCCGATGCGGTCGAACAGCGGGCCGAGCGCCGGGATGCGTTTCGCCAGCGTCGAGAAGGCTTCGCTATAGGTGACACCGGCGCCGATCGAGATGACGCCCTTGTCCTCGGAAATCCCGCACAGACCATCGAGATTGCCGATGAAAACCGCCGGCGCAATATCGCGCATGTGCTTGGTCACCCAAAGGCCGACATCGGTCGAACCCGCGACGATAGTGGCGCCCGGCTCCTTGACGAGTACGCTGGCCAGATCGTCGGCATTGGCCGGCACGATCAGCCGCTTGTTGCCGGAGCCGATCTCGATGCGCGAACCGTCCTTCATCGCTTCGAGCTTGGCCGTGACTGCCTTGCGCTCCGCCGCCAACGGATCCTTTGCCGCCGTGCCGTAGCTGGAGATGGCACGTGCGGCGCGCATGATCGCCTCGTAGCCGGTGCAGCGGCAGAGATTGCCTTGCAGCGCCTTTTCGATGGCGGCGTCCGACGGCTCCGGCGCCCGCATCCACAGAGCATAAAGCGACATGACGAAACCCGGTGTACAGAAGCCGCATTGCGAGCCGTGGAAATCGACCATGGCCTGCTGCACGGGATGCAGTTTTCCTGCGTCGCCGCGCAGATGCTCGACGGTCACGATATGCGTGCCGTCTAGCGAGCCAAGGAAGCGGATGCAGGCATTGACGCTTTCATAGACCAGTGTTCCACCGGAGAGCCTGCCGACCAGCACCGTGCAGGCGCCACAGTCGCCCTCGGCGCAACCTTCCTTGGTGCCGCGCAGCGAGCGGTCGAGCCGCAGCCAGTCGAGCAGGGTCTGGTCCGGTGCAACCGTGCCGAGCGCGACGTCCTCGCCATTGAGGATGAAGCGGATTTCGTTGCGTGTCTTGATCCCTGCCATCTCAGCTTCCCCGGTAGGTCGAATAGCCGTACGGCGACAGAAGCAGCGGCACATGATAGTGCATCGGCTCGGCCATACCGAAGCGGATCGGCACATGGTCGAGGAAGGCCGGTTCCGCCAGTTTTGTCCCTTGCCCCCGCAGATAATCGCCGGCCGCAAAGACCAGCTCGTATTCGCCGGTGCGGAATTCCGCGCCGGCAAGCAGCGGAGCATCGCAACGGCCGTCATGATTGGTGACGACCGTTTTCAGATGCGTCCGGGCCTGACCGTCAAGATGATAGAGCTCGATCGACAGACCGGCCGCCGGTTTGCCGGCCGCAGTGTCGAGGACGTGGGTCGTCAGGCGCCCGCCTTCGGCTTTCGACGTTTCCGCCACTGGCTGCTCCATTCCCTGAACGGTCGAACACTATTCATGAATTGTGCGCCAATTAAAGGCGATGCATAAGTCCCGGTCGAGCGGAGCGCGACAAAAACACTTTCAAAAATTTCGGGGGAATGCGCAGGCACTCCTTTCGACTATCCTGATCACAATTTCCGGCAGGAGCGAGAATGCGTTACGAACGAGACATGCGCGGCTACGGAGCCAATCCGCCGGATCCGAAATGGCCCGGCGGGGCGCATGTCGCGGTGCAGTTCGTCGTCAATTACGAAGAGGGCGGCGAGAATTGCGTCCTGCACGGCGACAAGGCTTCGGAGGCTTTCCTGTCGGAGATCGTCGGCGCCGCGCCCTGGCCCGGCCAGCGCCACTGGAACATGGAATCGATCTACGAATACGGCGCCCGTTCCGGCTTCTGGCGATTGCTGCGCCTGTTCAGTGCGGCGCAAGTGCCGGTCACCTGCTACGGCGTTGCCACGGCCCTGGCGCGTTCGCCCGATCAGGTTGCGGCGATGCAGGAGGCCGGCTGGGAGATCGCCTCGCACGGGCTGAAATGGATCGACTACCGCGACCATGCGCCAGAAGACGAGCGCCGCGACATGGAAGCGGCGATCCGGCTGCATTATGAGGTCACAGGGGCGCGGCCGACCGGCTGGTACACCGGCCGCACCTCGATCAACACGGTGCGGCTGGCGGCGGAAGAGGGCGGCTTCGACTATGTGTCGGACACCTATGACGACGAACTGCCCTACTGGTTCGAGCATGTGGCACCGGACGGGTCGGCGAAGCCGCAGCTGGTCATCCCCTACACGCTCGACGCCAACGACATGCGCTTTGCCACGCCGCAAGGCTTCAACTCGGGCGACCAGTTCTTTGCCTATCTCAGGGATAGTTTCGATACGCTCTATGCCGAGGGCAAGGCAGGGCGGCCGCGTATGATGAACATCGGCCTGCACTGCCGCCTGGTCGGCCGGCCGGGCCGGGTCGCGGCACTGAAGCGCTTCATCGACTACGTCAAATCGCATGACAAGGTCTGGCTGGCACGACGCATCGACATTGCAAAACATTGGCAGGAGACGCATCCGTTCCGGTTGGCGCTGCGCCCGTCGAAAATGGAATTCGAGGCCTTCGTCCACACATTCGGCGGCGTCTTCGAGCATTCGCCGTGGGTTGCCGAGCGCGCTTATGAGCTGGAGCTCGGCCCGGCCCATGACAGTGCCGGCGGCCTGCACAACGCGCTCTGCCGCGTGTTTCGCGCGGCCAGCGAGGCCGAGCGGTTTGCCGTGCTCAATGCCCACCCCGATCTTGCCGGAAAACTGGCACAGGCCAAGCGGCTGACGGCGGAATCGTCGAGGGAACAGGCTTCGGCAGGGCTCGACGCGCTGACCGAGAAGGAGCGCGAGCTGTTCGCAAAACTCAATGCCGCCTACGTCACCAGTTTCGGTTTCCCTTTCATTATTGCAGTGAAAGGAAAGACCAAGGCGGAGATCCTGGCCGAGTTCGAGGCGCGTATCGGCAACAGCCACGATGTCGAATTCGAAACCGCCTGCAGACAGGTCGAGCGCATCGCGCTGCTTCGTCTCAAGGACATGCTTCCGCAATAGGGCTTCGGCTGCCGCCATGGGCCGTGGCTTCCGCAACAGGCTTGAATTTATGGATATGATGAAAATGGCCGAGCGAACCTATTATGCGCCGCAGGGCGGACATCCCGGCCAGAGTGAATTGCTGACCGGCCGCGCTGTGTTCACACAGGCCTATGCGGTCATCCCCAAGGGTGTGATGCAGGACATCGTCACCAGCGCCTTGCCGTTCTGGGATGGGACACGCGTCTGGGTGCTGTCGCGGCCGCTGTCGGGTTTTGCCGAGACGTTTTCGCAATACATCGTCGAGCTCGCGCCCGGCGGCGGCAGCGACCGCCCCGAGCTTGACGCCGCCGCCGAAGGTGCCCTGTTCGTAGTCGAAGGCGAGCTATGCGTTTCGCTTGCCGACAAGAAACATAGCTTAAGGCCGGGCGGCTTTGCCTACCTGCCCCCGGCAAGCGGGTGGACGGTGCGCAATGAAAGCGGTGCCGCCGTCCGCTTTCACTGGATCCGCAAGACTTATGACGCAGTCGACGACATCGACCAGCCGCAAGCGTTCTTCGCCAACGAACAGGAAATCGCGCCGACGCCAATGCCGGGTACCGAAGGCCGATGGGCGACGACGCGCTTCGTCGATCCGGCCGACATGCGCCACGACATGCATGTCACCATCGTCACGCTCGAGCCTGGCGCGGTCATTCCCTTCGCCGAGACGCACGTCATGGAGCACGGGCTCTATGTGCTGGAGGGCAAGGCGGTCTACCGTCTCAACCAGGACTGGGTCGAAGTCGAAGCCGGCGACTATATGTGGCTGCGCGCCTTTTGCCCGCAGGCTTGTTATGCCGGCGGGCCGGGCAAATTCCGCTATCTCCTCTATAAGGACGTCAACCGCCACGCCAAGCTTGGCAGCGCCGGCGTCGTGAAACCTACACCATGACCCGCATCGTCGCGCGGCCGCTGACCCGCGAGAATTTCGCCGAATTCGGCGACGTCATCGATATGGGCGGCGACAACCATTATCCGATCAATGGCGGCAAGGCTGAGCGCTACCATGACCTCGCCACGGCGGAAGCACGAGGGCCGAATGCGCGCGTGCTGATCTCGATGGTGCGTGGCACGCCCTATGAGCTGCCGTTGAAGCTTACCATGGTGGAGCGCCATCCGTTTGGCAGCCAGGCCTTCATCCCGCTGTCACCACGGCCGTTCCTGGTCGTCGTCTGCCATGACGGCGAGGAGGGCCCGGGCGAGCCGCATGCCTTCATCACCGCGCCCGGGCAAGGCATCAACTATCCGCGCAATCTGTGGCACGGAGTGCTGACGCCGATCGGCGATGTTCAGGATTTTGTGGTCGTCGACCGCGGCGGCGACGGCTCCAATCTCGAAGAGTGCCATTTCTCGCACGCCTACGAGATCGATCTTCCCGACGGGATTAGATGATGACCGACATTTCGCTGATCGACCGACTGCTCGACGTCATCGAGCACGACATCGTGCCGAAGACCGTCGAAGGCGTCGCGCACGGCAATAAGCTGTTCGGCGCGGCCATTCTGCGCAAGGACGACCGCTCGCTGGTGCTTGCCGAAACCAACAACGAGACCGAAAACCCGCTTTGGCACGGCGAGGTGCATTGCCTGAAGCGCTTCTACGAAATGCCTAAAGCCGAACGCGTCGACACCAAGGACGCGATCTTTCTTGCCACGCACGAACCCTGCTCGCTCTGCCTGTCGGCGATCACCTGGACCGGCTTCGACAATTTCTTCTATCTGTTCAGCCACGAGGACTCGCGCGACAGCTTCGACATCCCGCATGATTTGAAGATCCTGAAAGAGGTCTTCACCCTCGATCCGGGCGGCTACAATGCCGAGAATGCCTATTGGAAGAGCTTTTCGATCCGCAAATTGGTGCGCTCGCTGCCCGACCCCGAGCGCGGTCGGCTGGAAGCGCGCATCCACACAATATCAGCGCGCTATGACGAATTGTCCGGTGCCTATCAGGCCGGCAAGGACGAAAACGACATTCCGCTGAATTGAATGCCGCAAAGTTCAATGGCTTAAATTGCCACCTTTATGGTGGCATATTGCGTTATGGAGAAACGCAGACCCACTTACGATCTTGATGCAATCAAGGCCGAGTTGGGTTCGGTCGACAGGCTGGCAATCACGACGTCCGCCCTGCGGGATGGCATTGGGCTGGGCTTTGATCGCGCCGGTATTGTCGGTGATCGGCGACATCACGCGGAAGATGTTTGTAACGTCGATGACGACGTTCGCCGACCATCGTGTCTGGCACGTGCCAGCACGCGACCTGGTTCTTTTCCGTGAAATTTCAGGCGGACGTCGTGACCGAATTCACAGTCATGTCGTTCAAGGAAAAGTGACTATGGCGATGAAGGAAAATAATGGAACGAATAGCATGACCTCCCCCGAAACAGGAGAAACGCTGACGCGTGGAGTGCGTCCGTTCACTGTGACTTACAAGGGCGAGAGCATGATCGTCGACCTGCCGGGTTATTATCCCTCTTCGGGAAGTGAGGGCGTGCATGTCGGAGACGACATGACCGTCGTCGATGCAGCGCTCCGCATCCTCAAAGAAAAGATCGACGGTGTTCCGGCACCGGCCACCATCCGTCGCGTGCGCACAAAGCTCAAACTGTCGCAGCGCGAGGCAGGATCCCTGTTCAAGGTCGGCGAGAACGCTTTCGACAAATACGAACGGGGTCTGATCGAGCCGAGTGGCCCAACCATTCAGCTGATGACGCTGTTGGAAAAACACCCGGAGTTGGTGGACGAGTTGCGGTAGCCGCGCGGCCTCTCTGACAGGTCGCATAATTTGCTGCTCCAGTCGCGAATAGCGATTGAAAGTCGCCTCGCTGCGGGGCGTTATGCCCGGCATGAAAATCGTCACTGAATTCCCACGAAAGATCGTCGAATTTCCGGATATGGGGATCATCATGCCGGACGGCTGCCGGCTGTCGGCGCGGGTGTGGATGCCGGCCGATGCTGCCGACGATCCAGTGCCGGCAATCCTCGAACACCTGCCCTATCGCAAGCGCGACGGCACGATCTATCGTGATCAGCTGACGCATCCCTATTTTGCCGGCCACGGCTACGCCTCGATCCGCGTCGACATGCGCGGCAATGGCGATTCCGAAGGGCTGATGGACGACGAATATTCCGAGCAGGAATTGCAGGACGCTTGCGACGTCATCGCCTGGGCGGCGGACCAGCCCTGGTGCAACGACAATGTCGGCATGATGGGCATTTCGTGGGGCGGCTTCAACTGCCTGCAGGTAGCAGCCAAGCAGCCGCCGGCGCTGAAGGCGGTCATCAGTCTCTGTTCGACGGTCGACCGCTATGCCGACGACATCCACTACAAGGGCGGCTGCCTGCTGATCGAGAATTTCGGCTGGGCCTCGACCATGCTGTCCTATTCGTCAAGGCCGCCGGATCCGTTGCTGGCCGGCGACAACAGATGGCGCGACCTGTGGCTGACCAGGCTGGAGAACCAGCCATTCCTGGCACCGCTGTGGCTGAAGCACCAGCATCGCGATGCCTATTGGAAGCGCGGCTCGATCTGCGAGGACTATTCCGCCATCCATGCCGCGGTGCTGTCGATCGGCGGCTGGCATGATGGCTATCGCAATACGATTTCCCATCTCGCCGTCAATATCGAGGCGCCGGTCAAGGGCATCGTCGGCCCGTGGATCCACAAATACCCACATTACGCCGCGCCCGAACCGCGCATCGGCTTCCTGCAGGAGGCCTTGCGCTGGTGGGACCGCTGGCTGAAGGACATCGACACCGGCGTCGAGGCCGACCCCGCCTACCGCGCCTATGTCATGGACAGCGTGCGTCCGGCGCGCTGGCACCCCGAGCGGCCGGGCCGCTGGGTCGCTGAATCGGAATGGCCATCACCCAACATCGAGACCCAAGAGGTTGAGCTTATCGCTGAAGGCAACCACGCTATCGTCGCTTCGCCGCAAAGCTGCGGCCTCGCCGGCGGCGAATATTTCCCCTTCACCTTCGGCCCGGAACTGCCGGGTGACCAGCGCCCCGACGATGCGCTGTCGGTGTGCTTCGACCAGCCGGTGCTGACCGAAACGATCGACATTGTCGGTGCTCCCGAAGTTGTGGTCAGGGTCTCGTCGGACCGGCGCCAGGCGAACATCGCGGTTCGGCTGTGCGACGTCCATCCGGACGGGGCATCGGAGCTGATCTCGTACGGCGTGCTCAACCTGACGCATCGCAACTCGCACGAATTTCCCGAAGCGCTAGTGCCCGGCGAAACCGTCAGCGCCCGGGTGGTGCTCGACCAATGCGCCTATCGCGTGCCGGTCGGCCATCGCTTGCGCGTTGCCGTTTCGAACGCCTACTGGCCGATGATCTGGCCGTCGCCGGAGCCGGTCCGGCTCGAATTGTCGGCCGCGACATTGATGCTGCCGGTACGCCCGCCAGCGACAGGCGACGAGGTCACCTTCCCCGCTCCCGAAGGTGCTGCGCCCTGGGCAACGGAGACGCTTCGGCCCGCCAATTCCGAGCGTCATGTCGATCGCGACGAAAAGACCGGAATGATTACGGTTTCCATCGTCGACGATTTCGGTGAGGTGCGCGACCTGGAGCATGGCCTCGCCCACGGGAGCCTCGCCAGGGAGACATGGGTGATCCATCCTGACAATCCGCTGTCAGCCTCGGGCAAGACGCATTGGAGCCAGACGCTGTCGCGAAATGGATGGTCGGTGCGCACCGAAACCTTCGCCGAAATGCGGTCCGACGCGCAAAGCTTCGTGGTTAGCGCCAGAATTGAAGCCTATGAAGGCGAGAAACTCGTCTTCGAGCGCAATTTCGAGGAGAAAATCCCGCGCGTGCTGCTTTGAGCGCTTATAGCGATTGGTCCAATTGCGACGCACGATTTACGCCACGGCATGTCGCATTCGGTCTTGCTTACCGCTTTCCCTTACGGTCATTATTCTCCCGATTGAAATGAGAAAAACGACCATAAGGTCGGACCAACAGAGTGAGGAACTCAACATGTCGAACGAACTGGAATATCTGAGCCGGCGCGTTGCGTCCGGCAAGCTGAGCCGTCGCGATTTTCTCGGCCGGGCAGCAGCGCTCGGCGTCACCGTAACCTTCGCCAATTCGCTGCTTTCCGGTGCAGCACGCGCGGCGGGTCCGGTCAAGGGCGGGACGCTCAAGGCTGGCCTGGTCGGTGGCGAGTCCACCAACAGTCTCGATCCGGCGCTGTTCATGACGCAGGTGCCGTTCGCCTTCGGCAAGATGTGGGGCGAACTGATCGTCGAACTGTCTCCCGAAGGCAAGCTCGAGAACCGCATTGCCGAGGAGATCGGCTCGTCGGACGACGCCAAGACCTGGACGCTGAAGATCCGCGATGGCGTCGAGTTCCACGACGGCAAGAAGGTGACCGCAGATGACGTGGCCGCCACCCTCGAACGCCATTCGGACGAGAAGTCGAAGTCCGGCGCGCTCGGTTACATGAAAGGCATCGAGAGCATAAAGGCCAGCGGCAAGGAAGTGGTGCTGACGCTGAAGGAGCCGAATGCCGACCTGCCCTACCTGCTTAGCGACTATCACCTGATCATCCAGCCGAACGGCGGCAAGGACAAGGCCGATGCCGGTATCTCGGCGGGTCCTTACAAGGTCACCACCAACGAGCCCGGCGTACGCCATGGCGGCGAGCGCTTCGCCAATTACTGGCAGGGCGACAAGATGGGCCATGCCGACCAGATAGAGATCATCGTCATCAACGACGCCACGGCCCGCACGGCGGCGCTGCAGGGCGGCCAGGTCAACATGATCAACCGGGTCGAGCCGAAGATCGTCGATCTGATCAAGCGCGTGCCCGGCGTCACCATCCGCAACCATTCGGGACCCGGCCACTACGTCTTCATCATGCACTGCGACACCGCGCCGTTCGACAACAACGACTTGCGGATGGCGTTGAAGCTGGCGATCGACCGCGAGGAGATGCTGAACAAGGTGCTGCGTGGCTATGGCTCGCTCGGCAACGACTTCCCGATCAATGCATCGTACCCGCTATTCACCGAGATCGAGCAGCGCAAATACGATCCCGATAAGGCCAAGTTCCACTACAAGAAATCGGGCCATGACGGTGCCGTCCTGCTCCGGACGTCGGACGTCGCCTTCCCCGGTGCCGTCGATGCCGCACAGCTGTTCCAGCAAAGCGCGGCCAAGGCCGGCATCAAGCTGGAGATCAAACGCGAACCGGGCGACGGCTACTGGTCGGAAGTCTGGAACAAGCAGCCCTTCTGCGCCTCCTACTGGGGCGGCCGGTCGACGCAGGACCAGATGTACTCTACCGCCTATCTGTCGACGGCCGACTGGAACGACACACGTTTCAAGCGTCCGGATTTCGACAAGATGGTGCTGGCGGCTCGCGCCGAGCTCGACGAGGCCAAGCGCAAGGCAATGTACCACGACATGGCTGTGATGGTGCGCGACGAGGGCGGCTTGATCCTGCCGATGTTCAATCAGTTCATCGACGCGACGGGCGCCAAGGTCGCCGGCTGGGTGGATGATCCGCATCAGGAGTTGATGAACGGATATGCTCTGGCGAAGTGCTGGCTCGAAGCCTGAGCCCGGCCTTGCGGATATGTCCTCACCCATCGTGAAACTGGTGGCCCAGCGCATTGCGCTGGGCATTCTGCTGCTGTTGGCCGTTTCGGTCCTGATCTTCGCCGGCACCCAAATCCTGCCCGGCGACGTCGCGCAAGCCATTCTCGGGCAGTCGGCGACACCGGAGTCGCTCGCCAATCTGCGCGAGCAGCTCGGCCTCAATGATCCCGCTTACATCCGTTATTTTCGTTGGCTCGGCAGCATCCTGACCGGTGATCTCGGCACGGCTATGTCGAGCGGTCAGGATATCGCAACCTCGATCAAGGGAAGGCTGTGGAACACGCTGTTCCTCGCCTTCTGGGCGGCGATCGTCGCGGTGCCGCTGGCGATCATCCTCGGCCTGATCGCGGTGCGCTACCGCAATGGCTGGGTCGACAAGCTGATCTCCGGGTTAGCGCTCGCCTCGACCTCGTTTCCGGAATTCTTCATCGGCTATGTGCTCGTCTTTTTCTTCGCGGTGCAACATCAATGGTTTCCCGCCATTTCCACGGTCTATGACGGGATGCCTTTCGGCGAACGCATTCAGGCCATAGCACTGCCAGCGGCGGCGCTGACCCTGGTGGTGCTCGCGCATATGATGCGCATGACGCGCGCTGCGATCCTCAATGTGATGCAGTCCGCCTATGTCGAGACCGCCGAACTCAAGGGGCTTTCGGCCTTCGCGGTCATCCGCAGGCATGCCTTCCCCAATGCCATCGCGCCGATCATCAACGTCGTGATGCTCAATCTCGCTTACCTGATCGTCGGCGTCGTCGTGGTCGAAGTTATCTTTGTCTATCCAGGCATGGGCCAATACCTCGTCGACCACGTCACCAAGCGTGACGTGCCGGTGGTGCAGGCGGTCGGGCTGATCTTCGCCGCTGTCTACATCAGCCTGAACATCATCGCGGACATAGCGGCGATCGTCGCCAATCCGCGCCTCAGACATCCGAAATGAGGGGGGCGGGTATGCTCGTCATCAAACGCATCCCCATCCCGGCATTGGTCGGCATCGTGCTGACGGCGCTGTTCGTGCTGGCAGCGATCTTTGCGCCGTGGATCGCGCCGCATGGCAATGCCGAGATCGTCAGCGACGTCCCTTGGGAACCGATGTCGGCGGCGCATTGGCTGGGCACCGACAATCTCGGCCGCGATCTGTTGTCGCGCATGATCTATGGC
Organism: Mesorhizobium sp. M0968; assembly: GCF_040319065.1. Lineage (NCBI taxonomy): Bacteria > Pseudomonadati > Pseudomonadota > Alphaproteobacteria > Hyphomicrobiales > Phyllobacteriaceae > Mesorhizobium > Mesorhizobium sp. M0968. The sequence goes on from NZ_JAMYNL010000006.1 coordinate 372,883, forward strand.
GCCCGCATCACCCTGTTCATCGCGGTGCTGGCGACCGCGCTGTCGTTCTCGCTCGGCGCCATCCTCGGCTTCTCGGCGGCGGTTTTCGGCGGCTGGTTCGACACGCTTCTGTCGCGTCTCGTCGATCTCCTGATGTCGATCCCGACGCTGATCATGGCGCTTGTGGTGCTGTCGGTGCTGCCATCCAATCTGGTGACGCTGATCCTGGTCATGGGCGTTCTCGACTCGACCCGCGTCTACCGCCTGTCGAGGGCGGTCGCCGTCGATATCAACGTCATGGACTATGTCGAGGCGGCCAAATTGCGCGGCGAAGGCAGCGGCTGGATCATCTTCCGGGAAATCCTGCCCAATGCGCTGTCGCCGCTGGTTTCGGAACTCGGCCTGCGCTTCATCTATGCCGTACTGTTCCTGTCGACGCTGTCCTTCCTCGGGCTTGGCGTGCAGCCGCCGGACGCCGATTGGGGCGGCATGGTCAAGGAAAACAAGGATGGCATCGTCTTCGGCATAGGCGCCGCCCTCATTCCGGCGGCGGCGATCGCAGCGCTGGCGATTTCCGTCAATCTCGTCGCCGACTGGGTGCTCAACCGTACGACAAGCCTGAAGGGAGGACGCGGGTAATGGCTGACAAGCAACCGAAGCCCGGGCAACCGAAGCCTGGGCAACCAAAGTCCGGCGTGCTGCTCGACATCCGCAATCTGCGCATCGAGGCCACGGTATATCCGCCGGGTGAGGCGCCGAAGAACATCGTGCTGGTGCACGATGTCTCGCTGACGCTCGAAAAGGGCAAGGTGCTCGGATTGATCGGCGAGTCCGGCGCCGGCAAATCGACCATCGGCCTGTCGTCGATGGGCTACGGCCGCGGCGGCGTGCGCATCACCGGCGGCGAGGTCATCCTCAATGGCCGCGACATCCTGAAGGGCGGCAACGAAGGGTTTCGCAAATTGCGCGGCCGCGAGGTCTGCTATGTCGCGCAATCGGCGGCAGCCGCCTTCAATCCGGCGCACAGGCTGATGGACCAGGTGGTCGAGGCAGCAGTCCTGCACGGCACGGCGACGCGGGCCGAAGCCGAAAAGCGCGCCGTGGCGCTGTTCAAGAAGCTCAGCCTGCCGAACCCCGAAAGCATCGGCGAGCGCTTTCCCCACCAGGTGTCGGGCGGTCAGCTGCAGCGCGTCATGACGGCAATGGCGCTGTGCTCGGAACCCGACCTGATCGTCTTCGACGAGCCGACCACGGCGCTCGACGTGACGACGCAGATCGACGTCCTGGCGGCGATCAAGGATGCCATCCGCGACACGCATGTCGCGGCACTCTACATCACTCACGACCTTGCCGTCGTCGCCCAGGTCTCGGACGAGATCATGGTGTTGCGCCACGGCCGGCTGGTCGAATGGGGCGGCACCCGCCAGATCATCAAGGAGCCGCGCCAAGAATACACCAACGCGCTGGTTTCGGTGCATGAGATCGAACACCAGGAGCAGAAGCCCGGCACGAGCCCGTTCCTGTCGGTCAAGAACATCACCGCCGCCTATGGCCGCAGTCACATCAAGGTGCTGAAGAACGTCTCGGTCGATATTTTCCCCGGCCAGACGCTGGCGGTGGTCGGCGAGTCCGGCTCCGGCAAATCGACACTGGCGCGCGCCATCACCGGCCTCTTGCCGCCCGAACAAGGCACCGTCACCTTCGACGGACGGCCGCTCGCCAACCGGCTTGCCGACCGGCCGAAGGAGGACCTGCGCCAGCTGCAGATGATCTACCAGATGGCCGACGTGGCGATGAACCCGCGCCAGACGGTCGGCACCATCATCGGTCGGCCGCTGGAATTCTATTTTGGGATGCGCGGGCGCGAGCGCGACAAACGCGTCGCCGAACTCCTCGATAAGATCGAAATGGGTAAAGGCTATGTCGACCGCTATCCGGCCGAGCTTTCGGGCGGCCAGAAGCAGCGCGTCTGCATCGCCCGTTCGCTCGCCGCCAAGCCGAAGCTGATCATCTGCGACGAGGTGACCTCGGCGCTCGATCCGCTGGTCGCCCACGGCATACTGGAGCTGCTCCTCGGGCTGCAGAAAGAGGAAAACGTCGCCTATCTGTTCATCACCCACGACCTGGCCACGGTCAAGTCGATCGCCGATTCAGTCGCCGTGATGTATCGCGGCGAAGTGGTGCGCTACGGCGCCAAGAGCACCGTGCTGACGCCACCATTCGATGCCTACACCGATCTTTTGCTATCGTCGGTGCCAGAAATGGAGATCGGCTGGCTAGAGAAAGCGATCAAGGGACGGCGCATGGCCAGCGCGGGGAACTAGCGGGCCGCACTTTGCGCCCGACGATCCTGTCCGGGCGTGGATTGAACGGCAGGCCGGCCCTGACTTTTCCGATTAAGCCGCATGGAGGCGCCCTTGGCGCTCAACACAAAACTATTGCTCATCATCCTCGACGGCGTGCCTTACCGGAACTGGCGTCGGCTGATGGGCAATCTCGAAGGCTGGGTGCAATCAGGCGAAGCCCGCGTATGGAAAATGCGCTCCGTGCTGCCGTCGACCTCGGCATCCTGCTATGCCTCGATCCACACCGGCGTGCCGCCCCAAATGCACGGTATCCTGTCGAACGAGAACCGGTTTCGCGTCGAACAGCCGGACATCTTTTCCGAAGTCAGCAGGGCCGGCGGCAAGACCGGTGCGGTCACTCACTCCTACTGGTCCGAATTCTTCCGGGCCTATCCGTTCGACCTGGTCGAGGACATGGAGTTCGACCAGCCGGGCAGGCCGATCAGCCATGGCCGGTTCCACACCATGACCGGCTACAATGCCAGGAACCAGATGACGCCGAGCGACGTCGACCTGTTCGCGACGTTGACCATGCTGACCAGGCGCTACGGCATCGATTACGGCATCCTGCACAGCTGTACTCTGGACTCGATGGGCCACCGCTTCGGCCATGACTGCCACGAGATGGATCATGCCGTCTATGCAATGGACGCCATGCTCGCCGGCTTCCTGCCGCGCTGGCGGGAAGCCGGCTACGAGGTGATCGTCACCGCCGATCATGGCCAGACCGATCGCGGCCATCATGGCGGCCACGACGAGGAGATGCAGGATTTCGCACTTTACTACTTCGGATCCGGCGAGGGTCCGGAAGCCAGTACGCTGCTCGATCAGTTGCAGCTCGCGCCGACGGTGCTTGCGCGCCTCGGCGTGCCGGTGCCGGCGACGATGAAGGCAAAGCCGTTCCTGAGTTGAGCGCGCGCCCTCTTCTCCCTCTGGCAACGCTCCCGCTCTTCAGTTAGCCTCCGCAGATATACGGGCGGATGCGGTGAACCTTTTTGGGCCGATCAGCGACAGAGCAGGCAGGAGCCAGGCGGCTCGACCGGCGATGACGGCCGCGGAGACCGATCGCGCGCTTGTCGAGCGGGTCGCGAAAGGCGACCGTGCCGCCGTGCGGCTCCTGTTCATGCGCCACCACGCGCGGGTCTACCGCTTCGTGGCACGCCAGACGGGATCGGAACAGATGGCCGACGATATCGCGAACGAGGTGTTCCTCAACTCTGGCGGCAGGCACCGGCCTTCGAGGGACGCTCGGAGGTCTCGACATGGCTGCTCGGCATTGCCCGCTTCAAGGCGCTGTCCCTGCTGCGCAAGAGGAAGGAAGACTGGATCGACGACCATGACGCGGCCCAGGTCGCCGACGGCGCCGACACGCCGGAAGTCGTGACGATGAAGGAAGACGAGGCCGCCGCCTTGCGACGCTTTATCGATGCCATGCCGGAAGAGCACCGCACGGTGATCGACCTTGCCTATTATCACGGGCAATCGGTGAGCGAGATCGGCGAGGTACTCGGCATCCCGGTCGCAACGGTCAAGACCAGGATGTTCTACGCCCGCAAGAAACTCGGCGAAGCTCGCAAGGCCGCCGGTTACGACAGGGGGTGGCCATGAGCGCCGCTGAAAAGATGTCACGCCGCGACGAAATGGAAATGCTGCTGCCGTTTTATCTGAACGGCTCGCTGGAGGGTACCGAGCTCGAAGCCATCGAGGAATGGCTGGCGAGCGATCCGGCGGCGATGGCCGCACTAGGCGAGGCCGAGGCCGAATTCTCCGGCACCGCTGCCGCAAACGAGGCAATCCGCCCGCCGGCCGATGCGCTCAGCCGCTTTGCCAAGGCGCTCGACGCCGAGGCCGGCCCGTCCCGCGCGCCGGCGGCATCGTCCTGGCTGGCGCAGGCCTGGAGCCGCTTCATGGCGGTGCCCGCCGGCGTCGCCTGGGCCGCGGCCGCGGTGCTGCTGGCCCTGGTCGTCGCGCAATCCTTTGTGCAGACCGGCAACAGAGGTGGCGATTTCGAGATTGCCGGATCGGAGGACGATCTGGCCAAAATGCCGTTTGCCCTTGTGAAGTTCAAACCGGATGCGAAGCTGTCCGACATCATCGCTTTTCTCGACCAGAACCAGTTGAAGATCGCTGGCGGGCCGACCGCCGACGGCGTCTTCCGCGTCGGCGTCCCGGCCGAGACCGCCGCCGACTATCAGAAGCTGCTTGGCCTTATCGCCGCCCAGCCTTTCACCGAAGCTGCCCTGGAGGGAAGGAAACCGGCTGATGGCGGCTGAGGCGGTCATTCGATTGACGGCGGCGATGACAATCTTCGCCGCGTCTGCCGTTGCACAAACCAACGATCCTAACCTCACCCAGGCTGAGATCGACTGCCTGAACCGGGGAAATGCTGCCAACGCCGACTGCGCCAAGGATGGCGGCGGCGTGAAGGATGGCGGCAAAGCGCCGGCTCATGGAACGACGGGCGCGGTGTTTCTTCCGGGCTTGATTGTCGACCTGTTCCCCAATCCTGCCGTAGTCACCGAGGCGCCGATACCTCCTGGCAATACTGCAACCCCACCCGCCGTCGCGCCGGCAATACAGGCTGCGGTGCTGGGCGGTGCGGTGGTTGCGCCGACCGATCTTGTGGCAACCGAGCCGCCGCGCGCCGTGACCGGCGATTTCGTGCCCGACGAGGTGCTGGTCACCGTCAATGGCGATGCCGGCGCGGTCCAGCAGATCGCGGCCTCGTTCGGCCTCGAGATACGCTCGCAGCGGCAGTCGCGGCTGCTCGGCAACACGCTGGTGCGCTTCGGCATTCCCGATGGCCGCCCGGTCGGCGTCGTGCTGGCGCAGCTCGCCGCCGACGGCCGCACTTTGCGGCGTGAGGCCAACCATGTCTACTCGCTGCAGCAGGCGGCCAGCATCGCCAATTATGCGTTCGAGCGCATCGCGCTCGATGCCGACAAAGCCAGCGGCGAGAATGTGCGCGTCGGCGTCATCGACACCGGCATCGACGACGACAATCCGGCGCTCTCCGGCGTCATCGCCGGGCAGTTCGATGCCATGCCCGACGTGCCGATCAAGGCGCGCGACCACGGCACTTCGGTCGATGGACTGATCGCCGGCACCGGCGCGTTCAAAGGCATGGCGCCGGGCGCCAGGATCTATCATGCCCGCGCCTTCGAGGGCGGCAAGTCGACCATGGACGTCATCCTTTCGGCGCTTGACTGGGCGGCGGAGCAGGATGTCCGCATCATCAACATGAGCTTCGTCGGCCCGAAGAACGACCTGCTCGGCATCGCCTGCCGCAATGCGCGCGCGCTTGGCATCGTGCTGGTCGCGGCCGCCGGCAATAACGGACCGAAGGCGCCCTATGGTTATCCGGCCGCCTTCGACGCCGTGATCGCGGTGACGGCCACCGATGCCAAGGATGGGCTGATGCCGCAGGCCAATCGCGGCGCCTACGTCTTCATCTCCGCTCCCGGCGTCGAGATGGTGGCGCCGAGCGGCGCCGGCTCGGACGTGGTGACCGGGACGTCCTTCGCCGCGGCGATCGTGACCGGCGCCGTCGCCAATCTGTTGCATGCCGCGCCCGACCGCTCCGCCGACTGGGTCGAGAAAGCACTTGCCGCCACGGCGAAGGATCTCGGCGCGAAGGGGCGGGACAATGACTTCGGCTACGGGCTTCTGAACACCAAGGCGGCCGAGGCGGCGAAGGAATAGCCCGCTCAGGTCGCGTTTTGCTGAGGACGTAGGAGAAAATAGAATGCGGCGATATGCGTTATCATCAGCAGCGGTACGTAGATGATCGGGATCGCGTAGGTGGCGCCCAGTTCGCCTGCGCGTGCAGGAAGGCCGATCTGAATGGCGTGGTAATAGTCGACGATGAGGTCGACCGTCCCTGCGACGTTGAAGGCGACGACCAACGGCCAGAAGAGCGGACGTATCCTCACCGTGAGCAGCGCCAGCATGGCCAGCACTCCAGTCGCGAAATCGCCGTAGGCGGCGAACACGGCGAAATCAGCGGGCAGATTGGGGTTTACGACGCCCGGAACGATGAAGACGAGCCCGAAGAATCGGAAGCAGTGCAGCGTAGCGATAGCGCGTTGCGCCGCGACCCGGTCCATCGACCTGAGCCACGGCAAACCGTACGCGCCGAAGCAAAGCAGCCACGCGACATAGCCGAGAACAAGATGGGTTTGGAACACCATTTCCGTGGACATTTGGCCTACTCTCAACAGTTGATTCACGCGGCTTTAAGCCCGCTACCGCAATTCGACTATCCGGTGTAATCACAACAACCTATGAAGCAGAGCTACACAGTCCGACATGGGGCGCTGGAGGGCGTCGAGGCGTTCCTGGCCGTCGCCAGGCGGCGTAACTTCCGCCGGGCCGCCGCCGATCTCGGGGTGACGCCATCGGCCGTGAGCCAGGCGGTGCGCGCGCTGGAAGCTCGCCTGGGCACGGCGCTGTTCGTCCGCACGACGCGGAGCGTTGGTTTAACCGAACCTGGCCAGCGGTTCCTCGACCGTGCCGGCCCGGCATTCGAGGAGCTCGTAGCGGCCGGCGAGGCTGCCCGCGATATCGGCCAGCGGCCGACCGGTCTGCTGCGCCTGTCTGTGCCTCGCGCTATCGTGCCGCTGATGTTGGAGCCGGTGCTCGCGTCGTTCTGCCAAGCCTATCCTGAGATCGAACTGGAGATCGCCGTGAGCGACCAGATGGTCGATCTCGCGACCGGCGGGTTCGACGCCGGCATCCGCCTCGGGCAACTCATCGCCGCCGACATGGTGGCGGTGCGGCTGACCCCGCCGTTCTCGTTCGTAGTCGTCGGCAGCCCTGACTATTTTGAGCGCTACGGCCGTCCCGAGCGTGTCGACGACTTGCGCCACCACGCCTGCTTACGCTTGCGCCGCTCGAATGGCGCCATCGCACCCTGGTCGTTCATCGATGGTAACGGTGCAATCGAAGCGATCGTCTCAGGCCCGCTGATTGCGCACGACTATTCGACATTGGTCGGGGCCGCGATGCGGGGCGTCGGGTTGGCGCAGACGCCGCGACCACTCGCCGAAGGTCCGATAGCCGAAGGAAAACTCCAGTCGGTGCTCGACGGCGTCGCCACGACGACGCCGGGTGTCTTCCTTTATCATCCCGGCAAGCGCCAAGTCCTGCCGAAGCTGCGCGCCTTCATCGATCACCTCAAATCCGCGGCCTGAGACCAGGACGCACCCGCTGGTGCTGGCCAACAGCCGCCAAGAGTCGACCTCGGCCGTTCAGAGTGATTGCCTCTAGGCCGGCGCGCCGGCGACCGATCCCCTGACCACCAGGTCGACCGGCCAGACTTCGCCGCGAGCGCCCTCCTCCAGGCCGGAAATCCGCGCCGCCAGCCGTTCGGCGATGCGCGCGCCGGCGAGGCGGATCGACGAACGCGTCGTCGACAATGGCACCGAAAAATTTTCCGGCTTCAGCCAGGGAAAGACGTCGTCATGGGCGATCAGCGACAGGTCGCCCGGAATGGTCAGGCCGAGATCGCGCACCGCGCGCACCACGCCGAGCGCCATGATCAGGCTGGAGCAGGCGATTGCCGTCGGCGCGTCGCTTTGTTCCAGCAGACGCCTGGCGGCGCGGTAGCCGTTCTCCTCGGTCATGGTGAGGGAACAGACATGCTGATCTCGAAGCACCAGGCCGTTCGCCGCAAGCGCGCGGCGCACGCCGCGCTCGCGATGGATGGCGAAGGTCTCGCGATCGTCGCCGTTGATCAGCGCCAGACGCCTATGACCGAGCTGAACGAGTAGCCGCGCCGCCTCGTGGAAGGCGCCCTCATTGTCGATGTCGGTGAACGGATAGTCGAAATCGAAGCCTTCGCTGCGGCCATGGACGATGAAGGGAATGCCGAGCGTGTTGACGAGTGCCACCCGCCGGTCGGCCGGCCTCGGCGACGAGATATAGACCGCGTCGACCTGCCGGTTGGCGACAATGCGGCGGTAGGTCGTCTCCTGGTCGTCGGCATCGGCCGGTGACAGCACCAGGTCGAGCTCGTGCGAACGCGCATAGTCGCCGAGGCCGGACAGGAACTCGACGAAATGCGGGTCGATGTCGACGGTCGTTCCCGTCGGCAGCACATAGCCGATCATGCCGGTCTTGCCGGTCGCCAGCCGGCGGGCGCTCGGATTGGGGCGATAGCCGTGACGCTTGGCGGCATCGACCACCCGCCGGCGCGTTTCCTCGTTGACTTCCGGGTAGCCGTTCAATGCGCGGCTCACCGTAGTCTGCGAAAGCGCCAGCATGTGGGAGAGCTGCTTGAGGTTCACCGGAGGCCTCCAACCTCAAAGCGCTTTTAATCTGAATCGAGCTAGCCGCTACGAACCGCGTTGCCGAGCGCACTGACCATACGCACGGTTCGGACCGGTTTGAAGCCGAATTTGCTGCTGCACCGCCAGAAAACTGTGCTGCAGCGCACTTTCGCCGGCACCCGGCCACAGAAATTAAATCGATTAGTCTGGCTTTCTCTTGACTCCGGATCAATTCAGTGGCGAGATCAAAATCACCAAAGCGCTTTGGAAGACTCTACGAAAGGTTGCAGTTCCTTTCCGACTGAGTCACAGTCCTGCAGCGCCGGCGGACGGAATGGAGGTTTCGTTCGGTGTTTGTCACCACTGGGAGGGAATACCGATGAAGAAAATGCTTCTGCTGGGTGCTGCGTTCGCCACGCTTGCGCTCGCCATGCCGGCGCAAGCCGAACTGAAGTTCAAGCCGGGCGAAGATCCCCGTTTCAACTGGGCCAACTACGAAGAGCTCAAGAAAGTCGACCTCAAGGGCGAGACGCTGACGATCTTCGGGCCGTGGCGCGGCGAGGACGAAGGGCTTATCCGCACCGTCCTCGATTACTTCTCCGAAGCCACCGGCGCCGAGATCAAGTACTCCTCGTCGGAGAATTACGAGCAGCAGATCGTCATCGACACGCAGGCCGGCAGCCCGCCCAACATCGCCGTGCTGCCGCAGCCGGGCCTGATCCAGGATCTGGCATCGAAGGGCCTTTTGACGCCGCTCGGCGACGATACGGCCAACTGGGTCAAGGACAATTACGGCGCCGGCCAATCCTGGGTCGATCTCGGCACGTTCAAGGACAAGGACGGCAAGCCCGGCTTCTTCGCCTTTCCGTATAAGGCCGACGTGAAGTCGCTGGTCTGGTACTCGCCGGACAATTTCGAGGAAGCCGGCTACAAGGTGCCGAAGACGCAGGAAGAGCTTGCCGAGCTCGAAAAGAAGATCATCGCCGACGGCGGCACGCCATGGTGCATCGGGCTTGGTTCGGGCGGCGCCACCGGCTGGCCGGCGACCGACTGGGTCGAAGACATCATGCTGCGTACCCAGACGCCCGAGACCTACGACAAATGGGTGAAGAACGAAATTCCGTTCAACGATCCGGCAGTGGTCAACGCCATCGACATTTTCGGCAAGATCGCCACCGACGACAAGATGGTCGAGGGCGGCGCCAAGGCGGTTGCGGCGACCGATTTCCGTGACAGCCCGAAGGGCCTCTTCTCGGTGCCGCCGAAATGTTATCTGCACCATCAGGCATCGTTCATCCCGACCTTCTTCCCGCAAGGCACCAAGATGGGCGAGGATGCCGACTTCTTCTACTTCCCGCCTTACGCTTCCAAGCCCGAGCTCGGCACTCCGGTGCTCGGCGCCGGCACGCTCGCCATGATCACCAAAGACAGCAAGAGTGCCCGCGCGTTCATCGAATTCCTGAAGCTGCCGCTCGCTCATGAGATCTGGATGGCGCAGGGCGGCTTCGTGACGCCGTTCAAGTCGGTCAACAAGGACGCCTATGCCAGCGACGCGCTGAAGAAGCAGGGCGAGATCCTGGCCAACGCCTCGACCTTCCGCTTCGACGGGTCCGACCTGATGCCGGGCAAGATCGGCGCCGGTGCGTTCTGGACCGGCATGATCGACCTGGTCGGCGGCAAGTCCGCCCAGGACGTCGCCACCGACATCCAGAAAAGCTGGGACGCGATCAAGTAAGCGGCCGGCTTGAGTTCCAAATGTGATGTGGTCCGGGCCTCAAACGGCCCGGACCTTATCCGGTGCTTGGCGTCGCGTCGATTGTCGTGAGCACAACGCATTCCGGCATGACGCGCGCCCAGTGACCTGCTTTCCGGCTGGTCGCGCTCCAGACAACTGAATCGGCGCATGATCCCGTCGCCAAAGCCATTCTCGACTGGCGGATCCGTGCGCAGGGGGAGGGACCCATGGCGGCTCAGATTTTCTCGGCGATATTCGTCATCATCATCGGCGTGGGCGGCTGCGTCGCCTATTTCTGGGGCGCCAACAAGGCACTCGACACGATCTTTCCGGCACGCGGCGTTTCCGGCAAGGCGGCGATCAACAATCTGCGCCGGCAGGGGGTGATCCGGCCCTGGCTGTTCGTCGGCCCGGCGATGATTATCCTCACCATCTACCTGATCTACCCGGTGGTGGAGACACTGAGGCTGTCGTTCCTTGATCGCGGCGGCGCCCATTTCGTCGGCTTGGCCAACTATCAATGGGCGTTCGGCGACCGCGAGTTCCGCAACTCGATCCTCAACAACATCATCTGGCTGGCGGTGGTGCCGGCCGCCTGCACCTTCCTCGGGCTGATCATCGCCGTGCTCACCGACAAGATCTGGTGGGGCACCATCGCCAAGAGCCTGATCTTCCTGCCGCTGGCGATCTCGTTCGTCGGCGCCAGCGTCATCTGGAAATTCATCTACGAATATCGCGGCGACGGGCAGACGCAGATCGGCCTGCTCAACGCCATCATCCAGTATTTCGGCGGCCAGCCGCAGGTCTGGATCTCGCTGCCGTTCTGGAACAACTTCTTCCTGATGGTCATCCTGATCTGGATCCAGACCGGCTTTGCCATGGTCATCCTGTCGTCGGCCTTGCGCGGCATTCCGGAAGAGACGCTGGAAGCCGCCGTCATCGACGGCGCCAACCCTTTCCAGATCTTCTGGAAGATCATGGTGCCGCAGATCTGGGGCACCATCGCCGTGGTCTGGACCACCATCACCATCCTGGTGCTTAAGGTTTTCGACATCGTGCTGACCATGACCAACGGCCAGTGGAACAGCCAGGTGCTGGCCAATCTGATGTTCGACTGGATGTTCCGCGGCGGCGGCGATTTCGGCCGCGGCGCCACCATCGCCATCATCATCATGATCGCGGTCATTCCGATCATGGTCTGGAACATCCGCCAGGCGAACAAAGAGACGGAAGGGCATTGAGATGGCCGCGTCGACCGGAAAGTCCTTTGTCAGCCGTTTCGGCGTCCACATCGCCGTCTTCATCTTCGTTGCGATCTGGACGATCCCGACGCTCGGCATTCTGGTCTCGTCACTGCGCGACAAGGATCAGATCATCGCTTCGGGCTGGTGGAACTCGTTCACCAGTTCCAGCCAGACGGAAGCCGGCCGGCTGCCGCCAGCCTCGGCGCAGGTCGAGAAGGAGGGCAAGTTCGTCCTGCAAGGCAATATCTTCGGCGACGGCCCGGCCCGCAACATCAGCGCCTTTGGCGTCAAGTCGGCCGCGCCGACGCAATATCCCGCCGGCTCGACAGCCGATCTCGGCGACGGCGTCACCCTGCAACTCAATGCCGACGGCAGTTTCGTCATGACCTCGCCGAAGGCTTTCGAGAGCGAACGCGGCCAGCGCGTCTATTACGCCTCGTCGGCGCCGCCGAAATTCACCACCGACAATTACGACACGGTGCTGTTTTCGGAAGGCATCGGCCGCTCCTTCATGAACTCGCTGACCGTCACCATTCCGGCGACCGTCATTCCAATCCTGATCGCCGCGTTCGCCGCCTACGCGCTGGCCTGGATGCGCTTTCCTGGCCGGGCCCTGCTCATCGCCGTCATCATCGGCCTCCTGGTCGTGCCGCTGCAGATGTCGCTGATTCCGCTGTTGAAGCTCTATAACGGCGTCGGCAGCTTCTTCGGCGTGCCGTCGAAGACCTATCTCGGCATCTGGCTGGCCCATACCGGCTTCGGCCTGCCTTTCGCCATCTATCTTCTGAGGAGCTATATCGCCGGCCTGCCACGCGAGATCATGGAGTCGGCGCGCATCGACGGCGCCAGCGATTTCGAGATCTTCGTCAAGATCGTGCTGCCACTGTCGTTCCCGGTGCTGGCCTCGTTCGCCATCTTCCAGTTTCTCTGGGTGTGGAACGATCTGCTGGTGGCGATGGTTTTCCTTGGTACCGAGGGCGACCAGATCGTGCTTACCGCCAAGCTCAATGCGTTGCTCGGCTCGCGCGGCGGCGACTGGGAGATCCTGACGACATCGGCCTTCGTCACCATCATCGTGCCGCTGATCGTGTTCTTCTCGCTGCAGCGCTATTTCGTCCGTGGGCTGCTTGCCGGCTCGGTGAAAGGAGGTTGAGATCATGCAATCCGCTTTGAAGGCCACCCCGAAGCCAGATCTCGCTATCGATCGCGACTGGTGGCGAGGTGCCGTGATCTACCAGATCTACCCGCGCAGCTATCAGGATTCGAACGGCGACGGCATCGGCGACCTCAGGGGCATGATCGGCCGGCTGGCCTACATCGCCTCGCTCGGTGTCGACGCCATCTGGATCTCGCCATTCTTCAAATCGCCGATGAAGGATTTTGGCTACGACGTGTCGGATTATTGCGATGTCGATCCGATGTTCGGCACGCTGGCCGACTTCGACGCGCTGACCGCAGAGGCGCACCGGCTTGGCCTCAAGGTGATGATCGACGAGGTGCTCTCGCACACCGCCGACATCCATCCCTGGTTCAAGGAGAGCCGCTCGAGCCGCAGCAATCCAAAAGCCGACTGGTATGTCTGGGCGGATGCCAAGCCGGACGGCACGCCACCCAATAACTGGCTGTCGATCTTCGGCGGCTCGGCCTGGCAGTGGGACACCAGCCGCCAGCAATATTACCTGCATAATTTCCTAGCCGAGCAGCCCGACCTCAATTTCCACAGCCGCGCGGTCCAGGACGCGCTGCTCGACGTCACCCGCTTCTGGCTGGAGCGCGGCGTCGACGGCTTCCGACTCGATACCATCAATTTCTATTTCCACAGCCAAGGCCTGGAAGACAATCCGCCGCTGCCGCCCGAGCAGCGCAACGACCAGACGGCGCCGGCCGTCAACCCCTACAACTACCAGGACCATCTCTACGACAAGAGCCGGCCTGAAAACCTCGGCTTCCTCGAACGCTTCCGCGCCTTGCTCGACGAATACCCGGCGACGGCCGCGGTTGGCGAGGTCGGCGATTCGCAGCGTGGGCTGGAAGTGGTGGCGGCCTATACGGCCGGCGGCAAGCGCGTGCATATGTGTTACTCCTTCGACTTCCTGGCGCCGGAGAAGATCAGCGCGGCAAGGGTGCGCTCGGTCCTGGAAACCTTCGGCAAGGTGGCCAGCGACGGCTGGTCGTGCTGGGCCTTCTCCAACCATGACGTGATGCGTCCCGCCTCGCGCTGGGCAGCCGGCGAGCCCGACCCGACCGCCTACCTCAAGGTCATCTCGGCGCTGCTGATGTCGTTGCGCGGCTCGGTCTGTATCTATCAGGGCGAGGAGCTCGGGCTCAGCGAGGCCGAACTCGGCTTCGAGGATCTGCAGGACCCATACGGCATCCGCTTCTGGCCTGAATTCAAGGGACGCGACGGCTGCCGTACGCCGATGGTTTGGGACGGCGCTGCCCGCAATGGCGGCTTCTCGACGGCAAAGCCCTGGCTGCCGGTGCCCAGCAAGCACCTTGCGCAAGCCGTCAATGTGCAGCAAGGCGACGACGGCTCGCTGCTCGAGCACTACCGGCGCTTCCTCGCTTTCCGCCGCGCCCATCCGGCACTGGCCAAGGGTGATATCGAGTTCATCGAAAGCGAGGGCGACACCGTCGCCTTCACGCGCCGCGAAGGCAACGAGCAGATCGTCTGCGCCTTCAATCTCGGAGCAAAGCCGGCCGAGGTCGATCTTGGCGGCCGCTCATTGCAGCCCTTGCCGGGACACGGGTTTTCGGGACAGACTGGCGCCGGCACTATCCGCCTCGGCGGCTACGGCGCCTGGTTCGGGCGTATCGACTGAATTCAAGGAAGAACTGGAGGGTACCATGGCCGATGTCACGCTAAGGCAAGTGAGGAAATCATATGGCAATCTCAACATTCTGCACGGCGTCGACCTCGACATAAAGTCGGGCGAATTCATCGTCTTCGTCGGTCCCTCTGGTTGCGGCAAGTCGACCTTGCTGCGCTGCATCGCCGGGCTGGAGGAGATCACCTCGGGCGAGCTCAAGATCGACGGCGAGATCGTCAACGACGTGCCGCCGTCAAAGCGCGGCATCGCGATGGTGTTCCAGTCCTATGCGCTCTATCCGCACATGACCGTCTACGACAACATGGCCTTCTCGATGAAGATCGGCAAGGAAAGCAAGGCCGAGATCGACAAGCGGGTGCGCCAGGCGGCCGAGATCCTGCAGCTGACCAAATATCTCGACCGTCTGCCCAAGGCGATGTCGGGCGGCCAGCGCCAGCGCGTCGCCATCGGTCGCGCCATCGTGCGCAATCCCAAGGTTTTTCTGTTCGACGAACCGCTGTCAAACCTCGACGCGGCGCTGCGTGTCGCCACCCGCATCGAGATCGCCAAGCTCAAGGAATCGATGCCGGCCACAACCATGATCTATGTCACCCACGACCAGGTCGAGGCGATGACGCTGGCCGACCGCATCGTGGTGCTGAAGGAAGGCCATATCGAACAGGTCGGCACGCCGATGGAGCTCTACAAGCGGCCCGGCAATCTGTTCGTCGCCCAGTTCATCGGCTCGCCGGCGATGAACATCCTGCCGGCGACGATCGACAAGACCGGCAACCCGACGGTCGTCAGCCATGTCGGCGGCCGCAAGGCAACGGTGCCGATCGCAACGCCTGCGTCGGCGAAAGGCGCAGCGGTGAGCTTCGGGGTGCGGCCGGAGGATCTGATGATTGCCACCGGCGCCGACTATTTGTTCGAAGGGACGGTCGATTACGTCGAGCAGCTCGGCGAGGTCCAGCTCGTCTATGTCGACATCGGCCGCGCCGACCTGCCGCTGGTGACCAAGCTGCCGGGCAATGTCGAGGTCAAGCGCGGAGCGACGCTGCGGCTGACGGCGGACGCCGGAGACCTACATATTTTCGACGCGGACGGGCGCTCTTTCGCGCTCCATGAAGCAGAAGCAAAGGCGGCTTGAAGCAGGCGTTCTTCCGCCATGCAAGAGACAAGAGCGGCCGGGCTGGGCCCCCGCGGGTGTGGGGTGTTTCAGGTGGGGCGGTTATACGGGTGTTGGTTGAAGGCGCGCCGACCCGCAGGTAGTCTTTT